>JBGSJA010000055.1:0-11485 GCA_041742235.1 Salaquimonas sp. | reverse complement strand
CCCTTCAGCAGTACTTGAAGGAAAGCCGTCAATTAGCGCGATATGGTGATCCCAACTTGGACCCCTGCTCAAGGCATGCGATGGTTGACAATTAAATTTCCGTGATCGCCTTTAGGATGATGAGGAAAAGTTACATCGCTGCGGTTTTCTTTGCGGTTGTGTTGGTCAGCCTGGGTTTGTCCAAGTCGAATGCGACCGAGGAGGGCGGGTATCTCAGTGGCAAGGTCATTACCTACATCGTTGGAGCGGAGTCCGGCGGCGGTTATGATCGCTATGCAAGGCTGATTGCGCCGTTCCTTCAGAAGCATCTACCTGGCAGCCGGGTCGTGGTCGTCAATCGCCCGGCTGGGGGCGGTGTCGTTGCACTCAACGAACTGTACGCCGCTACGCCGGACGGTCTGACAATCATGGCGATAAACTCCGGGCTTCTGCTGTCGCAGATCGCCCGTCGGGATGGCATCGAATTCGATTTGTCCAAGGTGGGCTGGCTAGGTAAGGCCGGAGCGGAAGCACGCATTGTCCTGATGCAGGAGAAGACCGGCATCCGATCGATTGACGACTTGCAGGCGGATGGCCGGACCAAGATCTTCGTCACTTCGGGATTCGGTTCCGCCTCGTACATCCAGACCAAACTGTTCGGCGATGCCTTCAAGGTGAACATGAAGGTGCTCCCCGGGTTCGGCGGCAATGAAGCCGAAGCCGCGCTGATGAAGGGCGAAATTGATGGAATACTGACTTCGGAAAGCAATGCTCCGAGCGTGATCGCGTCGGGCACGGCGCGCGCCATCTTGAAGTTCGGCGAGGCCATGATCGTTGAGTTTCGCACGCTTCCCGACGGGATGATGGTGGCTAAAACGGCAGACCAGAAACTCGTTGCCGAGAAAATTGCCGCCATGAACAATCTAGGGCGGCTCACTTTGACCGCTCCCGACACCAGTCCGGAAGTTCTCGAAATGCTGCGCGATGCCTATACGCAGGCATTGGCGGATCCCGACTTCATAACCGAAGCGGCGAGGCAAGGATTGCCGATAGATTTCCAGGATGGATCGGCAGTGGAAGCAGGCGTCCGCGGCTTTCTGCACCAGGGCGACGCCTTTTCCGTCTTAGTAGCCAAGACCCTGGAAAAAAAGTGACGGCCTAGGATGTTTGGAGCAACAAGTGCTTGATGCGCTATGGATCTTCGTATCCTCACCCACGCTCCTGCTCTGGCTATCGATTGCGGTGCCAATTGGCCTTTTCTTCGGGATCGTGCCGGGTTTCGGCGGCAAGCTAGCGATCATTTCGGTCATGCCGCTCCTGTTCAGGATGGATCCCGCCAGCGGCATCGTCTTTCTGATAAGCTTGCATGCTGTCGTGCATACGGGCGGTGCACTTCCGGCCATCCTGTTCGGAATCCCCGGCACCGGCCCGAGCACTGCAATGTTGGCCGACGGCCATGCGATGGCACGGAAGGGCGAAGCGGTTAGGGCGTTGACCGCATCAACGGCGGCTTCTGTAATTGGCGGCGTACTCGGCGCGGTAGTTCTGGCGGCTCTCGTCCCATTTGCGATGACCGCTGTCACATGGATGAGCTATCCGGAAATCTTCTTTCTCGCGCTTTTTGGAATCCTTTTCTGTGCGCTGCTGAGCGAGGGCGCTCTTGCCAAGGGATTGCTCACCGGCTGTTTCGGTCTCCTGCTTGCGACAGTCGGCGCAGAAAAAATTTTCGGCACGCATCGTTTCACGGGCGAACACCAATTCCTGTGGGGCGGCATCGATCTCATCACGGCAATTCTCGCGATTTACGCAGTACCCGAAATGATCGAGATGGCGGCTGCCAGGAAAGACGACACAGCCGACGCTAAAATCCACCAGAGAACGGATGTCCTGCGCCAGCAATGGCTCGGTTTGCGCGACGTTCTGGAACATCGCTGGCTGACGTTCCGCACTTCGATGATCGGCGCGGTGATCGGCATCATCCCAGGATTGGGCGGCGACGTCGCTTCATGGTTCTGTTACGGGCATGCCGCTCAGAAATCGAAGACACCTGAGAAGTTCGGCAAGGGGGCGGTCGAGGGCATCATCGGGCCGGAGGCGGCAAACAATTCGAAAGAGGGCGGCGCACTCGTGCCAACCCTTTTTCTCGGAATCCCCGGTAGTTCGGGCATGGCCGTGCTGTTGGTCGCGCTTGTCCCGCTGGGAATCAGTCCGGGGCCGCGGCTGGCGGTGGATCAGCCGCAGCTGGTCTGGATCATGGTTTGGGCGCTCGCGGCATCCAACATCCTTGCGGGGTTGATGCTCTATCTGATCTCGTTTCGGCTGAATGCGATTGCCCGGATCAGGGCGGAGTATCTCGTTCCTTACGTATATCTTTTCGTCTTGATCAGCATCTTTCTCAGCTCGGGCGAATGGCGGTTCTACCTTGTCATGGCGGGGCTGGCATTGGTGGGGTATGCGTTCAAGAAGTTCGACTGGCCGCGCGCCCCGTTCGTGATCGGCTTCATTCTCGGCCCTGCCGCCGAAGATGCACTGGTCAAATCGCTCGGCATCTGGGGCGGCACATTCTTCGCGAGGCCCGCCTCGCTCCTCATAATCGCCGTCCTGACGCTCGGTTTCGTAAGGCTCAGCCGCAGAATGATCAGGCAGGCGGCGCAAAACGCGGCGAGGCGTGGTGAAATCCGGTGACCTGATCATTTCCGTGTTTCTCTTCGCCGTTTTTGGCTGGGCGCTCGCGCAGTCGGCCAGCTGGCCCTGGGAGGCGCGCGCGCTCCCCGCGCTTGCCTCCGGTCTGGGATTATTACTGGTCCTGATCCTGGTAGTGCCGAGAATAAGGCAGATACGTCTGTTCGAATTTCGCGACGTCCTGCCCGTGAGCGATATGCTCGCGCTGTTCGCCTTCCTGGCCAGCGTTGCCAGCGTCATCCTGTTCGGCGTGTTTTGGGGCGGGCTGTTGTTGGTGCTCAGCTATACTTATTTCGCCTTGGGTCGTAATTTACCAAAAGCCCTGATGGCGAGCTTGCCAATCCTGCTGCTGCCGTTGCTGGAACGCGCGCTGCAGGTGCAGTTTTTTCAAGGACTTTTTCGGCTGTCCTCTCCTTTTTGAATGGTGCAGCATGGCGCTTGACCACGACACGACGACCACGGCTGATACCAACCTTGCGGTTTTGTGTGGTCGCGTTCTGTCTGGAGCCAGGAAAGCATGAACGAAAGCTTCGAAAGCGTAATCGCATCACATGCCCGGCGACGGCCAGCTTCGTTTGCCTTTCATGCTCCGGGCAGGCAGTCGATGACCTATCAGGGTCTTCTGGAATCGATTTGCGCCGTCAGGGAACATCTCAACGTGCACGGTATCGGTCGCGGCGACCGCGTCGGCCTTTTCATGCCATCGCGCCCTCACTCTCTCGTCGCCTATTTGAGCACTGCCTGCAGTGCGACCGCGGTGCCGCTCAATCCCGACCTGACAGAGTTCGAGCTGGACCGCATTCTGCCGGCGCTGAAGCTCAACGCCGCGATCGTTGCCGGAGAACGTCCGGACCTCGCCGCAATTGCATGTAGGCATTCCATCCCTGCGATCATTGCTTCATCCGAAGCCGGCGATCGGGCAGGAGTCTTCCGGCTGCAAGGCGGAGTTCGCGGCGCGGCCAGGATGTCGGGGCCGGCGCAGGCGGACGACTTCGCCTGTGTGCTCAGTTCATCGGGAACCACGGGTCGGCCGAAGGCGGGCCGTTTCCTGCACCGTACGCTACTTTTCCGTGCAGAAGCCGAAAGCCGCGTACTCGGTTTGACGGCCTCGGATATCACCATCAATTTCCGGCCGACGCACTTGTCTGGCGCCCTGAACATCGGCCTTCTTGCCACGATCTGGTCGGGCGGCGCGATCGTCGTGCCGCCTCGCTTCGATCCCGATGAATTCTTCAGGGATATCGTAGAGTTCGGGGTGACCTGGTATACGGGCGGGCCTGCGCATCACAGGGCCATCCTCGACAGGCTGGATCAAAACCGCGAGGCGTTATCCCGCTCCAAGCTGCGCTTCGTGCGTTCCGCCGGCTACGCCCTGTCGCCGGCGTTGCAAGAGAACCTTGAAACTTCGTTTGGCGTACCCTGCATCCAGAAATATGGCAGCTCGGAAGCTGGCCCAATCAGCTGCAATCCTATGCCGCCCGGATTGCGAAAACCTGGCACGACCGGTGTGGTTCAGGACTGCGAGGTCCGGCTGGTCGATCCGGACGGCAATGACACGAACGAAGGAGAAATCATCGTCAAGGGCGCAGGCGTTTTCAGCGGCTATGACGATGAAGCGCTAAACCGCGAAGCATTCATGGGGGAGTGGTTCCGCACCGGCGATGTAGGATTTTTCGACGAGAGCGGCTATCTCGTCATCAGCGGCAGACTGAAGGAAATCATCAACAAGGGCGGACATAAGATTTCCCCCCAAGAAGTCGAAGGCGCGTTCCTGGCGCATCCCGGCGTGTCGGATGCGCTTTGCTTTCCAATCCGCCACAAGACGCTGGGCCAAACAGCCGGCATCGCCATCGTCGCTTCACAGGAAAAAGCGCCGAGTTTGATGGAACTGCGGGAATTCGTTGCCGGTCGGCTGGCTGACTTCAAGCTCCCCGCGGTCATTATCCAGACCGAGAAAATCCCCGAAGCGATCTCCGGCAAGCGTTCGCGCGTCTTGGCGGCGGATTATTTCAATCTTTCGCAGTTGCAGGACGACCTTCAGGGGTCCTTCTCCGGGCCTGGCAAGCCGCCTTCCGGCCGCCTTGAGGAGATCTGGAGCGACGCGCTCAAACTGCCGCTCGTCGATGATGCACAGAACTTCACGCTCATGGGTGGAGATTCCCTCAGCGCGATCCGTTTGATCATGGCCGTGGAGGAGGCATTCGGCATAAGTCTCGATGCAAGTGTCATCTACGGTGAAGGTGCAACGCTTGGCGCGTTGAAGACGTTGATCGGTTCTCAACCCGAAAAATCAGGCGACGCCTCCCGATATCCGGAGTTTCCCCGAAGACCGGACGGCGATGTGGAACTTCCGCTGACATCGAGCCAATGGCGGCTCTGGTCAATCTGCAAGCTGTCCCCGCATGTTCCCCTTTACAACAACGCGTTTGGGATCAGGTTTCGCGGCCCGCTTGACACCGGTGCAATCAGCAATGCGGTCAACTACGTGATCAGCCGGCACGAAGCGTTGCGGGCCACCTTCAACGAGATGGATGGTACTCCGCGACAGTTGTTTCACCCGCCTGGCCAGTTGCCGGTTGGCCTTGTCGACATGCGTTCGCAATCGGCCGCTGATCAGTTGTCGAAGGCACGGGAATTGGCGGGTAGGCCATACGATCTGGAGTATGGCCCTCTGGTCAGGGCCGACATCATCCTGACCATCGACAACGAGGCGCTGCTCGTATTCCAGATGCATCATCTCGTCACGGATGGCAGAAGCTCCGCGATCATCGCCGAGCAGCTGGTCGAGGCGTGGACCGCTTTCGCTGCGGGGAAGGAGCTGCCGGCGAACGAGCCGGGGCCACAATTCGGCGATTATGTCGCCTGGCGAACTGCCAATATCGCCCAGGACGAGAAGGATCGGCTGATCGCCTTCTGGCTTGACGAGATCGGGAATGCGAGCGGCGATCTTGGCGCGCTTGCCGAACGCCCTCGACGGCAGGTGCCGACCTATCGGGGCGAACGCATCAGGATCAGGATTTCCAAGGAAGTTTGCGATGGCCTTCGAAGGATAGCGGCCGAGGCCAATGTGACGTTGTTCGTGACTGCCCTTGCAGCTTTTGAAGTCCTGATCAAACGCCTTTCGGGACAAGGCGACTTCGTAATTTCGACGGTCGTCGATAACCGTCCGGCAAAGGTGCGCGAACTGCTGGTCGGTTTCCTGCTAAACACCATTCCGATCCGGGCAAGGTTCGGGCACGACACGACGTTTATCGATTACCTTCATTTCGCCAGCGGGCGCATGGCCCGCATTCTTGCGCACTCTGAAGTTCCGTTCGACAGGCTGGTTCAAAAAGCCGGGTATCGGCGGGAAGGTCTGACTTCGCTGAAACAGGTGATGTTCGGGTTCATGCCGAAAGAGTCGCGTGCCAAACAGTGGGATTCAGCCACGTTCGAGCCGTTCAACTTCGACCATAGCCGTGCCCATTTCGACCTCTCCTTCGTGCTTGCCGAAGCGGGCGGCGAGATCGAGGGCCATGTGGAATTTTCCACCGACGTTTTCGATCAGCCTGGGGTGGAAAGGATTATCAGTCGGTTCAAGACGCTGCTTGGAGAAATCTTGGCTGATCCGCAACGTCACGTCGATGACTTCCAAATCCTTCCCGATGACGAGCGTGCCCTTATTTCTGCCTATTGCGGCGGCAAGGTTTCACCTTATCCCCGCGACGCGAGCGTGCCCGAGGTCTTCAAGGAAACGGCAACCGCTTTTCCCGACAACGTCGCAATCGCCCATGGCGACGAGGAAATTACGTATCAGCAACTCGACAAATGGTCGGATCGCCTTGCAACCCTGCTTCATGACCGAGGCCTGGCAAGCGGAGATGTCGTTGCCATATCCGCCGAGCGAACGCCTGCCCTTGTCGCGGGCCTGCTTGGCATCCTGAAATCAGCAGGAACCTATTTGGCAATCGAACCGGGACTGCCGGAAAATCGCGTACGCCACATCATTCACGCAAGCGGTGCAAGGCTCTTTCTGGCCCAGGGCGAGGTTCATCCAGGGGCTGCCGGCGTTGCGGCGTTGTCGATCCCGGCCGGATCCGATTCCGACCTGACAAGCGGCGCGCCGCCGCGTCCGCCTTTGGGGTCCGAAGACATCGGCTACATCTGCTACACCTCCGGCTCCACGGGCATTCCGAAGGGAGCGCTGATCAGCCATCGGTCGATTCTGCGTCTCGTCAAGGGGGCCGACTATGCGCAGCTTGGCCCCGACGAAAGGATCTTGCAGCTGAGTTCCGTTGCTTTCGATGCCTCAACTTTCGAGATATGGGTGGCATTGCTGAACGGCGGCACGCTGGTGCAGCCGAAAGTCGGCCAGCCGACAATCTCCGAGCTCGCCAACACCATCATGGAGGAGGGCATTACCACCCTCTGGATGACGGCCGGGCTGTTTCACAAGGTTGTCGATTTGCGATTGGACTGCTTTCGGCAAGTCCGCCAGGTGCTTGCGGGCGGCGATGTGCTGTCCGCTGATCACGTGCGTAAGTTCCTTGCGGCCCATCCGCGCTGCACCTTTGTCAACGGCTACGGCCCGACGGAAAACACGACCTTTTCGACTTGCTGTGCCGTGCGGCTGGCAGATTTGGAGAATGGCGCCGTTCCGATCGGCCGGCCGATCGCCAATTCCACTGCCTACGTTCTGGACGAGAGGCTGAGAGTTCTTCCCCTCGGCGTCGAAGGCGACCTTTACGTCGGCGGTGACGGGGTTGCACAGGGCTACCTCAATATGCCTGCCGAAACTCAAACATTATTCCTTGACGATCCATTCTCCAATGAACCCGGCGCACGCATGTACCGCACCGGTGACCGGGCAAGAATGCTTCCCGATGGGAAACTGGATTTCCGGGGTCGCAAGGACACCCAGATAAAAATCCGGGGCTTCCGGGTGGAACTCCAGGAGATCGAAACTGTCTTGCGGCGCAACCCTGCCATCGCAGATGCGGTGGTCGTGCCGCGCCGCGAGGAAGGTGGCGCCGTCCGGTCGCTGGCGGCGTTTGTAATGCCCGCGTCAGGCGGCGCAACTGTCGATTCTGCCTCGGTTCGCCGGCTGGTTTCCAGTGAACTCCCCGAATACATGGTCCCCGGTGAAATCATCGCCGTTGGTGCCTTTCCGCTTACATCGAACGGAAAGGTGGATCGCAAGGCGCTGCTTGAAATTTCCGCGGGCGGCCCCCCCGAGCAGGTTTATGAAGCCCCGCGCACTCCGGTGGAGAAGTTGCTGGCGGGCATATGGACCGAATTGCTCGAAATCGAGAAGATCAGCATCGACGATGATTTTTTCGACCTTGGCGGACATTCGCTGCTGGTTCTGCAACTGGCGATGAGGTTGGAGGAGGAAATCGCGCTATCGATGGACTACGGGGATTTCTTCCGCTTTCCGACGATCCGAATGCTGTCAGTGGAAATCACCGAGCGGCTCCTTCTCTTGGAAGAGAAGCAGGCGTTTGCGACTGCCGCGGCGGAGCATCCGCATGTCTGATTCACCCCTCGAATCTTCCGATCTGAAGAAGCGGGCCAGCCTTGAAACCGAACTGCTTGCACGTCGCAAGCGGGCCATGGCGGGCGCATCGATACCTAGGGCCGATCATCCACGAGTGGTGCCGCTTTCACCTGCGCAACATCGCATATGGTTCTCCGACAAGATCCAGGACGAACGGACTTTCAACGTCGTTCAGGCGGTACGCCTTTCCGGCAAGCTCGATCCCGCCAGTCTCGCGCGCGCATTCGACGATGTCGTGGCGCGGCATGAGCCGCTAAGGTCG
The DNA here is from genome assembly GCA_041742235.1 of Salaquimonas sp. GTDB lineage: Bacteria > Pseudomonadota > Alphaproteobacteria > Rhizobiales > Rhizobiaceae > BOKV01. Next base: position 3,026 of record JBGSJA010000055.1, on the reverse strand, counting down.
GTCATCACCTTGGACGAGGGCATCGCGCGAACATCTCCCTCTCCGGTGCTGCCGCGCCTTGCAGTGGCTAGTATCTATCCGGAGGAGGATCGTGCCGGCCAGATCGAGCGCCTGGTGGAAGAGACTGCGGAGCTGCCGTTCGATCTCGCATCAGAGCCTCCCATACGCGCCAGGTTGCTGCAGCTGGACGACGAGGATTTTCTCTTCGTCACCGTCATCCATCACGTAGTTTGCGATGAATGGTCGGTCCGGATCTTCAATGCCGAGATCGAGGCTTTCTACAGGGCGCATGCACAGGGCGTGCCTGCGAACGTTCCGGATCTGAAGATCCGGTATTCCGATTTCGCATCATGGCAGAACGCGGAATTGGCCAATGGGCGCTGGGACGCTTCGCTCGGCTTCTGGCGCTCGCAGTTGCAGGGCGCCGACAGTCAGTTCACCTTGCCTGCCGCAAGAAATCGGGCTGCGCCTTCGCGTGGTGCACTTGGCGAGCTGAGCTTTTCGCTCAATCCGCAAACCAGCAATGCGCTGGACGCAATCGGGCGGGCATGCGGCGCAACCCCGTTCATGACAATGCTCGCGATTACGATGGCGACACTTCACGGACGGTCTGGGGAAACCGACATTGCGATTGCCACGCAGATGGCGGGCCGCAACCGGCCCGAGCTCGCCAATCTGATCGGCGTTTTTACGAACACCGTGGTGATGCGGACGCGGAGCGAGACAGATCCGCCCTTCATGGAGTTTCTGGCTGGAGTGCGTGAACAGGTAATCGCTTCGCTTTCGCATGGCGATTACCCTTTCGACATGCTGGTGCGCAAAATGCCCGAACTTCGTTCGAACTCTGCGAAGATGCCGTTCGGACAAATAATGTTCACACACCGGCAGCACTTCCGCCCGACCCTGCAGGGGGCAGGGATCGAAAGCTCGCCAATCAAGTACGCGCGCGAGAATGCGAAGTTTGATCTTTGGATCGCCATCGTCGACGACGGCGACCTGCGGACGGTTCGCCTGCACCATGACACCGCCTTACTGGAGGCCGCCGCGCTCGAGGCCTTTGCGGAGGATTTTCGCAGCGTTGCCGCGGCAATCATTAAGGACCGGAACACCAGACTTTGGCAGCTTCCGGTAAGGCGCGAATTGCCGGAACAGGAACCGAACACGGACCTCGCGAAACATGATCTGCATCTGCCCGTTCAGCGCGATGAAAACCTGGACGCCATCGAAGACAGATTGATCGAGATCTGCGGTTCCGTGCTGAAGGGCAGGGCGATCGACAGGAACGCGTCCTTCTTCGACATCGGCGGCGACTCGCTCTCAATCCTGGAGTTCTTGTTCAAGACGGAAGAGGAGTTCGGCGTTGACCTCGCCATGAGCGATGTCTTTCGCGAGCCAACAATCACGGCCATTGCGCGCTACATCGTCGTTACCCGCTCAAGTCACAAGCCGGTGCAAAAGACGCGGGGCGAAGACAGGTTGGTTACACCCTTGCTGCCATCGGGCTATTCATCTGGCAACGCGCGAAGCTTCTTCCTGATCCCCGGCGCCAGCGGCATTCCGCTGCGATTTTCCTCGGTCGCCCGCCGCATGGTCGAGAGATGGTACGGGCTGGGAGTGGTCCATCCGGAGATGGTGCCTGGAGAACCGAAGCCGGATTCAGTTCCTGCGATCGCCAGCCGGATGAAAAAAAGTATCGAGCGGGTGGATCCGGCCGGACCCTATCTTCTGGCCGGCTACTCCTTTGGCGGCTTCGTCGCTTACGAGATCGCGCGGCAATTGAATGGATCGGGCAAAACTGCCGGAGTAGTCATTCTCGATACCCGGCTCAGGCTCAACAGCCGTATGCAGAGACTACAGAAACGTGTCCGTATCCTCCTCAAGAAAGCGGACGTAGTCACAATGGCGGTTCGGGCGGCACGTAAAGTCAATACGCGCATCCGGTATTCCCGGCTGACGCCATTGGAGAAAATGGAAGCCGACCTTGGCGCGGCGCTGCCGGCGCAAAGGAAACCTGGTCGCTGGCACGCGCTGATGATGAATTCCCAGCGGCTGCTTTTGCGAAAATACAAGCCAGCCTCCAGCGTAGTGCCGGTAGTGTTGATCAGGGCAAGCCAGTCCGTCCGTGAAAGCGACTTTCCAGATTACGGATGGTCGACGATTTCCAATGTGGTCGCCGTGATGCAGACGGGCGGAAACCACATGACCTTTTATGAAGGCGAGAACGAAGAACCATTCGCCTCGTGCTTCGATGAAGCGCTCGACCTCCTTTCTTCTAATCTTTCCGGATAGAGAAAATGCCAATTGGTGCATTGGAGATAGCTCCCAACTCGGAAAGGCTTCCGGCCATGTGATCACGGCAGCTAGCGACATAACGCAAGTTTAAGCAGACGGTCTCCTTCCGGCCCCAAAACTGCCGGTCGGCAGTGCGCCCAGAGCCGTCATTCGAAGGGGTTTGGGCGAGTGTCCGGTGTTCGCCGGAACCGATGAACACGCGCTCCCGGTTTTTCGCCAGCATTCAAGTGACAGGAACCGCATCCGGCAAAGTGTAGGTACCGTCCAGGACCGAAGGCCCCGGTCGGTAGATGCGCATCAGGAAATTCCAGCCCTTTGGAGCATCTACCCGGTTGGGCTTGTCGCCACAGGCTTCAAGTGAGCCGAAGTAAGCCGTGAACGTCCCGTTCGCGTTCAGCTTCACGTTCTGGCCATTAATCGTGGCTTTTTCTGACTTAATGAAGCCGTCCGATCCGTAAACGGTGATCGACCAGAACGCGTCGTTCTCGGGCACCGAGTAGGTGGCCGTATAGCAGCCGCCCTCCGGAAAGCTCCCGTTGTAGTTCAAGTAGGTGGCATCGGCTTCCGGAAACAGGCCCCAGGCCGCAGCCGCAGCGATGTGGCGCGTCTCTTCGTTGACCGTTCCGCGCGGCCCCTCCATCCCGGCCCAGCTTGGATAGGCGGCAGAGTCCTTCTCATACTGGGCGCGCAGTGCGTCGAGACTGGCCTTGTCCCAGTCGGGCGAGGCAAACGTC
>JBGSJA010000054.1:0-1541 GCA_041742235.1 Salaquimonas sp. | reverse complement strand
GTGCGCCGCGCTCGCCGGAAGCCGGTTCGTACTTCGCCTCGCCGCCGCCGTGACGCTGGCGGTTGCCCGCATGACGTCCTTGATGCCGGCCGTCCTTCCCGCCGCGATCGGCCCTGCCGGGACGCCACAGCATCACCAGTTTTTCCGGCACGGGTTCAGCCGCTTCGAATTCGGTGGCCTGCACCGGCGCCGCTTCGACGTGAACGGCACCATCGGCAGGTTCGGCAGGCTCGCGCGCTACTGCAACCGGTTCGTCCGCAACAACGGGTCCGGCGGCTTGTTCCGCAGAATCACGGGTCTCGGCTTCGGGTGTCGCGGCTGCCGGTTCATCGGCCACATTGGCCGCTTCGCCCTGGGTTGCCAACGGTGCCGGTTCCGCAGCAGTTGTGGCCGGTACGGACAGCGCAGCCGCCCTCACACGCATCGCCTCGACTTCGGCTTCCTTCTTCGGCTCGGCGCGGTAGCCAAGACCTTTCAGCACCGCCTCCATGTCCTCATGCGTTGCGCCGAGGATGGACAGCATGGAAGGCGCGACGGTGAAAGCGCGCCCGTCCACCGCACCGTCGGGCGCCTTCGCACCGGTGGCCGGCTTCCACGAAAGGGCGGGGCGGATGAGGTCCGCGAGCCGCTCGAGAATGTCGATCCGGACCGCCTTGGGGCCAAGCACCTTGTAGCCGCAGATGCGGTAGATTGCCTGGTCGATGGTGGCATCGGCCGGGAACGACGTACGGCCGGAGGCCAGCATGTTCGGCAGCCCGGTCAGGCCCGGTTCATCGAGCCGGTCATGCTTCATGCCCCACAGCATGCAGACGAGGCCGGCAGGAGCGGGTTTCAGCAGCGCCGGCACAAAGATGTGGTAGGCGCCGAACCGCACGCCGTGGCGGCGCAAACCTGCCCGCATCTGCTGGTCAAGCCCCTGGATTTCCGAAGCGATGTCGCGCCGGTCGATCACGCCGAGATTCTCGACCAGCCGGAAAGCGACGCCCCGCGCCATGCCGGTCAGCGTTTCGTCCGTCGAAAGATCGATCAAAGGCTTCAGCAGCGTTGAAACGTGGTTGTTCAGCCAGCGGTCCAGCCGGTTGGCGACAAGGTTGCGGGCCGGGCCGGTCAGCTGCTCATCCGCCAGGATGACGATTCGCGGCTTGAGCACATCCTCGCCGGAAACGATCTTTCCTACCGGATCGCCAAGCCAGCGCAGCGTCGCGTCCGACCCCAACGCCATGTCGCCATTGGGCGAAGCCGCCAGGCGCTCGGCCCGCCGCGTGATCTCAGTCGCCAGCGCCTTCATGGCCGCTCCGGAAGCGGCCTTGGCGTCGGGTCCGGTGGCCGAGGCGTCGGGCGTGAAGCGGAAGCCCTGGAGGCGGCCGACATGATGGCCTTCCACGGTAACTTCGCCGCCTGCGGCTATCTCTGCTTCAAGCATCGCATTTTCCCTGAGGCGTTTCATCAGGACGCTTGTCCTGCGATCAATAAATCGTTTCGTCAAGCTTTCGTGCAAGGCGTCCGACAGACGATCCTCTATATCGCGCGTCGTGTCCTGC
>JBGSJA010000053.1:0-3413 GCA_041742235.1 Salaquimonas sp. | reverse complement strand
ATGCCCAGCATGCCGATCGTGAAGAGGATCGCGCTGACCGCCAGATAGTGTGAAATCCCGATTGTCATGTTTGCCTCTAAGCGCGGTTGGCCGCGTCAGATCCCCTTGCCCGGTTCCACCTTCACGACCTTGATCGCCGTCGCCGGCGTGCGCGCAACCTGCCGCGCGATGTCCTGCCGGCGAACATTGTCCTTGTGGCGCAACGTCAGCACGATCGCGCCGATCATGGCGACCAGCAGGATCATGCCGGCGACCTGAAAGTGGAAAATGTACTTCGTGTAGAGAATGTCGCCGAGCGCGCGGATGTTGGAAACCTGTGCCATGTCGGGTATCGGCTGCACCGCATCTGCCGCGGCGCCGGGCGCCAGCACGAAGGTGCCGATCACCATGAAAAGCTCGATCAGCACGATCGCCGCGACCACCATGCCTACCGGCAGGTACTGCAGGAAGCCCTCGCGCAATTCCGCGAAATCGACGTCGAGCATCATCACGACAAAGAGGAATAGCACCGCCACCGCGCCGACATAGACGACGATCAGCAGCAGCGCGAGGAATTCGGCTCCCGCGATCATGAACAGGCCTGCCGCGTTGACGAAGGCAAGGATCAGGAACAGGACGGAGTGCACGGGGTTGCGCGAGGCAATCACCATGAATGCCGACCCGACCGTTATGGTCGCGAACAGGTAAAAGAAGATCGCCGGCAGATAGCCCGTCGTTGCGCCCATGGTTTCAGTTCATCCCGCCTTGCGCTTGCCTCACCGGAACGGGCTGTCTTTGGCCAGGCTGCGAGCAATTTCCCGCTCCCAGCGCTCGCCGTTGGCCAGCAGCTTTTCCTTGTCGTAGTAGAGCTCCTCGCGCGTTTCCGTGGAGAACTCGAAATTCGGCCCCTCGACGATGGCGTCGACCGGGCAGGCCTCCTGGCAGAAGCCGCAATAGATGCATTTCACCATGTCGAGGTCGTAGCGCACGGTACGCCGCGTGCCGTCATTGCCGCGCGGGCCCGCCTCGATGGTGATGGCTTGCGCCGGGCAGATCGCCTCGCACAGCTTGCAAGCGATGCAGCGCTCCTCGCCATTGGGATAACGGCGCAGCACATGCTCGCCCCGGAAACGCGGCGAATACGGGTTCTTCTCGAACGGGTCGTTGATCGTCGCCGTCGGCGGGAAGAAATAGCGCATCGACAGCCAGAAGGCGCTGAAGAACTCCGCCAGCAGCAGCGATTTTGCGGCTTGCGCGATCGTGCTCATCGGTTTGCTCCTGTTGTCGTCATGCCGCCCATCCGGTGATCTGAAGCACGGTGGCGACCACGAACAGCATGAAAAGCGAAATCGGAAGGAAGACCTTCCAGCCGAGGCGCATCAGCTGGTCGTAGCGATAGCGCGGCACGAAGGCTTTCACCATGGCGAACATGAAGAACACGAGAAACAGTTTCAGCACGAACCACACGATGCCCGGTACCCAAGTGAATGGCGCGAAGTCGAATGGCGGCAGCCACCCGCCCAGGAAAAGGATGGTGGTCAGCGCGCACATCAGCACGATGGCGGCGTATTCGCCCAGCATGAACATCATGTACGGGGTGGAGGAATATTCCACCATGAAACCCGCGACGAGTTCGGATTCGGCTTCCGGCAAGTCGAAAGGCGGGCGGTTTGTCTCCGCCAGCGCCGAGATGAAGAAGATGATGAACAGCGGGAACAGCGCCAGCCAGTGCCAGTCGAGGAAGGATGACGGCATGCCCATCATGGTGCCGATGCCGTCATTCTGGCTCAGCACGATATCGGTGAGGTTGAGGGATCCCACGCACAGCAGCACAGCGATGATCACAAAGCCGATGGAGACTTCGTAGGACACCATCTGCGCGGCCGAACGAAGCGCGCCGAGGAAGGCATATTTCGAGTTGGAGGCCCACCCGCCCATGATGATGCCGTAGACCTCGAGCGAGGATATCGCGAAGATGTAGAGGATGCCGACATTGATGTCTGCAATCACCCATCCCTCGCTGATGGGCACCACGACCCAGGTCGCGAGCGCCAGCGTGACCGCGACGAGAGGGGCAAGCAGGAACACGGCTTTCGAGGCCGACGCCGGAATCACCGGCTCCTTCAGCATGAATTTCAACAGGTCGGCGAAGGACTGCAGCAAGCCCCAGGGACCAACCACGTTCGGGCCGCGGCGAAGCTGCACAGCTGCCCAGATCTTGCGGTCGGCGTAGAGGATGTACGCAATGAAAACCAGCAGCGCGACGAGCAGCAGCAGGCTCTGGCCGATGATGATGGCGCCGGGAATGACGTAATCGCTGACGAAGGCGTTCATGCTGCTTGTCCCGCGGCGTTCCAAAGGCTTTCGCCTTGGGCGGCCGGCTCGAAATATGCGTTCCTTTTATACGGGATCGCCGCGAATTCAACGTCGCATGCACCGGTTTCTTGTGCGCTGCAACCTGTTTGAAAATGCATTTTCAGCTTGCTCACTCGGCTGCCTCCGCAATCGAGCGGGCCTGGAGCGCCGAGCAGGTCGCCATGGTCTTCGATGCGCGCGCGATGGGATTCGTCAAATAGAAGTCGGCGACCGGCGACATGAACGGCGCCGAGCCGGTCTTGCCGCCCGACTTGGCAAGTTCGCCAATCACTGCCGGATCTGCCGGCATGGTTTCGTCGAGCGAGCCGAAAACCGGATATTCCGCAATCAGGCGGTCGCGAAGCTGGGAAAGGCTGTCGAATGGCAGCGGATTGCCGAGCGCGCCCGAGAGTGCGCGAAAGATCGCCCAGTCTTCCTTGGCGTCTCCGGGCGCGAATACCGCCCGGTTGGCAAGCTGCACCCGGCCTTCCGTATTGACGTAGAGCCCCGACTTTTCCGTGTAAGCCGAACCGGGGAGAATGACGTCCGCGTGGTGAGCGCCCCGGTCGCCATGGGTACCGACATAAACGGTAAAGGCCTTGTTGGCCGAGAGTTCGTATTCGTCGGCGCCCAGCAGGAAGAGCACTTCCATGCCCGAAAGCATCTGCGCCGTCGCCTTGCCGCCCTTGCCCGGCACGAAGCCGATGTCGAGCCCGCCGACGCGTGCTGCAGCGGCGTGCAGCACGTTGAAGCCGTTCCAGCCGTCCTTCACAGCGCCGTATTTCATGGCGACCTGCGCCGCCAGGGACAGGATCGCCGCCCCGTCCGCCCGGTTGATCGCCCCCTGCCCGACTATGATCATCGGCCGCTCGGCCTTCTTGAGCACCTTGGCGAATTTCGACGAACCGTCAGCGACTGCCGCGAGCGCTGCAGGCCCTTCGCCCAGCCAGCCCGATGCGTAACGCAGATCGGCATTCTCCCCGATAACTGCGATGGGGTAGTCGGAATTGCGCGACCGCTTGCGGATGCGGGCGTTGATGATCGAGGCTTCCACTCGCGGATTGGAGCCGATGATCAAC
>JBGSJA010000052.1:0-16123 GCA_041742235.1 Salaquimonas sp. | reverse complement strand
AGGCCCTCGGCAATCGCCGTCTTGCCCACGCCCGGATCGCCCACGTAAAGCGGGTTGTTCTTCGCGCGGCGGCACAGGATCTGGATCGTGCGGTTGACTTCCGCCTCGCGCCCGATCAGCGGGTCGATACGGCCCGACCGCGCCTTCTTGTTGAGATTGACGCAGTAGGCATCCAGTGCGTCACCCTTGCCCTTGGCCTCGTCCTCGCCCACTGCCGCCTGATCCTCCTCGACCCCGCGCACGGGGCGGCTTTCGGAAGCGCCGGGGCGCTTTGCGATGCCATGGCTGATGTAGTTGACCGCATCATAGCGGGTCATGTCCTGTTCCTGCAGGAAATACGCAGCATGGCTTTCTCGTTCCGCAAAAATCGCAACGAGCACGTTAGCGCCCGTCACTTCCTCGCGGCCCGAGGATTGCACATGGATGACGGCACGCTGGATCACGCGCTGGAAACCCGCAGTCGGCTTGGCATCCTCGTCGAAATCGGTGACGAGATTTGCCAGTTCCGTATCAATGTACTCCGTCAGCGTGCGGCGCAGCAGTTCAAGGTCGACATTGCATGCGCGCATGACTGCGGCCGCATCGTTGTCATCAACGAGCGACAGCAGCAAATGCTCGAGCGTCGCGTACTCCTGATTGCGCTCGTTTGCGTAAGTGAGCGCCTTGTGGAGGGCTTTCTCGAGACTGTCAGTGAAAGATGGCAAGGCCGTCTCCGATCATTTCTTTTCCATAACGCACTGAAGCGGGTGCTGGTGCTTCCTGGCGAAATCCATCACCTGGGTAACCTTCGTCTCAGCGATCTCGTAGGTATAGACCCCGCATTCGCCCACTCCGTGATTATGCACATGCAACATGATCATCGTGGCGGCTTCGCGGTTCTTGTTAAAAAAACGTTCCAGCACATGGATCACGAATTCCATGGGCGTGAAATCGTCATTGAGTAGAAGCACGCGGTAAAGATCGGGCTTCTTGGTCTTGGCGCGCGTGCGCGTGGCAACGCCGGCTCCGGCTCCGCCGCGCCGGGCGGGTGTCTTGCCGCGTTCGTCGCCCGCCATTTCCGGAACTGCCTTTTCTGCCGTTGCTTTCTGCATTTGCCCACCTGGCAATGGCATGCGAAGCGATCCTGCAATGAGCCGTTTTCGAAGCACCTTTGATCCGTCAGTATGCCCCTCATTAGGGGCGTGGGCAAATGCGTTTTTGATCTGGAATGGCCGCCGCGCACCTTTTTGGCGGGAACGGCCAAGCCTGCGTTCATGACCTGCCAGAAGCCACGCACCCGCTTAATGTAGAGAGAAAGCGCGCGGTTTAAAGGCTGATTGTTCCACGCCGGCGCAACAACGAAAAAGGCCCGGCGCTGGGCGCCGGGCCTTTCGGGTATTGGCTTGTGTCCGGCAGGGCCGGCGCGTGATTACTTCGCGGCCTTCGGTGCGAAGGCTTCGTATGGCTTGTAGGCCTGCTTGGCGAGGTCGCTGTAGAGTTCGCCCATGCGGGTCGCCTGTGCAACGAAAGCTTCGTAGGAACCCTTCATGTAATCGGCCTGTACTTCGAATGCCTTTTCGACGCTCTTGGTGGCCATCAGCTTTTCCGCCGTGGCTGCAGACGTTTCGAACTGCTTCTTGGAGAAATCAGCCGCTTCCTTGGCAATTTCCTGGAAGCCCTTCGTCATGGCGTTGACGGTCTTGAGGGCGGCGTCAAAGTTTTCCTGGCCCTGCTTGGTGAAGGAATCAAGATTCTGGATCATGGGAGTCGGCCCTTTCTGGCGTTCGATGCATGTCAGGGAAGCGGCGGAGATATCTCACTTCATTCCCGTTTTGCCTGGCAGGCCATTGTCAGCCACCGGCGCCGCATAAGCCCCATTTATATGCACTGCACAACGAGGTCAAGGCGGATTTTGTGCACTGCACCAATTATTCCTGTTTTCAGACAAATTCGGAAAATTGTCCAAAAGTCCGCAATAATCTTGTCACCATAAACCGTCTGGTAACCACGCCGGCCTAGTTTCCATTCACGAGTGCCGCAAAATCACCGCGGTGTCATGTGCAACTGCCCGCACGGGTAGAAGTGTTCGGGGACATGTATTGCGTATCCGATCTGGTTTTCTGACGCGCCTTGCCGCGCGCCTTTCCGTCATCGTCATCGCAACCGGGCTTGCCGCCGGAGCGCCGGTCGCAAAGGCGGAAGCCGCCAGCTATGCCGGCATCGTCATGGACGCAAAGACCGGCAAGGTGCTCTACGGCCACCGCGAGAACGCCCGCCAGGGGCCCGCTTCGCTGACGAAGATGATGACACTCTACATGCTTTTCGAAGCCATGCAGACCGGCAAGGTGAAGAAGACGACACGCATCAAGGTTTCCAGGCATGCCGCTTCCATGCCGCCGTCAAAGCTGGGTGTGAAGGCGGGCGGCAGCGTCACCGCCGAACAGGCCATCCTTGCGCTTGTCACCCGTTCGGCCAACGACATAGCGGCAGCGATCGGTGAACACCTTGGCGGGACGGAATCGAACTTCGCGCAGATGATGACCGCAAGGGCGCGCGCGCTGGGAATGAAGTCGACGACCTTCAAGAACGCGTCGGGGCTTCCCAACTCCGCACAACTTACGACGGCGCGCGACATGGCGATCCTCGGCATCGCGCTGCGCGAGCACTACCCGCAGTATTATGCGTATTTCAATACGCGCAGCTTCAAATTCGGGAAACAGCGCATCGGCAACCACAACCGTTTGCTGGGCGTCGTCAAAGGCGTCGATGGCATCAAGACCGGCTACACCCGCGCATCCGGCTTCAACCTCGTCTCCTCCGTGCAGCGCGACGGCCGCTCGATCGTCGCGGTCGTGCTTGGCGGCTCCAGCGGCAAGTCGCGCAACGCGCAAATGACCAAGCTTATTTCGCAGCACTTGTCGAAGGCATCGCGCGGCGGGGATTCACTGATCGTCGCCAAGCCGCGCGGCAAGATGCAATTTGAAGCGCCGGTGGAAGTGGCGGAAGCATCTGAAGTGGCAGTGCCACAAAAGCGCCCGGCAATTCTTTCGGTTGATTCGAACCAGAACCCGGTCGAACAGCGCATCGCCACCGCGCATATCGTTTCCGCCGCCTCCGAGGGCGAAGGCGACTTTGACATCGACCAGATCGAACGCAAGCTTCGCGAGATCAGCAAGGACCGCCTGCCGGTTCCTAGCCGCGCCCCGCAATCGGGCCGGGTTGATCCGATCGTTACCGCAGCAGCGAGCCATGTGGATCCGGCGGCCTACGCTCCCGAACCGCAAGAACCGCTTCCTTTCGCAATGCAGCCCCGCCCGGTTGCAGCAGGATGGCAGATCCAGATCGGCGCAACCCCGTCACTGGAAGCGGCAAACGGCTTGCTCGAGCGGGCCAGGAACAACGCCCCCCGCCTGCTTTCGGACGTCGCGAACCATACCGAAACCGTCGACAAGGGTGGCGCCACGCTTTATCGCGCCCGCTTCGCCGGATTTGCATCAAAAAACGACGCACAGGCAGCGTGCAACCAACTCAAGAAGAAAAAGTTTGCCTGCATAGCGCTGTCAAACTGAGAATTTGTCACAACGGGTAACCGTTCCCTGTTTTTGTTTTGCGTGAGGGAATTGGAATGTCAGTCGAGAAGGACATCCTTGGCTTCGTTGATTTTCGAAGCCAGAAAGGTCGATCCCCCGCTGTCGGGATGGACCCGTTTCATAAGGCGCCGGTGCGCTTCGCGGATCTGCTGCGGAGCAGCACCGGGCTCAAGACCAAGGATCTGATAGGCTTCCTGCTTGGTCATGGGGCCAGAGCCAGACGGGCTGCCTTGCCGCGAGTCGTGATCCGACTGCGCGTGCTCACGCCAACGGGGCATCCGGCGGTCAAGATAAGCCTCAAGTAGCGCGGCGCTCTCGGCGTCCTGCGAGGTGGCAGCGTAAAGCGCCATCAACTCGTCTTGCGGAAGCGACGAGAGCCATCGCCCCTCCGATGGCCCGGTCAGAACCTGGCCGTCCATTTCTCCGGTATCATGGTCGAGTTCCATCTCGAACATGGCGGAGCGGACCGTCGAGCGGCGGCTGCCGCGTTCACCGAAGCTGCCGGCCGTGCGATTCCTGACCAGCCAACCCGCGCCCAGTCCGACAAGGCTCACCCCGATCCCGGCCCTGCCCACGAGCGTCAGCATGGCGCCGATGACGATCAAGCCGGCAGGGGCCGCGACGCGCACGAAACGCCCGATTTTCTCCGCAGGCACGGATACGAAGACAGCCGCCGCCGCACTTGCCAGAAGCAAGACCAGGAGCAAGGCGAAAATGATGTTCATCTGCCGTCTTTCCTGCCGCCTCCCGGCCCGGTTTCCTTTCCGGCGCGCGGCATCTGTTCAAGCAGCAGGCGCTCGCCGCGCCCTCCCCGCGCTTCCAGAGCAACGCGTCCGCCACTGGCATAAACTGCGATCGCGCCCAGAAGTTCAGCCAGATCCTTGGCGGAGTTGGGGCCGAGGCGGAAAAAAGCGCCGCCGGTCAGCCGCGCAATCTCCTTGTAGGTGCGCTCGGCGTCCGGATCATTGCCTTCCAGGAACATGAAGGCCTTGGCGCCTTTCAGCGCCAGCACGCCCGCCGCATGGCACAGCGCATCCGTATCCTCTTCCATCGCATCGCCAATGTAGACGAGCGCGGCGAGTTTCTTCTCGGCCGCCTCGCGCTGAGCATGCTTGAGCACCTTGCCGATTTGCGTCCTGCCGCCCGCGCAAGTGATCGACGTCATGAGGTCGCGAAGCGCATGGGCGTTCACCACCCATTTGGATGCCCTGCATTCGCCAAAGCCGCGGAAGTAGACGAGCTGGACAGACAACGTGCCAACTTTTGCGACAGCATCGAACATTGAGGCCTGGATTTCGCAGGCGCGGTCCCATGTCGGCTGGCGGCTCATCGTGGCATCGAGGGAAAAGATCAGGCGACCCGCACCTTGCGGGTTGAGGCTCTTGGCGGCCTGCAGAAAACTCGCAAGTTCCGCCGCTTCCGAGCGCGCGGGCGCTTTCGAACCTGGCTGCCCGGCCTGAACCTGAGTCTTTTGCGGCTTCGATGGTGTGTCGGCGGTCATATGCGAATATTTGGCCCGCATGCGCCCCGTTGCAAGCCGTCTGTCGAATTTCGACAGCGAAGATCGTCAATCAGCAAAAATTCCAAGGTCTTCGACGGGCTCACCGGCATGCGCCAACCAGGTTTGTCGCGCCTCGGCCCTGCGCCGTCCCACCTCGTCGACCGGCAGGCGCAACATTGAAAGCAGCGAGCGGACTTCCTGGCGGGCCGCAAGATGTGAAAGCGTCGGCCCGACGCCGAGCGATTCTTCCGAAAGATCGTCCAGTGCGGTCATGCCGATTGGAAAGAACTCACGAAACGCGACGCGCTCGGAGATGCCTTCCGCGAGGCGGCAGCCCAGCCGCATGGCGAGGTCCTTGAGGCTGTCGTTCATGTTGCGGCGGTTGCGGGAGGCAAGCGGGGCAAGGCGATTGCGCACCACGACCCAGTCGAGCAGGCCGTTGTCGACCACCCTGCGGTGTCTGCGCGCATCGCGCACCATGTTGGCGTAGTGGGACAGGTCGATGACCTCGCCGGTCGCCGGATCGATGCGGGCCAGCACGTCGAAATCGACGTAGGAATCATTGATCGGCGTCACCAGCGTATCGGCCATGGAATGCGCCAGCCGCATCGCGAAGCCGTCATGGCCGGGCGTGTCGATGAGGATGAAATCATGCGTGTGCTCGACCTCGCGCAATATTTCCTGGAAGCGTGCGAGTTCCACCGATTCGTTGTCGTTGATGCTGTCTCCGGCGGCCTTTTGAAGCCGGTAGTGATCCGGCACGCGCATGTCGAGGCCCTTGCGCTTGTTCCATGCAATCCGGTTTTCGACATAGCGGGTAAAGCTCAACTGCCGCGAATCGAGATCGATCGTGGCAACCCTGTGCCCGCCCATCAACAGCGCAACCGCAAGATGCATGGCCGTCGTCGTCTTGCCCGAACCACCCTTCTCGTTCCCGCAAACTATGACGTAAGCGTGATTCGGCTTTACTCGACCGCTGCCAAGCATGTGCATCGGGACCATCCATGAACAAGGTGTTTTTCAACTGTGAGGGAAATTCAGCGAACGCGCAATAAAGACGATACTTTGACAAGTAATTTATTTGAAAACGGTTAAAGTCTTACTTTAAGACACAAGTACGAAATAGTACTTTTGAAACGGCTAAAGCAGTCCCAGTTGCGCAAGTTCGCTGCGCAATTGGGGCGGGAGTGACGCAACGCCACCGGCGTCGAAGATATCGGCTGGCGATCTGGCAGACCGGACAACCGCCTCGCCAGCCTGATTGCATTCCGCCGGATGGCGACCCCTTGGACGGACATATCCGGGTTCCGTCGTTGAGGCGCCATCCGGTGTGTTGGCAAAAGCTCGGAGCAATCAGCCAACCATTGCCCCCGCAACCTTCGTCATCAAACCCGCGGCGGACTTGCGGTTGCGCAGGCCGGCAGGTGTTCTTCCATAGACAGACCCGTTGTCCGGATCGGCGAGGATTTGTTTGACCTTTCGCTTCGCCAATTCCAAGCCTTGCTTCTCGCGCGCTGCAGCAGCAGTTGAAGGGCGAATATTGCCCCATACGTCACGCAAGAATTGGGCCTCATGTTTCCAGAGGTTTTGGAGCCAGTTGGTCGCAGTTTTTACGGGATGCCAGGACCAGAGATGCTTTGCACTCCAGGTACGGCTTTCGCGCAGGGTTGAATTGAACCATTTGCCAAAATTCCTGAATGCGTTGACGGCTTTGGTCCCTGTAAAGGCGACGATTTCCGAGGCTCTCAACCCGCTGAAGAACGCTTTTGCCTTTTGAGCCAGATTCACGAGGGACATCGCGCCCCTGCCCACGGCCAGCACATCCGTAAGCACCCCCAACAACTTGATGCCTTCAACGCCGGCTTTCTGCAAGAATACCTTGAAACCGTTCTTGGCCTTGTTCAAGGCAAGGCCGGTCTTCCCTGAAATGCCGAACTTCAGGAAGTCCCTGAAACCGGCCAGAGCCGCCTTGATGTTTGGCGCCGTGACAGTTCGGGACTGTGCCGCGTACAACCCGGCGCCTACCACTCCCAGGATGGCGTCGACAACGACATTGACCCCCGGGACGAACTGGATCGCTACCAACGCCCCTATGCCGACGCCCATTACGGCCGTGGCGCCGGGGTTGTTTTTGACATATTTCGCGATGTCAGAACCAGCCTTGCCCGTCGCCTCCATCAAAGCCTGGTTTGCCGCGCGGCCAAGTTTGTCCGCCAATGGTGTTTTCCGGAAGTCAGCATTAACCGGAAGGTTGACGGTCCTTGACGTAGGCAATCCGGACAATGGCCAATTTTTCGCCATCACGGCTGCGCCCCCGGGAGGCGGGGGCGGAGGCGGAAACTGCCTGGCTTTTGCCGCCGCGCTCATGCGGGAAGTAACAAATCGGGACAAGAACCACGCCAGCAAATCTCTATGCTGCGTGCGACGCAGCACATTCAGGACGATGTCGATCAAGGGCAGCAGCCTGTCGGGCGACGAGGTGGATGGAAAGCTTGCATCCGGGCGATTAAGGTATCTTTTTATGAAAGCTTGCAATTTGATATCGTTCAATGGCCCCGGTCCGCCGAACAAGGCGGGCGCCTCGTTGGCCAGGTCGACAAGAAATTGTGTATGTCCGGGTGGCCCACGAAAATGCTGTGTGCCGACGCCTCGCCCTGCGAAATTGCCTGTTTGGCTACCCCATTGCGCAAACATATCGTTCAGACCCTGCGCAATAACTCGGCCGGCCATCCCGGCCACAGTTGGTGTGTTTCTGGAAGTTGAAGGGAGAGCAGCGGCTACCTTTTCGAGTTCTGCGACAATTCGGTCCCTTGGCATCCTATCATTTATCTGGGGGTAGCCGTGGGTAATGAAATACTGTTCCATTACACTCATGATCTTTCTCGCAGTCGGATGCAGGGCGGCGGCGCTTATATCCGTACTGGCTCGATTGGCGGGATCCTCCACGGGCTCAAATGCCTGTATCACGGCCTCTTCAAAATCTTCCCTGGCGGCTAAGGACTCGGGCGGTTTAACTACGTAAATCTTGTTTCCCGAGCCGTCTCCAATCTGGTCAAAGCGCCTGAAGAAGCTGGCTTCACCCAATTCCGAGCTTCCTGGAATTCGGTCCGGATTGGGGGCAACGACGATCAAGGAACGCATATGTTGCAATACTTCCGCATTTGTTGCGGCCGGAGGGAAGTCCCTACCCAAAGCCAATGTATATCGCGTTTCCGGTATTGTGTTTGCATACGACCACTTCATTACTGCAGTATAGAGTGCATTTAAAGCTGAAATATAAGGCCCAAATGTGTTTGGCTGCATTCTATTGAGCGCTTGCGCTTCAGCAAGCGCCCTTCTTATATTATTAGTAATTTTCACATATATTTGCCTTTGAATAGGTAAGAACTCCACATTCTTATGCACCACACCATTGATCTTGACCGTGCCGTGCATTTCCGATTTCGGGTCAAACAGGTTCTTGCCCGCCATGTCCCCGGCAATGGCCGGATCCTTGCCGTCCACGGCAAGCCGCATGCGCTCGCCGTCCTCGCCATCGGCAACCTTGACACCGAATTGCTGTGCCGCGTGACCGAGCGCGTGACCGATCTCATGCTCCAAGATCTCGTTGGCAGCTTTGGGGTCCTTCTCGAAAATCGTCCGGGAAATGAGCGCGGTCCCCGCCCCGCCGGTCTTGACGAAAGCGCCGTTCACGCCCTCGGGCAGGATCGCCCCCTTGGCGCTTGCCGACATGCCGGGGTCAACCGCGCCGTTTTGCGCCAAGATGACCTTGGGCATCGCAATCTTCCCCTCCGCCAGGGCGGCAAGAAAATTGCGCATCGCCGTTTGCTGGCTTGGCGAAAGCTCCTGAAGGGATTTCCCCGTCAGCGCCTTGACGAGAAGATTCTTGTTTCCACTTTTCGCAATCGCCTGAAATCTGGCACCGATTACGTCGGCTGCCTGTTGCTCACGGGGCAGGACTTTCCTGCTTAGCGCGACGTGGTTCTTGAAACTGCCGCGCTGTTCGTTTCCCCGGTCTATGTCAATTCTACTGATCGCAGTATAATTGTAGGCAGAATTGTTTTTTACTATATTTAACATTGTATTTCGCCCCTGTTTTTGGTCCCGGCATCGGCCATGCGGGACCGTTATCGAATTGGGTCCCTCTTGCCCTGCAATCGGATAGCTCGGGTTGGGTTCGATCCACAATCAGGGTTAACTACGGGGCGGGGAAGTAGTGACTACCTAGAACTACGTAGAGCTACCTAGAACTACCTAGAACTACGTAGAACTTCCCAGGACTCCAGGGCATCAGCCGGAACCGGCGCAAGACCAACGGTGCGCCCCGCCAGCCCGGCCAGTTCCAGTGACCCCATCTTGCGGAGCGCAGGAAAAAGTTGGCTAAAGCAGTCCCAGTTGCGCAAGTTCGCTGCGCAATTGGGGCGGGAGTGACGCAACGCCACCGGCGTTTGCAACATCCGCGGGAGCATCCGCGGCAGTCAGGTACCGCCATCCCTGGAATGCGCGGCGCGGTTGCCATAGGGTGGCGACAAGTTCCCGGCCGAGCACGAGATGGCAGCGCTCTATACCCTCGCCGTCTATGAACGGGCGAATGGCAAGCAGCCTCTGGCGAACCTGGATGTTTCCCTTGATGACCCAGTAGAGCGAACCGCCATCGAGAAGTTCGTCCGCGCGGCGCGGGATCATGCGCGTCGTGTGCGCCTGCTCGCCGGAAAGCGATTCAATCCACTCGGCGAGTTCCTCGACGGTGGAAACGCCAACGCAAAGCTTTACGAGATGGAGAGCCATGCCCCTTCCTAGAGGCACGGGCGCGCGGGTTCAAATCAACAAGGGGTTAGAGAGGCGATTTCCACAGGCCTCAGCCGTCCTTTCCCACAATCCGCCCGCCTGCCTGCTTGAGCGCGCCGAACCCGCCGTCGACATGGGCGATGTTCTCGAAACCCATGTCGCCAAGCGTCTTGGCGGAAAGGGCCGAACGCCAACCGGCAGCGCAAAACAGCACATAGGTCTTGCCGGAATTGGCGAGGCTTTCCTTGTGATAGGGGCTGGACGGGTCGAACCAGAATTCCAGCATGCCGCGCGGGACGTGCAAGGCCCCATCCACCCTGCCCTCCCGGTCGAGTTCCCGAATGTCGCGAAGGTCCACCAGGATTGCGTCGCCAGCGGCCTGGCGGCGGATCGCCTCTCCCGCCGAAACCGTGACGATTTGCTCGTTCGCCCTAGCGACCAGTTCGCTGACCGGGGTTATCTTCATGATGTCCTCCCTTGCACAGGCCCACTGTCGCGCATGATGCCGGGTATGCCAAGGGTGTTGCGCGCAGGCCGATTAAACGGCAACGCTGTCTTTCGCACCGTCAGGGAATCGAATGTCCATAGCTGAACTCTTCACGCCAGCCGATCTGGGCGCGCTCGCTTTCTTCCTGGCCGCGTGGACGGGTTTCGGCTGGCTGGTGGGGTCGAGCCCGTGGCGGCACAAGACGCTGAGCCATGCAATGGACGCGCGCCGGCGCGAGTGGATGGAGGTCATGTCGCGGCGCAATCTGCGCATGGTGGACACCGCCATCCTCGCGGGCTTGCAGCAGGGCACGGCGTTCTTCGCCTCGACCTGCATCCTGGCGATCGGCGGCTGCTTCGCGATGCTGGGATCTGGCGAGGCGGTGCTGCGCCTCTACAACGACCTCCCGTTTGCCGTCGAAACATCGGCAGGCGCATGGGAGGCGAAGCTGATCGGCCTTGCGACGATCTTCGCCTATTCCTTCTTCAAGTTCGGCTGGTCGTACCGGCTGTTCAACTACTGCTCCATCGCGGTCGGTGCTGTTCCCGACGGCGACGGGGATACGCCTGAACGGACGTTGCGCGCCCGCCGCGCGGCGGAACTCAACGTGCTGGCGGGGCGCCACTTCAATGCCGGCTTGCGCGGCATCTTCCTTTCGATCGGCTTCATGGGCTGGTTCGCCGGTCCTGCGGCATTTGTCGCGGCAAGCGCGCTGATCCTCGTCATCCTCGTGCGGCGACAGTTCTTCTCCAGGGCGCGGCTGGCAGCGGAGGGCGTAGCATGAGCGAGACACGCATGCGCATCGCACTCATCGACCTGATGCGTGGTGTCGCGCTGATCGCGATGACGATCTTTCACCTCGGCTGGGATCTCGGCATGTTCGCGGTCATCGACATGCGGGTGATGTTCGAGCCCGGGCCGCGATGGTTCGCGCGTTGCATTGCAGGAACGTTCCTCTTCCTCGTCGGGTTCAGCCTTTGGCTGGCCCATCGCGACGGCATTTCCTGGCGTCCCTGGCTCATGCGCCTCGCGCAGGTCGGCGGGGCTGCGGCCATCATCACCATCGCGACCTGGTACGCGACGCCGGACGCCTTCATCTTTTTCGGAATCCTGCACTCGATCGCGCTTGCCAGCGTTCTGGGCCTCGCTTTCCTGCGCCTGCCGTGGTGGGCGACCGCTGCCGCCGGCATCTTCGTGCTGGTGTCGCGCCCGTTCCTGCAAACGCCCATGCTCTACGGGCCGGCGTGGTGGTGGACCGGACTTTCGGCGATCATTCCCGTGTCGAACGATTATGTTCCCGTCTTCCCGTTTTTCGCGATGGTCCTCATGGGAATTGCGGCGGCCCAACTCGCCGGTTCGAAGGGCTGGCTGTCGCGCATGGCGCAGTTGAAATTCGATTCACTGCCTGGCCGCTTCCTGCAATTCATCGGCCGGCACAGCCTGGTCTATTACCTGCTGCACCAGCCGGTGATGATCGGGATTCTCTTTGCCGTACTCAAGGTTGCCGGGCGTATTTGATAAACGGAGTCAACTCCGCCACCTTGTCGTAGAGACGCCTGCCCTCAAGGTTGAACTCCTGCGTCAGCCACCAAAGCTGGCTTGCGCCGCGATCCTTTGCCGCCTGCGAGACTGCCTCGATGAGCTTGCGGCCGACGCCCTTGCCGCGTGAAGTCTCCGCGGTGAAAAGGTCGTTCAGATAGCAGCGCGGTTGCGGCGACCAGGTCGAGATGTGGAAGAGGTAGTGCGCCAGTCCCACCATTTCGCCTTCGCCGTTTTCAGCAACAAGGCAGAAAGGGCCATCGGGGCCGGGTTGAAGCAACGCGTTCCAGAGCCGGTCTTCGTCGTCCGAAAGATCGGATTCGTAGAAGGCCTGGTACCCTTTCCACAAGGGGGTCCAGCCTTGCCGGTCGGATGGCCTGAGCGGTCGGATGGTTATTGCCATGAAAGGCCCGAAGATCGTAGCGTCGCGCAGGACTAGAACGCATTCGCCGAACGCAGGCAAGGCAGGAACGCATGAACCCCGATACGCCTCCGAACCGGATCCCCTGGCCGCCGATCATTCTCGTCGGCAGCATCGTCGCAGGCTTTGTCCTGCGCGCCTTCCTGCCGCTTCCGTGGGCTGTCGGCGCTGCCCGCGACATTCTGCAGGGCGCGGGGGTCGTGCTGATCGCAGTGGCGATTCTTCTCTACACGCTAACGATCCGGGAATTGTGGAGCCACAAGACGACGGTGAACCCGATCGGCAAGTCCTCGCATCTGGTCACGACCGGCCCGTTCGCCTTTTCGCGAAACCCGATCTATCTGGCGAATGTGCTGCTGATGGTGGGTATCGGGCTTGCCACTTCCAACGCCTGGCTGATCGTCATAGCCTTCGTTGCGGCATGGCTGGAACAGCAATTCGCCATCGTTCGCGAAGAGCGCCATCTCGAGGCACGCTTCGGCAAGGCATGGCGCGACTATTCCAAGCGCGTTCGCCGCTGGGTCTGACCTTTCAGGTGCCGACGCCGAGTTCCGCCATGCGGGTGAGGCTGGCTTCCTCCACCGATTCGAGTTCGCGAAGCGTCTCTTCGATGTCGCGGCGCTTTTGCTCAAGCTCACCGCGCTTTTCGTGAATGCGCCGGACCAGCAGCCGGAGCTGGCCTTCCTCGCCCGGCGGTTCCTTGTACATCAGCAGGATTTCGCGAATCTCCGCTATGGAGAAGCCGAGACGCTTTCCGCGCAGGATGAAGCTGAGCAGGCGCCGGTCGGAGGGCCGAAACAGCCGGGTTCGGCCGCGGCGGACCGGATTGATCAGCCCTTCGTCCTCGTAGAAGCGGATCGTCCGCGTCGAAACGCCGAACTCCTTGGTGAGTTCTGTGATTGTGAAATATTCGTTGATCTCGGACCGCGCTGCCATGCTTCCACTTTCAATGCGCCGGAACCGCGCATTGGCGGCGTCCGGTCAAATAATCGTGTTAAAGGAATTTACGTAAAAGTCAATTTTGGCAGCAATTCCGTGCACTGCGCACCTGCCCTGCCCGGTGCTCCCGGCGCGCCGCAGGCCTGCATTGTGATTTGGATGGCCGCCGTCTAGCATCGAACAGAATCGGGACAACTGCGCGCGCGGGGCTTTGATGGCGTTTCTTCGGGCGATCGGATCGGCGATCGTGAACTATTTCAACTTTCGCGGCCGGGCGAACCGGCGCGAGTTCTGGTACTGGCTTGGTTTCGTGATCCTGCTGTGGTTGGCGCTACTCTACGCCGACCTCAACTATGTCTCCGCCTGGCTGGGATATCTGCCAATGGAAGACGGCGCGCCGCGGTATCTTTCCAACGGTTGGCTGCTCTTTTCTATCATCCCGACAGTGTCGCTGCTGGTGCGCCGCATGCACGACCATGACGAACCGGGCTGGAAGGCGCTTATCATCCTTCCCTTGGGGTACTGGCTCGTCGCCAAGGGCGACAAAGGTCCAAATCGCTACGGATGATTGTCCCTGGTCAATTCCCGCCGACGATTTATAAGCCATAATCTCGACGTTTTACGGCTTATTAAGGCTACAGGCAGGACAATGAGCGTACGAGTAAAGAGTACGCCGGGGACGTCACGGTTCATGAAGAAGGTTCTCATCCTATCGGGAATGCTGGCTGCGGCCTTGTCGTGGGGCAGCGCAGCCCATGCGCAGGCGGTCGAACAGAGGACATACCTTATCAATGGCCTTGCAAGCGCGGTGCCGTTCATCGGCTACGGCTTCGCCAATCTGCAGAAGAAGATTCCAGGCTCGGAGCTTTACAGCTATATTAGCCCCGTCGAAGGCTCGACGATCATCCAGCCGAAGATCCTTTCCGACATCCGCAAGGCGTGGAAGCGCAATCCCAATGTCGAGATCAACCTGATCGGCATCAGCTACGGCGCAAACCTCATCACCCGCATGGGCGCGCAGCTTGAGCGTGACGGTATACAGGTCAGCTACATGGGCGTGATCGACGGCCTGCCGCTGGGCAATGTCACGCCGAACGTGCGGCGCGTGGACAATTTCACCTGCCGCATGCCGGGGTGCCTGCGGGACAAGGTGCGTCTGACCCGCGGCAATTCGGTGACCATCGCCAATGCGTTCGACTACACGACGACGCATATTGCGATGGGCGACCACAAGGACGTGCACCAGCGCATCCTCCACCAGATCACCACCGTGCCGCTTAACGTCGCCGAGCCGCAGCTTGACCTCGGCTATACGGCCTCGACCACGAACTAGGAACGGGGCCGGTCAGCCCGTGACCGGCCGCGCAACTTCGTAGCAAAAAAATCAATTCGCAGGCGCCAGGAACTGAAACAGTTCCGCCGGCTTGAAGTTGCCGGTCTGGTCCCCGGCGATGTCCGGATTGCCGTCAAGCTGCAGCTTGCGGGCTCCTGAGCCTTCACTGAAATCGAGTTCACCCAGCTTCGCCCAGATAATGCCTGGGCTGTTGGTGCTCTGGTAGTAGTAGACCTTGTTCTTCTGGTCGCTGACCGTCAGCCACAGCGTGTCGGCGATGTTCGGCTGGCCGGGGATCTTGACGCCGATCGGCACGCTGACGTTGCGCATCACGCTGAAGACCGTTGCCACTGCCTCGCGCGCGTCGGACGACTGCTTCGCCTCGTTGATGTAGTAGGAGGCGCGCACGAAGCGATCCGCGGCGCGGTGGTGCCCGGCAACATCGTCGAGCCACCGATGGTCTTCCAGTACTTGTTCAGGCTCAGCTGCTGGTCGAACGGAGGGGAATTGGTCATCACCTGGTATTCCTTGCCATGGTGAATGACGAGCTTGCCGTCGAGGAATTCGAAAATGGCCGAGTCACCCGAAGCGTCGGAGATCGCGAAGTGCACCGTGCCGGGCTCGCCCGTCGGCGTTTCGATTGGGACCGTGCGGAACTCTTCCTTGCGCAGCGCCTCGACCGCCTCTGCGGTAGTGGCATAGTTGTCGAGCACGTATTGCACCCACGCGGAGACCGGGAGCGTGGGGCGCTTGTCGTCTGCACTGGCTGCCGGATACTGCGTATCGGGAAGATACAGCACGTTGGCAACCAGGCCCATTTCATTCATGCCGTCTGCCGCCGCGCCCTCATAAATCGTGGTGACGACGCTGCCGTATTTGCTGGTCCAGTTGAAAGGCGTTTTGGTGTTGCTGGTTCGCGCCAGACCGCGCGGGTAAAGCCACAAATTCGTGTCCATGTCGGAAACAAACCAGTCCATGGTCCGGCCGGTAACAACTTGTCCTTCCTGGCCAAAGTAGACGGCCCGGCTGCAAGCTTCGGAAACCGAGGGGATCAACATGTATGCTGAGAGCAGGCTGGCAATGGCAAGACGGGTCTTCATCGGAGGCTCACTTGATGATGATGGCGTTGATGTTTCTGTCTTTTATTCGACATAGATGACGCCTTCAACTCACATTCCAATATGTTTCGCGGCTTCGACAAAGCCGGTACCTTCCGAAACGTCAGAGTGAACTAGAAAATCGAGAACCACCAGGCTGCGAGGCCCAGGAAAGCGAAGAAGCCGACCACGTCTGTCACGGTCGTCACGAAGACGCTGGAGGCAATCGCGGGATCGATCTCGAACTTGTCCAGAGTGATCGGGATCAGGATGCCCGACAGCGCCGCGAACAGCATGTTCACGACCATGGCAATGCCGATCACCGCGCCGATCTGGGGGCTCGAAAACCACAGCGCCGCGACCGCGCCGATGATCACGGCAAAGACCACGCCGTTGAACAGGCCCACCGCCATTTCGCGGGCAATGACCCGGCCGATGTTGCGCGCGTC
>JBGSJA010000051.1:0-26055 GCA_041742235.1 Salaquimonas sp. | reverse complement strand
GCCATGCCGACCGCCCGGGCGTGCTCGTGCTCGACGAACCCACGCCGTTCCTGCCGCGCGCCGGCGTCGAACAGCTTTTCTCGCTGGTCAGGCAATGCACGAAATCGGGCGCGAGCGTGATATTCGTCAGCCACGACGTCGACGAGGTTCGGGAGATCACCGACCGGGCGACGATCCTGCGCGACGGCCATCTCATCGATACGGTCGTCACGCGCGACACCCCCCATGACGCGTTCGTCGAACGCATCATCGGGCGCAATCTCGACACCTATCAGGGCGCCCGAAAGATCATGCCGAAGGGCGAGCCGCAAGCAGTCGTGCGCGATCTGGCCGGCTGGGGCGTGGGACCTGTTTCCTTCGATGTGGCGCGTGGCGAAATCCTCGGCCTGACCGGGCTGATCGGCTCGGGCTGCGACACC
Organism: Salaquimonas sp.; assembly: GCA_041742235.1. Lineage (GTDB taxonomy): Bacteria > Pseudomonadota > Alphaproteobacteria > Rhizobiales > Rhizobiaceae > BOKV01. The sequence goes on along the minus strand of JBGSJA010000051.1, from coordinate 25,636 downwards.
GTTCCGGCGCTGCTCTACGGTGCGCGAAAGGGAACGTCCGGAACGCTCATCCTCGAAGGGCGCGAAACCAGCCTCGCCATGCTGACGCCCGAGGCCGCAATTTCCCGCGGCATGGCCTATCTGCCGGCGGACCGCCAGCGAGAAGCCGGCGTCGGCTCGCTTTCGGTCGGCGACAATGTATCGCTTCCGGTCTATGACCGGATCAAGGGAGCGCTCGGCCTTACCAACACTGCGATCGAAAAGCATGCCTTGGCCCTGGGCGCGGCATCGGGCGTCAAGCCCAACGTGCCGGCGCTGCCCTTGTCGGCCCTTTCCGGCGGCAATGCGCAAAAGGCGCTGATGGCCAAGTGGCTGCAGACCAAGCCCAAACTCCTCCTGCTCGACGAGCCGACGCAGGGCGTGGATGTCGGCGCGCGCCAGCAGATCTGGGATGCGCTGGACGGCGCTGCCGCTTCGGGCGCGTCGATCGTCATCGGTTCGACCGATTACGAGCAGCTTGCGCAATTGTGCCATCGCGTGTTGATCTTCTCGCGCGGCGTCGTCGTTGCCGAGCTCACGGGTTCGCAGCTTACAAAGGAACAGATCGCGGAATACTGCTACCGATCGCTTCCGCAGGCCGTCTGAGGGACGCAAGGACATGAACGCAATGCAACCGGTGGATTCCATCAAGGCCTATGAGGAGCGCATCGCCACGCTCGAGGCGAAGCTGCGCGGCCTCGAGCAGGCCATGGAAAGCCGGGACGTGGCAAAGTCCACGGACTGGAAGCTGTTCGCCGAGCGTTTCGGCCTGATCGGGGCATGGATACTCATCATCCTTTTCCTCGGCTACTACAAGCCGGAGCAGATGTTCGCCTGGAACTCCTACGCGACGATGTTCGGCTCGAACGCCATGGTCGTGGTTCTCACCCTGGCGCTGATGATCCCGCTGACCAGCGGCGATTTCGACCTTTCGGTCGCCAGCGTGATGGGCCTCACTTCTATGCTTATCGCCGTGCTCAACGTCCGGATGGGAGTCGATATCGTTCCCGCGATCATGCTTGCATTGATGGCGGGTGCGATCATCGGCGCGATAAATGCCTTCGTCATAATCTATTTCGGCGTACATTCCCTGATCGTCACGTTGGGAACGGGTTACTTCATCAATGGCGTGATCCTGTGGGTCTCGAACTCGGCGACCATCTCGGGCGTGTCGATGGGACTGGTGAAGGCGGTCATCCTGACGCGGGTCTTCGGCATCCCCGTCGGCTTCTACTACGCGCTCGCGCTGACCATCATCGTCTGGTACGTCTTCCAGCACACGAGTTTGGGGCGTCGCCTGCTGTTTGTCGGGCGCGGCAGGGAAGTCGCCCGGCTTTCCGGCGTCAATGTCGATCGGGTGCGGACAGGTTCGCTGATTGCATCGGGCGTCATCGCCGCATTCGCCGGCATCCTCTACACCGGCATGCGCGGCTCGGCGGACCCGTCCTCGGCGCTGGCCTTCCTCCTGCCGGCATTTGCCGCCGCGTTCCTTGGCTCCACCGCCATCTATCCCGGACGATTCAATGCGCCGGGCGCTTTCGTGGCGGTGTTCTTCCTCTCAACCGGAATCATGGGGCTCAACTTCCTTGGCGTCGACAGCTTCGTGCAGAACCTGTTCTACGGGGGCGGACTGGTGATCGCCGTGGCGATCTCGCAGCTCATCCGCGGCCGCAAGCCGATGGAGTAGACCAGCTTCCAGATCAGGTGCGGTCGGTGATCGCCTCGATCACGGCATCGGTTTCCAACCCGGGAAATCGGTCGCGAAGCAACCTCTCGACCTCAGCCGGCCTCGATGGAAAATACCGCCAGCGTTTCCAGGTGCTCATCGGCGTGTCGCTTGTATCGGTCTTCGAGCGCAGCCACAGGCGCCCCTTGGCGTAGATCGTGGGAATGCCCTTTTTGGTGAACTTGTTCTGGTTGCCCAGCGCATATATCGACAATGGTTGCGGTCCGCGCGTGAAGACGCCGAGCCCCGCCGAAACGAAGGGTATCGTCTCCTTGCGGATCGAGACGCTGTTCCATGCCGGCCGGATCATGAAGCCTTCATCGAGCGACATTGCCGTGCCCGGTGCACAGCCGGCATTCTTCAATACGGTATCGACAAACGCCGCAGGCGAAAGCGCGTCGTCGTCGTCGATGCGGAAGACATAGACCGGGTCTTCGCCGGCAATCTGCGCCAGCACCGGTTTCATCGCTGCAAAATCACCCTTGTCGTCGACCGCCACGAGGCGCAGCCAGGGCCGGGTGGCGGCCAGGGCGTCGAGCGGCGCGCGATAGACGTAAGGCAGATCCTCGGAGACCAGCACGATATGGATGTAGTGGGGATAAATCCGGGCGATCTCGCCGAAAGACGGCAGGGCAATGGCGTTGAAGAGCATCGCCCTGTGCGCCATCCGCCGCGGCTGCCAGATGCGCGCCCGCGCAGTGGCCCCGTCCATGCCGCGCGTGGCTAGAAAACTCTTCCGCGAAATCACCGAGTATCGCGTTATGCCGACGATCTTGACCGGCATCAGTCGTCCCTGTCATGGTTTGCGAGTGGATAATCGTAAAGACGCGAATTGCTGCCGAACATCGCCTGCGTGCGGCCGACAGCCCAGCCGATGGACCGCAACCCGATCACCAGCGAAGCCTTTCCATATACCGGGAAGACCAGGAGCAACGCGCCGGAAACGGCTTTCAGCAGCGCGCTGGCAGATGTTGCCAAAACCATGGGCACGGTCAGGCGCTGCGTCTTCATGCGGAAATGATTCATCGACTGCGATGCGCCGCGCCAGAACTGGTAGCGCGCGGAAAGCCGCTCGCGCTCGATGGTTTCGTAGACGATTGCCTGCGGGCACCAATGGGTGAGGCACCCCGCCTTCTTCGCCTCGCGAAAGAAGGCCGTATCCGATCCGCCTGTCACCAACAGCCGCTCGTCGAAGCGAAGTCCGGTGCGTTTCAGCCAGGCGATGTCGCACATCCAGTTATTGGTCACGATGGTGTATTTGCTGCCCCTCGCTGCCGCGGCTGCAGTGCGCCGGCTCTTGCGGCTTTGCCGGCCCTGCAAGCTGGCGTTGACGAAGCCCTGCCAAGCCGTCGAACCAGCGGGAGGCGGCGCGACTTCTACCGGCCCGCCAAGGAGTTGCGCGCCGGTTTGCAGCCAGCATCCGAAGAGTTTCGATAGCCAGAAGCGGTCGGGATATTCATCGTCGTCGATGAAGCACAACGCATCGGCGGAAATCGCCATGGCCTCGTCGATTCCGCGGTTTCGCGCGACCGGAATTCCGCGGCGGATTTCAATGACATATCGCAGGCCGGGAATGCTGTTCGTGAACTTCTCCACGTACGGCCTCGCCGATCCGCTGGCGTCATTGTCTATGACGATGAGCGTCATCATGGCGCCTTGCGGAATTTCGACCGCCGCGAATTCCTCCAGAAGCTTCTCCAGGAGCGCACCGCGCTTGTAGGTGAGCACCGCGACGGCGATCAACCTCCCTTGAGCGGCAGGTGGGGTGCTTTCCTTGCTGGCCGCCATGTCCGTGCCCGGGGTCACGGTTTTTGCGATTGGGTCTTTGGCGATTGCGCGCTTGCGGCGCCATTCGCGCGGCCAGGCGCAAATGAATCCCAAAGGGAGGAATAGACCCGGTTGATCGCCCCGGCCTCGGTATCGATCCCGAAATTCCTGACCACGCGCTCGCGGCCGGCATCGCCCATGCGCCGGCGCAGCGCCGGATCGCTTATCAGCCTTTCGATCCGCTCCACCATTGCCGGCACATCACCGGGCGCGATCAGGCACCCCGTTTCGCCCTCGACAATCTGGGCCTGGAAAGCACCGACCGTGGTTGCCACCACGGGCACCCCGCTTGCCATTGCCTCAAGCGGGGTAACGCCAAAGCCCTCCCAGCGCTGCGGCGCGACATAGATGTCCATGCAGCGGTAGAGTTCGGGAACGGTTTGCGCCTCAACCTCGCCGAGCCAGAAAACACGGTTTGAAAGGCCTTCTCGCTCGACTTTCGCCCTGATCGTGTCGACGAAGCCGGAATAACCCGACTTTGCAAGTCCGGTCACCACAGCGCAGGCATCGGGGTGGCGGCGGGCAATCTCGCAAAACGCATCGATGAAGAGGTCGGTACCCTTGTCGGGCCGTATTCTTCCAAAACAGCCCATCAACAGCTTGTCGGGAAGTCCAAGAAGCGCGCGCAGGGAAGCGCGGTCGGTAGAAGGGCGGAAGGTCTGCGTATCCATCCCATGCGGGATCACGACGCAGGGCCGCGCCAAGTAAGATGCGGATTCTGGCGAAGTTGCAATGATCGCGTCCATCCGCGCGATGAGAAACCGGGTCCAAGCCGTATGCGAGCGCTGGGCTGCCGACGTGAACACCAGCTTCAGCGGCATGCGCAGGACATCGCGCAATATGATGCCGGCAAGCATGTCGTCGTTGCGGCGTGCATGCCAGATGCGGAACGGCAGTCCGGGCGGGCGGCGCCAGAGCTTCCACACATCGCCAAGGCGCAGGCGCGGTGTGTTTGCGGAAACGGTCGGGCCAAGCGCGGCAATGCCCAGCGTTGCCGCCTGACGGGGTACGACCCGCTCAAGCGTGCTGTTTATGCCGGAATACCGCAGTCCAAGCAGCGGCGCGATTGCCGCAACATCGTCCGGGGAGACAAAATCCATCGTTCACTGTCTTGCGTGAGGTTGGCCTCTCCTACGGACTTGGCTACTGCAAGTCAACGCAGGAAGGCGGTGCAATACTGGACAGAACGCATCCCGATCCGCTACTCAGTCGTCCCGGAACATTAACAAATTCGTTAAAAGACGGCACGTAACGGGCGGCAAGCATTTGACCAGGACCGTGATATCGCTGACAACCATCCCTCCCCGGATGGAGATGATCGGCCCGACTCTCGAATCGCTGTTGCGCCAATCGGCGCATATAGACGAGGTGATCCTTTGGATTCCGGATTCTTACCGGCGGCCGGAATTCAGCAACTTCGCGCTTGCAAGATTCCCCGACGGGGTCACCATCCGCCGGTCGGCGACAGACTACGGCCCCGCGACGAAAATCCTGCCGGCGCTTGAGCATTTTTCCGGTCAGGATGTGCGGATCATCTATTGCGACGACGACCGCGTCTACAATCGCGACTGGGCCCAGCGGATGATCGAGGTCAGCGAGCGGCATCCTGGCGAATGCATTGCGGAAGCCGGTGAAGTTGTCGAAAGCCTCTACCGGAAATACCGCGCCACTTTTCCAAGGTACCACCTGCTCAAATACCTGACGCTGGGGCTCACCAGCCACTTCCACCGCAAGAAAATCCGCGAACTCAATCCCGGCCTCGGACTGGCGGATATCTGCAAGGGCTATGGCGGAGTGCTGGTGCGGCCGGAATATTTCACGCCCGCCGTGTTCGACATCCCCGATATCATGTGGACCGTGGATGATATCTGGCTATCGGGAAATTTGCGCCTCAACAACGTCCCGATACGGCAGATCACACGGATCGAGAATTCCGAAAAGAGCGACGCGGCTTTCATCGATCCGCTGGTTTCCTATGTCTACATGGACCATGGCCGGGAACGTGCCAACATGCTTTGCATCCGCTATTTCCAGGAAAGGTATGGCATCTGGCTGCAGGACGGCGAGGCCTACAAGGTTTCGTAGCCGCGCCGCTGCATGATCCACGGATCGGCCTCTGCACTGATGAAGGCGGTCTGCGCTCTTGTCAGCCGTTCCAGATATTTGCGGCCGACATAGTAGTCGCGGTCGAAGGCCGTTGCGGTCTGGTATTCGTCGATCGTGTATTTCGAATTGGGGCCAAGGCGGCGCATCTGGTTTTCCGGAGCGATGATCTCTTCACCCCGCCGTGCAAAGCGTCCAAGCCGCTCCACGTCGCGAATCCTGCCGGGGTCGGTCACCAGATCCTCGTAGTTGAAGCCAATGCAGGAGAAGTGCTCCTTGTCGAGGCTCTCAAGGTTCCAATAGACGAAGTTCCAGTACTGGACCGGATTGGAAAACCGGAGTTGCGGGGAAGCCTCAAGCTGGCTGTCGAAAAGAACGAGGGGACTTGTCAGGAACTTGTCGAAATCCTCCTGTGCAATCATGCCCTTCCGGTTCTCGATGAAGTGCTTGTGCAGCGAAAGCACGAAAGCATATGGGTTCTTTACGACGAAAACCGCCGGCATCTTCGGATATTCGACGTTCGAACCGCCGGAGAAGATCGGCACGCCGGCATGTTTCCAGCCGAAGGCTGAGAAGTGCGCCGTTACCTCATAGTTTCGTTCCAGCAGGTACTTGACGAAATTGGTGCCGCAGCGGAATGCGCCAAGCACGGCGATTCCCGTAAGGGCGTCGTTCTGCTTGCGCCATTGGGGAAAACGCAATCGCGTCATGCTTCAGCTTCGGCCTTCATGCCGCTCGACAACGGCATCGGCCATCCGCGCGTCGTCCTCAAGGTGAAGGCGGATCTTTTCGCGGTCTTCCGGGTCCAGTTTCCTGCCCGCGGCGAGCTTGGCCATGATGTCGAGGTCGTAGTACCGGATGGCATTGCCGAGCACGAACAGTTCGTCCATCAGGTCGGCGGTCCCCATCGGCGAGGTGATATCGCAGATGTTGTCGGATCCAAGCCGCACCTGGACGCCCGCTGCAAGCAGTTCCAGCACGCGGGCAATCGAGTTGAAGGTGGGAGACATGAACCGGCGGTACTGGCGCATGCTGATTGCCGCCGAGGGGCAGCAGATCACGCCGATGTTGAGTGCCGCCATGTCGGCTGCGAGACGGGCAAACCGCGTCTCGTCATAGGTCGATGGCGAGATGACATGCACCAGCCAGATGAACGGTTCCTCGCCTGTGGCGACCGTGCCCAAATTGCGCACGACTTCCACAACGGTTTCGGAGCCGTTTTCGTATTTGTGGTTTGCCTGGTCGGTGTGGATGTGGATCTTCTTGCCGAGGTCATGCGCCAGAGAAATCGCGCGCCGGCAGGATTCCTGGAAGCCGACATGCTCGGGGTAAGTCTCCCGATCGTCGCGTTCCGGCAGAAGGCCGATGAAGTTTGCGCGGGCGGCGCCTTCCTTCAGCAATTCCCAGCGATGCGGTTCGTCATCGCGAAATCCCAAGGGCGAATATGCCCCGGCGTTGAAATCGATCCGTCCGGCATAGCGTTCGCGCAGCTTGAGAAAGATGTCGAGCGCGCTTGTCCCCACCGCGTCGGGGGTCGTGTCCACCAGCGTATCGGCGCGGGTGGTGCCGGCAGCTATCATCCGGTCGAGATAGCCTGAGACGCGCTCTTCCAGCATGTCCGGCCGGTAGAGTTCGCTTGCATGCACCATCGGTATCAGGGCGTGCTTGCCCGCGAGTGAAAAGGAAGCGCCGTCCTGCACTCCCTTGCGCGCCAGCATCGCCTCGGTTGCGTGGAAAGTGCCGGCGCGATCGAGATGCAGATGCGCGTTGAACAGGCCGCCCAGTTCCGAAATCCTGTGCGCAAGTTCCTGAAAATACGGTGTAATTACGTTCCGGTGCATGGCTGACCAATATTCGTGACCCGGGAAGGCGGCTCGCTGGCGTTAAGTGACAGCCTGACTGGCCTGGAACCTTCCGTGCCCGAAAGGCTCGGCGGGCGCGAGGGCCTGTCGCGGCGCGCGCACTATAGCGGGACCGGCGCTGTGTGCAAATGTCGACTGTCCCGTACTTCGTATGGACTTCCAAAGCTGCAGCCGCTAAACCGGCGAAAACTTAGGATATCCGGTAATTTTCATGCACAGCATCAAGATTATAGGTGCCGGCTCAATCGGCAATCACCTTGCGCATGCGGCCCGCACCCGTGGCTGGAGCGTGACGCTTACCGACATCGACCCCGCGGCGCTGGAGAGGGCGAGGAACGATATCTATCCGGCAAGGTATGGCAGCTGGGACGGGGCAATCACGCTCAAGGATTCGCGCGAGGCGGCGGGCGATCCGGCCGATGTCGTCTTCATCGGCACGCCGCCCGATACGCATATTGCCTTGGCGATGGAAGCGCTGAAGCGCGCCGCCCCGAAGGTCCTGCTGATCGAAAAGCCGCTCGCAGGTCCCGACCTTGCCGGCTGCGCCGAACTTGCGCTGTCTGCAAGCAGGGCCGGCGTTTTCGTGGCGGTCGGCTACAACCACTGCCTGGGCAAAAACACGCTGTTGGCGGAACAGCACGTCCGCGACGGCGTTCTGGGCCGGCTGCAGACGATTTCGGCACGGACGCGGGAGCATTGGCAGGGCATTTTCAACGCGCATCCCTGGTTGCCGGGCCCTGCCGCATCCTATCTCGGCTTCTCTGAGCGAGGCGGCGGCGCTACCGGCGAGCATTCGCACGCGATCAACATCTGGCAGCATTTCGCGCATCTGGCGGGTGCCGGACGCGTGGCGGAGGTGTCCGCGACGCTCGACATGATCAAGGCCGGCGGCGCACATTACGACCAGTCGGCATTCATCACGCTCTCAACCGAAACGGGACTGGTTGGCGACGTGATCCAGGACGTCGTTACCGCCCCTGCCGAAAAATCGGCCCGGTTGCAGGGCGACAAGGGCTTTGTCGAGTGGCGGGTCAACGCCGCCCCCGGGAAAGACAGCGCGGGATTCGGCGTCGCGGGCGAAAAGCCAGTCGAAACAATGATCGAAAAGTCTCGCCCCGACGATTTCATTGCCGAGATCGACCATCTTGCGGCGGTCATGGCAGGAAAGGTCGCGAACTCGCCCATCTCGCTGGAGCGCGGGCTCGATACGATGATGGTCATAGCCGCCGCCTTCCGGTCGAACGAACTCGGACGCCGCGTGCGGATCGACTGGAGCCGCGGATATGTCCCGGAAGCGATTGTGTAAGGGTTGACCATGGCAAAGCCGTTTTCCTTCGAAAACCTGTTCGTCTACGACCTGGCCAACAACCACCAGGGCGATTTCGATCACGCGGCGCGGATCATCGCGGAGGTTGGCGCTGCCAACAAGACCGGCGGCGTGCGCGGCGCGCTGAAGTTCCAGTTCCGCCAGCTCGACAGTTTCATCCATCCGGACTTCCAGAACCGGACCGACCACAAATATGTGAAGCGGTTCTCCGAGACCCGCCTTTCGATGGAAGACTTTGCCAGGCTTGTGCCGCTGGTCAGGCAGGCCGGCATGCTGACGATGAGTACGCCCTTCGATGAGGAATCGGTCGATGTCATTTGCGACATGGGCCTCGACATCATCAAGGTGGCAAGCTGCTCGGCGGACGACCGGCCGTTGATCGAAAAGATTTCCCGGGTGAACAAGCCGGTGGTGGTATCGACGGCCGGCCTTCGCATGGACGAAATGGACTGGCTGGTCAATTTCCTCGAATCCGAGCGTGTCAATTTTGCGCTGATGCATTGCGTCGCGCTCTACCCGACGCCCGACAACCTCCTGCAGCTCGACCAGATCCGGCAGTTGCGCGAGCGGTATCGCGGCATCGACATCGGGTGGTCGACGCATGAGGACCCGGAAAATCTAAGCGCTGTGCAGGTAGCCTATGCGCTGGGCGCCCGCTTGTTCGAGCGGCATGTCGGCATCAACACCGAAAAATACAAGCTCAACACCTATTCATCGACGCCTGAGCAGGTATCCCGGTGGATCGGCGCGTTCAACAATGCCCGCGCCATGATCGGCGCTCGCGAACGCGCCCCGGCAAGGGAAGACGAGCGCAAGACGCTTCAGGAACTGAAGCGGGGGGCATTTGCCCGGCGCGACATCGCCAAGGGCGAAACGATGGATAGCGGCGACGTGTTCTTCGCCATGCCCTGCGCCGATGATGGAATGACTTCCGGAGGATTTCGTCCGGGCATGGTTGCGGATCGGGACTACAAGGCGAAGGAAACCCTGTCCGCAGCAATGGTGCCTTCGAGCGTTTCCGACGAGCAGATCGTCTACCAGATCATGCTGCAGGTGCGGGCCCTGCTGAACACGGCCGGCATCTACATCAACGAGGATGCGACGATCGAGATCTCGCATCATTTCGGTTTGAGGCGGTTCCGCGAATTCGGCGCGGTACTGGTAACATGCATCAACCGCGACTATGCGAAGAAACTGGTCATACAACTGCCGCGCCAGAAGCATCCCTATCACTATCACAAGCGCAAGGAAGAGACCTTCCAGCTTCTGGCGGGCGATCTTGAGATCGTGAAGGAGGGACACCGTTTCCTGCTGCAACCGGGCGACACGCTGTTGGTGGAGCCGGGCGAATGGCACAAGTTCCACACGCTGGAGGGGTGTGTCTTCGAGGAAATCTCTTCCACCAGCTATGCCGACGATTCATTCTACGAAGACCCGAGCATTGCCCGGATGACGCGGGAAGCGCGCAAGACCAAGGTTGACCACTGGCTGTCCTATTTCCGTGAACGCCACGCCATTTGACCTTGTCGTCTTCGATTTCGACGGCACGCTGGTTCAGTCAGCGGACGGCAAACGCCGCGCGTTTTTCGAAATCTTCCCGGCGAACTTCGCGCCAGCCGTCGAAGCTGTCCTTTCCCGCGATCCGGACGGCTCGCGCCATTCGGTCATTCCGGCAATGATCGCCGAGGCGCAGGCACGGGGCATGGATGTAGCGGACCTCGACCGGCACGCATTGATCGAAGCGTTTGCCTCCCGGGCTGCGGCCGGAGTTGCCAGCACTCCGGAAGTGCCATTGGCGGTCGAAGCAATGCGGTTGGCTGGCCGCAATGCCGCCGTCTACATATTTTCGATGACGCCGCACGAAGAACTCGTGGCGCAGATTGCCCGCCGCGGATGGTCTGGCCTCGTTCGCGATGCATGGGGTTTCCCCAACCGAAAGGAGGAAGTGCTGGCGATGCTGACAGCCCGCCATGCATGCCAGCCACAGCGCGCGCTTGTTGTTGGCGACGGGATCAGCGACGAAGCCGCGGCGCGGGAAAACGGTTGCCGCTTCATGAAAGCCGTGCCCGAATGGCCTCGCGCACTCATCGGAGAAATACAGTCATGATCGAAGGCCGGCGCGTGCTTGTGGTCGTTCCAGCCAGGGGCGGCAGCAAGGGTATCAGGCTCAAGAACCTGTGCACCGTTGGTGGCATCTCGCTGGTTGCCCAGGCTGCCAACGTGGCTTTGCAAGTGGCGATGATCGACCGCGCCGTGGTCTCCACCGATCACGAGGAGATCGCCAGCGCGGCAGAAGCAGCCGGCCTTGCAGCGCCGTTCCGCCGTCCCGAGGCGCTATCGGGCGACCGTATCGCCGACTGGGATGTGCTGGAGCACGCCTTGCGCGAAATGGAGGCGCAAGATGGCGAGAAATATGATGTCGTGGTCATGCTCCAACCGACTTCACCGGGACGCACGGCAGCCCATGTCGAGGAGACGCTGCGCAAGCTTGTCGATGAGGATTTCGATGCGGTCTGGACGGTGAGCGAAACCGACAGCAAGGCGCATCCGCTGAAACAGCTTGTCATCGCGCCGGACGGCAGCCTTGACTATTTCGATCCGCGGGGCGCCGCCATCGTGGCGCGCCAGCAGCTTGAGCCGGTCTACCACCGCAACGGGCTGGCATATGCGATCACGCGACAGTGCCTGGTCGGTCAGCGGACGATCAAGGGCGTCCGAACCGGGGCAGTCATCGCGCAAGGCGATCTTCCCAACATCGATACCGAGCTTGACCTCGAATGGGCCGAATTCCTGTTGGCGCGCGCGAAACGCTGAGGGAACCGTTCAAGCCTGCAATGCGGTCATGAACCGGTCCAGTTCGCCGGCGTGGAACAATTTGTCGATCAGGTTATGGTCGGAGAAACGCTTGTCTGGTTGCATTACTGCCGCCGGCAGTATTCCCTTGATCTGCGCCGCCGCATCGGCGTCGCGCGCATTTCCCTCCGAATAGGACAGAACGATTTCAGTGACGCCCGGCTGGTGGCGGGGTGCGATTTCGCGCAGGATCGCAGCCATGTCGGTGTGGCGCGAAGGGGTTGCGGCGCCGACGGCTGTCACCCGCTTCAGCGACAGCGTGACGGCGCAATGTATGGCGGCGATGCCGCCGCCGCTGGTGCCCAAGGCGACGGCCGACCCGTAGTTGTTGTCCGCCAGGAAATGTTCCAGCCAGCCTTCGATCTCTCTGACGCCTCCGCCCAGTCCCGGGAGGCCTTGAACGAAACCCGCCCGCTTCGGATCGCTCAGCACCAGAAGGTCTGCGGTTGCCGGATCAAGATTGCAAAGCACGCGGTAGGTCGGAACCATCAGGCGCATGTAGTTGCCGCTGAAGCCGATGATGAGATTCTTGGGCCCCTGCCTGCCATCCGCACTTTCATACAGCATGATGTGGGGAGATATCTGCCTTCGTTGCCATTTGCCTGAAGCAGGAGAAGAAGCAAGGTGCCTCGCCAACGCATTGCGCCAGCGCCTTCGCAACAAGCCGGTGCGGAATTTTCCGATGATCGAACCTTCGCCGGCCCATGAAAGGCCCGGCAGGCCGGTCACGACCCGGCGCAATTCGGCAGGCGTACGGTAAAGCGTCATGTTGTCCGCAGCGGCCTGGAATTCGCGTCGCGTCCGGCTGGCGGCCATCTTGCGGAAAGTCATGTCGAAATCATCTTGCGAACCTGCCGAACCGACGCCGGTGTTTTCCAGCGCGTTTCCGATATCGGCTTGCGACACAGGTATTTCCGCCGCTCCAAGTCTTGTGGCGGCAGGATCGACGCCGAGCTTGCCGAGCCGTTCTGCAAATCGCGATATCGGGGAAAAATCGTCGAAAATGTCATCCGGCATGACCATGCCGAGCGCTGTCTCCACCGCCGTTATGACCCGAAGGCTCGAGAGAGAATCGCCGCCCAAATGCGCGAAGTCGTCGTGTACGCCGATATCCGGGACATTGAGTTCCTTTTCCCACAGCCTGACGAGAAACTCCTCGATCCGGTTGCGCGGCGGCGTGTGGGTTCCCGAACCGGCCAGCCTGGCTGCTGCTGCCTCGGCAAGCGCCAGCCGGTCGACCTTGCCCACCGGATTGCGGGGCAGGGCATCCATGATGGCGATCTGGTGGGGCACCTTGAAGGTGGCGAGGCGCTGAAGCAGGTAGGAGCGCAATTCCTCCGGCGAAACCTTCTCGCGCAATACCGCGGCGGCTGAAATGTCTTCGCCCAATGTCTTGTGCGCCACGGCAAAACAGGCGGCTTCCGACACCGCCGGGTGAGTCAGCAGGGCGTCGTCCACTTCCTGCGGGTTGATCTTCTCGCCGCCGCGGTTGATGAGCTGCTTGATGCGGCCGGTCAGGAACAAATCGCCATCGGGGTCAAAATAGCCGGTATCGCCGGTGTGGAACCAGCCATCGCGGAATTGCCGGGCATTGGTTTCCGGATCGCCTTCATAACCACGGATTACATTTGCGCCGCGAATCGCGACTTCACCAGTCTCGCCCGGTGGCAGGCTTTCACCGGCAGGCCCGACGATCCTGATCTGTGTCCCGCAAGAACGGCCAACCGAGCCGGGCTTGCGGACCGCCGGCGGCAGGGCTGTCGAACTGATCAAGGGCCCAGCCTCGGTCATCCCGAAGGTCTGGATTACGGGCACCCCGAAAAGCGCTTCGATCTCGCCCATAAGCTTGGGATGCAGGGCCGCCGCGACCGAGCGGACGAGGCGCAGCGAGCTCGGCCTGGCCACGATAGCGTGCCGGGCCGCATGGATCGCAAGTTCGTTGAGCGTGGTTGGCACACCCTGGTACCAGGTCGGCTTCGCCTTGTTCAAAAGCTCGAAGAAGAGCGCGGCGTTGAAACCGGGCGTGGCGATGATGCAGCCGCCGGACGCCAGCGGCGCCATCAAGAGGTCGACCAGGCCGCCGATATGATGCTGCTCCCACATGGTCAGGCAGCGGTCTTGCGGGCCCAAATTCATCGACCGGCTGACATCGCTTGCCGATGTGCAGACATTGCGATGGGAGAGCGGAACGATCTTCGGCCGGCCGGTGGAGCCGGAGGTCATCAGGACAAGCGCAATTTCGTCCGGCGCGGGTGCGCGCAGCGAATTGCCGGAAGATGTCACGCCCAAAAGCGCACCGCCGGGCTGCACCCGCAAGAGCCGAAGCGCGGACTTTTCCGCAATTGAGACCGCCGGGCCATCGTAGTCTTCCGGCACGATCAGGGCGTCCAATGCGCAACTGCGGAAATAGGCGTCAAGCTCCGCTGCCTTGCTGCCGGGGTTGAACGGGGCGGCTTCGCCGGCGATCGCGCAAGCCAGAAGCGCCACAGCAATTTCGCTGCCATTGGGAAAGACCAGGCCGATGCGTGGACGCCCGCCTCCGGGCTTTTTAACAGTTTCCGCGATGCCCGCGGCGATCGCGCCGACGCGTTCGTACAAAGCTCCATAGCAAAGCACTGCGCCGCGCTCTGTCTCGATTGCTGGCGCATCCGGGCGCACTTCAGCCTGTTGGCGCACGAGCGTCAGGATTTCGGCCGGCGGGTGGGACATGAAAGGACCAATCGAAGGGGCTTGCGCGGATGTGGGCGATATATGACAGTCTCCAGCAATCCACAACACCGGGAACGACCGCCGGTTTCAGGCAATGGAGACGAGATTTTCCCCGGTAATCAGGGGCCGCATTCCCTTGAAACGGCCGAATGCGTGGGAAAACCGGTCAATACGCTCCTGCAAGTCGCCGGTTTGCATGGGAGGAAATTGACGCATGAAGAGATCGAATTGTTGGGGTGATGAGGCAAGTTGGCTTGAATCCAGCCGGCCGATCTTCTGGTCCGGATAATTTTCACGCAAATGCCGCAGTTTTCTCCGCCCGCTGCGCTTGGTGTAGAGGCGCCAGTAATTGCCAAGCCACAGGATGGAGGAAGCAAGTTCAATCCGGGCGCGCTCAAGACGTCCAGCCCGCAGCGGGTCGGAAGCGGTATGATCCCCGTCCGCCTCGATCACGTCAAGAATTCGCTCGCAACTGAAGCTGCCGCTGACGCTCGCGATATGGCGCTCCAGCCGTTCTTGCTGGGCGGCATCCAGCCCGCCCGCCTTGTTGGCGACGATGTCGGCGATGGAGCGCGCCAGCCCTTCCGCATCGGCGCAGTCGCGTCCGAACGCCATTGAAAGATCGTTGTCGTAGTCGGACGCCCATGGCCGGAAATTGAGGACCGGCGTGCCCAGCACCGCCGATTCCACCGCCGTGGTGCAGTTGTTGTGCACCAGCGCCTTGGCGCCGATGATCCACGGGACCACGCCGCCTTCGAAAACCACCTTTGCATTGGCGATACCCCTCGCGGCCGCGTGCCAGGGCTCGTGGTCCTCGTTGGGGTGCGGGCGGATGACCAGTGTCAGCGGCGCTATTGCCCTGGCAAGCTGCGGGGCAATTTCGAGCATTTTCTCGTATATCGCGCGCTTGTTGCCGAGAAAAGCCCGCTCGACCTCCTGTCCGCGGCTGTCCAGCGCCCAACTCGCCAGCCTGACGCCGCCGCCCTGCGGCGTGAGGTTGTTGACCGTCGGAAAATTCGTGTTGAGCAGCACATATTCGCCATGCGCCTGCCTGATGCGGTCGACAAGCGGTTGGTGAAAGGGCAGGGCCTCGCGGCGCATCGTGTCGATGCGCGGATTGCCGGTCACGAACAGGCGGCCGTCGAGGTCGAAATCCGAGCGCTTCCACAAATCCAGGTCGTCCTCGCCCCAGGTCAAAACCGTGTTGACGTAGGCGAAAGCGTCCTGAAGGTGCTTCTTCAGGAAGATTTCGTCGCTCTGGCGCACCAGCGCTTCCTCGTCGAGCACGAGTATGCGGTGACCGAACTTGCGCAGCTTCAGGGTTGAGTCGGTATTTCTGACGGCGCGCGCGTTGTGCGCCAGGAAATAACCCGGCGGCAGCTTTCCCAATCCGGAATGAAAGGCCGATTTGTAGCCAAGAACCGGATAATGTCCGCGCTCGCGGGCGAAGAGGGCAAGCAGAAGCTTGGAGTCAAGTTCGCGAGGCTGGCTGGTGATCGGCAGGTAAAGATTGGCTTTCATGCATGTTCACCCGGTCTTTGGCGGGTCGGGCCTGCCGTACGGAAGTTTTATGCAAAGGGCTTCGCCAGATCCGGCGCCGGAGGCAGAAGCCGCCTCAGATAATCAAGGCACGCCTGCGAGACCTGGTCCTCGTGCGGCATCAGGAATTCCGCCGGCATGTGCCGTGTTTTCCCCGAAACCGCATCGAGCGGCACCCTTACTGCTATTGTCCCCTTTCCGTCAAATTGCAGCGCGACCGAGCAGGAACCGCCGCCGACCTGGGCGACGGCGAAGCGTCCGGCATCGCAGGCCTCCTGCCGATCGGTCTCGTTGAGCATACCGGCATGGCTGCGCGGCAGATAGCCGAACGTGTCGACGCGCGAGCGCGCGTTGGGCAAATCTTCCGCGAGGATGCGCTCGATCGCCTGGCCCAGATCGGTGCCGGACAGGCGGACATTTCCGTGCGGATCCCGCTCAAGCAGTTCGGGCGGCACCAGCGTTTCAACCATCGACCTGCCGCTTCCATCCGATACGCCTTCCGACATCGCGACGATGCAGCGGTGATGGCGGCGCATCACAAGGCGCACCGAATCGACGAAGCGTTCGCGGTCGAAAGCCCGCTCGGGCACATAGACGAGGTGCGGGGCGCTGTCGGCGTCCATACGCCAGGCGGCGGAAGCTGCGGTGAGGAATCCGGCGTGACGGCCCATGACGATGCCGACATAGACGCCCGGCAGCGAACGGAAATCGAGGTCGGCCCCTGCGAAAGCCCCTGCCACGAACTGCGCGGCAGTGATGAAACCGGGCGTGTGGTCGTTTTCGACAAGGTCGTTGTCGATGGTCTTGGGCGCATGGATGCAAATCATGCTGCCCCCCGAGGCCTGCGAGATGATGTGCTGGGTTCCGGCAGTATCATTGCCGCCGATATAGATGAAAGCATCGGCGCCCGCCTGCTTCAGGCCCGTCAGCACCGCTTCGCAATAGGCATTGTCGGGCTTGTCGCGGGTGCTTCCCAGCGCCGCTCCGGGGGTGCGGCCGAGCCGGTCGAGGTCTGCCTGCGAAAGGTTCGACAGATCGGCGAAATTGCCGTCGCGCAGGCCGCGCACGCCATGCCGGGCGCCGAGGATGCGCGCGCCCTTGTGCCGATCGCGGATTTCCGCGACGCAGCCCGCAAGCGTGCTGTTGATGACAGCCGTCGGTCCGCCGCCCTGGGCGATCACGAAGGTTGCAGCCATGGCGCTCTCCCTTTTGCAATGATGGGGGAAACTGTCACGCCCCGATGATCGATGCAACGGGCCTTGCTTCGATCTTGCGGGGTTTGCCCGGGCAGTTTTTGCACATAGATTGGCGAAAACCTGCGGAGGAAATGATGTTCGAGACAAGCATTGCCGGGAGCCTTCCAAAGCCATCATGGCTCGCCGAGCCGGAAAAACTTTGGGCGCCCTGGAAACTGGCGGGCGCCGAGCTTGAACAGGCAAAGCGCGATGCCGCGCTCATCTGGATCAAGGAGCAGGAAGACGCCGGCATCGACATCGTCACGGAGGGCGAGCAGTTCCGCATTCATTTCGTCCATGGCTTTGTCGAGCATGTCGAAGGCATCGACTGGCAGACGAAGACGAAGATGGGTATCCGCAACAACCGCTATGTCGTGGACGTTCCCACGGTAACGGGCCCCTTGCGCAGGCCGCATCCCGTACACCTTGCCGAAGCGGAGTTTGCCCGCGCGCACACGAAACGGAAACTGAAGTTCACCCTGCCGGGGCCGATGACGATCTGCGATACGGTGGCGGATGCGCATTACGGCCGCCGGGCCGACATGGCCATGGCATTCGCCGACCTGTTGAACCAGGAAGCGCGCGAACTGGAGGCGGCAGGAGCCGATGTCATCCAGTTCGACGAACCGGCCTTCAACGCCTTCATGGACGATGTCAACGAGTGGGGTGTTGCAGCGCTGGAGAGGGCCGCCGCGGGCCTCCAATGCACCACAGCCGTCCATATCTGCTACGGTTACGGCATCAAGGCGAACATCGACTGGAAGGAATCTCTCGGCTCGCAATGGCGGCAATACGAGGAGATCTTTCCGGCACTCAACGCCAGCCGCATCGGTCAGGTGTCGCTGGAATGCGCCAATTCGCGCGTGCCGCCATCGCTGATGGCGCTGCTCAAGGACAAGCAGGTCATGGTTGGCGTCATCGATGTGGCGACGACAAAAGTCGAGACGGCGGAACAGGTTGCCGCAACGATCGCCATGGCGCTGGAGTTTGTCGATGCCCAGCGGCTGCTGCCCTGCACGAATTGCGGCATGGCGCCCCTGCCGCGCGACGTGGCGGTTGGCAAGCTGAGAGCCCTGGGGGCAGGGGCGGCGCTGGCGCGCAAGCGGATTTAAGGCCTAGATTGAACCTGCCTCGACCATGAAATTGCTGGCCGTGCACATCTTTGCGTCGTCCGAGGCGAGGAACAGCACCATGCGCGCCACGTAGACTGGCTCGATCAGGTCCGGAAGGCATTGTCTCTGGCGGTGGGCTTCTATCTTTTCCGGCTTGGCCCACAGCGTTTTCTGGCGTTCGGTCATGATCCAGCCGGGAACGACCGCGTTGACGCGGATGCGATGCTTGCCGAGGTCGCGGGCCATGGTGCGGGTGAGGCCGTGCACGGCGGATTTCGCCGTAGCATAGGCGGGAAAGCCGCCGCCTGCCTCCCACCAACTGTTCGAACCCATGTTGATGATAGACCCGCCGCCGGCCCCGATCATGCCCGGCGCCACCGCCTGGATCGCGAAGAACTGGTGGCGAAGATTGGTGGCCATGCGCTCGTCCCAGTAGTCCGCGGTCACGTCCTGCCATTCGTGGCGGTCGTCGCGGGCAGCATTGTTGACGAGGACCGTCGGCGTGCCCAGTCGTTGCGAAAGTGCGGCGATCGCCGCCTGCATCGCCGCGATGTCGCGCAGGTCGCAGATTTCGAAAGCGATGGCATCGCCGAGTTCGCCGGCGAGGTTTGCGCTGCCTTCCCGGTCAAGGTCAAGAAAGCCGACGCGCGATCCTTGAGCAGCAAAGGCGCGCACGATTTCGGCGCCGATGCCGGACGCGCCGCCGGTAACAAGTACGCTCTTGCCTGCAAGGCTTGGATATCGGGCGAATTGGTCGGTCATGACATGAAGCTCCAGTCGAAGGAATGGAACCGCAAATGCCTGCCTCGCGCGCCCGGCGCAAGTCAAATCCGCCAAGTTGAAGGGATCAGCCGGAAGCGGCAGCCTTGGCGGTATCGAGGTTGCACCTTGCGATGCCGAAGCGCCAGCGGTTGTTCGTCGTCTGCACCCGGCTTTGATAGAACAGCACCAGTTCGTTATTGTCGATCAACACGGTGGAATGGCCGTTCTCGCCGTTTTCAGGCGGATCGAGCACGGGGCCGAGCGTGCGATAGGGACCTTCCACCTTATCCGCAACTGCAAAAAACACGCGCTGGCGGCTGCCGCGCTTGCCTGTCGGCAGGAAGCAGGTCGCGTTCAGAAGAACCCTGCCGTCCGGCAGTTCCACCAGCTGCGCGCCCTCTATGCCCCATTCGTAATCCTCGTGGTCGCGGGAATTGTGGTGCGGTACTTCGCTGTGGTCCAAGATCTTGCCGAGCCGTTCCCATGGGCCGAACCAGGTATTTGTCAGGCTCCGGGCAAGATAGACGTCGGGTTGCGGTACGCGCTCGAAGGGCGGCATGCCGGAATAGACGATATAGCAATTGCCATCGATCACAGCCGGGTGCGGATCGTAAATGCCATCCTCGCCGGTGCCTGGCACGGCGCGCAGCGCGGTATCGAGCACGACCCAGTCGAAGCCGTCGTCCGAAACAGCGTGTTCGCAGGTGCCGCCGGGGCGCATGAACTCCGTCTGGATGAACATGTGAAATACGCCGCCCTGGAAGACCACGCCGGGCGCGGCAACGCCCGAGCCCGAAATCCCAAGGTCAATCAGGTCGTGCTCGGTCCATGGTCCCTCGCGCGAAGGCGCGGTGGCATGGAAAATCTTCCAGGTCTCGGTGGTTACCGTTCCGCCCGATCCGAACATGTGCCACTTCTTGCCGTCGAACACCGGGCAGGGATCCTTTACGTCATCAAGGACGTTCGGATTGAATAGCGGAAATATGTTATTCTCAAAACTTATCTTCATTGGATCCATCGCGGCGTTGCGATTCACATTGCCTACTTTAATAAATATAGTGGACGCAGACTCCACTACACGCAAAAATTTCGTATTCAACACAAATTTTGCTGCAGAGAATTAGCCATAAGGCTAGTACTGCCGGCAGATTGATGTCACGCAACGGAAATTATACTTACGATAGGTAATATTGTGTCCGGTGTGAATAACAGTTGGTGGGGGGCAGGTCGCCTGTTGTCAAAAAGCGTGTAACATTGACGACAAATCGATGCGCTAGTGCCGTCTGAAAAAATCGAAACTCCCGCAGGGTCTGGAGCGTACACATGTTCTCAAGCGGATCCATCAAGCTGTTCGACGCCGGCGGAACAGCGGTGCGGCTGCATCCGACCTTCTTCCTCCTGCTTGCCTGGGTGGCCGTCATCCACTGGATTGACGGCGGCCCGCAAGCGGCGCTGCGCGGTGTGTTGTTCGTCGCGATCCTGTTTGTCTGCGTGGTGTTGCACGAGTTCGGCCACATCATCATGGCGCGCCGTTTTGGCATCGCTACGCCTGACATCACGCTGTTGCCGATCGGCGGCGTGGCGTCGATGGAGCGCATGCCCGAAAAGCCGTACGAGGAAATTCTCGTGGCGCTGGCCGGTCCTGCCGTCAATGTCGTGATCTTCGCGGTGCTTTTCCTGTTTCTCGGCAGGGTCGCCGATGTTGCGTCGATCGGCGAACTGGAAGGAACGCGCGAGGGCTTCCTTGCCCAGGTTGCCATGGCCAATCTGGCGCTCGTGATCTTCAACCTGATTCCGGCCTTTCCCATGGATGGCGGGCGGGTGCTGCGGGCGCTTTTATCGATGCGCTTTGACCGGCCGCGGGCGACGCGCATCGCGGCAACAATCGGGCAGGCACTGGCGATCCTCATCGGCGTCGCCGGCCTGATGGGTAATCCGTTCCTGCTTCTGATCGCTGTCTTCATCTTCATCGCCGCGGGCGGCGAGGCAGGCTACACGGAGATGCAGGACGTCACGCGCGGCCTCAAGGCAGGCGAAGCGATGGTCAGCGTTTTTGAAACGCTTCCCGTCGATGCGGACGCGGATGCCGCTGCCCGCCTGTTGCTGCGGACCACGCAAGGCGAGTTCCCGGTTGTTGATGGCGGCGGGCAACTGCGCGGTTTCGTCACGCGTGACGGGCTCGTGGACACGCTTCGCAATGGCGGGGGCAGCACGCCGGTGCTGGAATTCATGCTGCGCGACATTCCTTCGGTGCGCGCCGATTCTCCGCTCGAGCCGGCATTCCAGATGCTCCAGCGCCGCCAGTCTCCGGTTGTCGCGGTGACCGGCAATGAAGGCAAGCTTGCCGGATACATCGACCTGCAGAACCTGGGGGAGCTTTTCCTGCTGCGTAGCGGACAACGCGAAGCCTGACGCCTATTCCCCCGCGGTGCGGCCCAGCGTGTCGGCGACTTGCGCGCCGCGTGCGCCCATTGGTTGCGGCATGCCTGTGGTCGAGTCCCGCGCGGTCTGGTGTTCCATTTCCGCATTGATTTCGGCGCCCATGATGATGACGATCATGGATATCCAGGTCCAGATGAGCAGGCCGATCACAGCGCCCAGGGATCCGTAGGTGGCATTGAAGTCCGCGAAGTTCTGGAGGTACCAGGAAAAGCTCCACGAGGCGGCGACCCAGACGACCGCGGCAAGACCCGAACCCCAGCTCAACCATCGCCACCTTGCGTGTTCGCGGCTCGGGCCGAAACGGTAGAGCAGGGAAATCCCGACCCCCACGATGATGAGCAGAAGTACCCAGCGTCCATACCGCAGAAGCGCTTCCGCGACCGGTGGAAGTTCGAACAGCGCAAGCGCGGCTGGCGCCAGGCCGACCACGAGCAGCAGCAGGATCGCAGTCACGATGGCGCCAAGCGTGAATGTCAGCGACACGAAATTGAGCAGGAAGAAACCGCGTTTCTCCCTTTCCTCATAGGCAATGTTCATGGCGTCGAACAACGCCTTGATGCCGCTGTTGGCTCCCCAGACCGCGAAGGCAAGACCGATGAGGAAACCGAAACCCAGCGAATCGCGGTCTTGCCGGGCGAGCGATTCGAGTTGGGCGCGTACGATGTCGAGCACGGCCGGCGGCACCACGCCGCCGATGTTGGACAACTGGCCTGCGATCGCCTGCGGATCGGCGATGATCCCGTAGACGGAAACGAGGGCGGCGAGCGCGGGAAAAAGCGCAAGAAGCAGATAGAAAGTCACGCCCGCCGCCACCAGCAGGACCCTGTCCTCGTTCAAGGTGCCCCAGAGCCTCCAGGCGATATCCTTCCAGCCGCGGGCGGGAATTTGCGACGGCCAGTCGGCGTTGCGGCCACGGCCTTCCTGTTTTCGGCGTTCCGCTTCCAGTCTTTCCGTATACCGGCCCACTTCGACAAGCTCCATTCTAATTGCTGACCAATGGATAACTGTCGAAAGCGGCTGTTGTTTCGGTCAGGACATTTCGAGGTTTTTCAAGCGCGGCATTGGCGCTATGAGAAAGTACTGCGCCAAACCGAAAGCTGCCGATGCAACCAATTTCCAATCCGCGCGGGTTCCTGGTCTCCCTGTTCGACGCGGCGGTGAAGGCCGCGGACCCGCGCGAGGCACTCAAGCCTTTCATGCCGGCGCGGCCAAGGGGCAGGACAGTCGTGGTCGGCGCGGGTAAGGGCGCGGCGCAACTGGCGCAAGCTTTCGAGGAGTTGTGGGACGGCCCGCTCGAGGGCGTGGTCGTCACACGCTACGGCTATGGCGCGCCATGCCGGCGCATCAAGGTGATGGAAGCGGCTCACCCGGTGCCCGACGAGGCAGGGCTCGCAGGGTCGGCCGCCCTGTTGAGGCGCGTGGGGGGCCTGACGGCGGATGATCTCGTCGTGGCCCTGATTTGCGGCGGCGGGTCCGCATTGTTGCCGGCTCCCGCAGGTTCGTTGAGCCTCGATGACGAGATTGCGCTCAACAAGGCGCTGCTTGCCAGCGGCGCGCCGATCTCGGCGATGAACGCGCTTCGCATCCGGCTCTCGCGGATCAAGGGCGGCAGGCTGGCCGCTGCGGCGTTTCCGGCGAGGGTCGTCAGCCTCATCGTATCGGACATTCCGGGCGATGACCCCGCGCAAGTGGCGTCAGGGCCCACAGTGCCTTCATGCGGCAGCGTGGAAGAGGCCATGGCGATCATCCGCCGCTACCGGTTGAACTTGCCGCCAGCCGTGCTTGCGCATATTGCGGGCGGCGTGTCGCCTCCGCCGCTGCCGTCCGCCCCGGTTTTCGCCCGCAACGAGGTCCATGTCATCGCCTGCGCCGCGCGTTCGCTTGAGAGGGCGGCTGAACTCGCAAGGCTGTCAGGGATCGAGGCAGCAATCCTTTCGGACTCGATCGAAGGCGAGGCGCGCGAGGTGGCCAGGGTTCATGCCGCGCTGGCACGTGAAACAGTTCTCAAGGGACGCCCGTTCAAGTCGCCGGTCGTCCTGCTGTCGGGCGGCGAGACAACCGTCACGATCCGCGGCAAGGGCGGCAGGGGCGGTCGAAACAGCGAGTTTCTTTTGTCGTTGGCCTTCGGCATCGGCGGGCTTGAAAAAATTCACGCGCTCGCCGCCGACACGGATGGCATCGACGGCACGCAGGACAATGCCGGCGCCTTTGCCGATGGCGGCACGATTGCGCGGCTACGCGAAGCCGGCCTCGATCCTGCAATGCTACTGGACGGCAACGATTCCTGGACCGCATTCAACGCGCTCGGAGACCTGTTTTCGCCGGGGCCCACCGGCACCAATGTCAACGATTTCCGTGCGATCCTGGTTGGTTGACCGGACCATCCGTCAGTTGATCAGACGAACCGTCTTGATGCGCTGTGCGATGGTCCGGTACGCCTCGACAAGTTCATCGCCGGTGGTTGCCGAATAGAAGTACTGGACGCCGCCCTGGTCGGGCGAAGCACAATCCTTGAGCGTGTCGATCGCCGATTTTTGCTTGAGGTCGAAACCCACGGCAAAGATCTCTATGCCCTCATCCTTCATGTTCTTGCACAGGGCCTTGGCGTAGGTCATCGACTTGGTGCTCTGGCTTGATACGCTCTGTTTTTGAGGCACGTCCGCATAGGCCGTGTTGAACTCGCCATCGGTCATGATGATTGCGTATTTGCGCAATTCCTTCGCATACGCGCCCGGCTTGGAATCCTCGGGAAGATAGGGCGCCCATTGCGGCGAAATCGTATACCAGGCCCATTGGATGCCGATCTGGCCGGCTGTCGTTCCCGAAGCGCTGAACTTGTCGATGGCCGTCATCAGCAATGCCGCATCCGAGGTAAGCGGTTCGACCGCGACGCCGGGACACTTGCTCACCCGCCAATCGCGGTTGACCGCGGCTTTGTCGGGGCCTGCGCTGGCATATTGTTCGGTCCCGGTGCGCTCTGTCGAACAACCGTCTGCGGGTATTGTGTAACTTTCGCCATAGACGGGATTGGGTCCGATGAAGCCCGAGGATTGGCTGAACACATATTGCTTCAACGAACCTGCATTGACCGAGGATGCGTAGGGAACCATCGAAATGCGTATCCGCTCGCGCGTGGGCGTGTTCACGTCGAGCAGGATCGAAATGCCTTCCTTTGCGGCATTCTTCAGGCTGGCAAGTTTGGTGCCGGACATGGAACCGGTAACGTCGAACGTCATCGCCACCTCGGAGAGGTTGGTCCCGAACTGGGTTGTCGAAGCCATTGCGACCGGCATGAACTTCCAGCCAAGAACCCCCATCAGCGTAAGGGGGACATCGCCGCTGATACGGGCGCTGACCTGCTGCGCGGTGTAGTCGACATTGATGTCGGTGAGCTTGTAGCCGTCCTTGACCGGGTTTTCGGCATCCATGTTCGAACTGACAAAGGCGTCGAGGTAAACCTCGATTTCTTCCTTGGTCATGTCCTTTTCGTTGAGTTCAGCCGCCACTGCCATCACACCGGCGTCAAGTGCGGTGGCCATGCCGTTGCGCGCCTGGTAGATCCGCGAATAGTCGAGGGCGGAGCCTGCTGCCCCGAGCACTGCCACCACCGACAACGCGAACGTCATGGTGAAATTGCCGGACCGGTTGCTTGCAAATGCCGAGATGCGGCGTGACAGGTTGAACATGCGGCCATCGTTCTTGAGAGGATCGATAGACGTCTTTCATACAATTTAATCCTTGCCAGATTGTTCAAGCCAAGCCACTAATTTTATTCGATTTTTACGCTTCAGCGGGGTTTTCGAGGATGGCGGCAAACCAACGTTCGCAAATTGTCGCGCCGCCATGTGACGGTCAGTGACGTTTTTCGCCCTTCCAGCGCCATGCAAGCTGCCTTATGTGTGTGAAATTCACCAGGACGAAGGGCATTACAGTGGCAATCGACAACCAGGCCGTGCTTGAGACGCTGAAAGCCATCAAGGCGCCGGACGGTTCCGGCAATATTGTCGACAAGGGGCTTGTTTCGGACATCTTCAGCGCGGACGGAAAAGTTTACTTTTCGATTACGGTTCCGGCCGAGCAAGCGCAGCGCCTCGAGCCCTTGCGGGTGGCAGCGGAGAGGG
>JBGSJA010000050.1:0-3873 GCA_041742235.1 Salaquimonas sp. | reverse complement strand
CGCGAAATGTGGGCCCAGTTCGCCGAACTCGGCGTGATCGGCGCGCTGTTCGGCGAAGATGCCGGCGGCTTCGGCGGCGAGGGCGACGATTTGATGGTGGTGTTCGAAGCGCTCGGCCGCGCGCTGGTGGTCGAACCCTTCCTGCCGGCGCTTTTGGCCGGTTCGCTCATCGCCGACCTTGGATCGAACGATCAGAAGGCAATGCTGGAGAGCGTCATTGCCGGCGAATTGCTCATTGCGCTTGCCCATGGCGAACCGCAGTCGCGTTATGAACTCGAGCAGGTGACTGCACGCGCGGTCGAGGCCGAAGGCGGCTTTGCCATCACCGGCCACAAATCGGTGGTGCTCGGCGGCGGGTCTGCCGACAAGCTGGTTGTTTCCGCGCGCACGAACGGTGCATCGGGCGACAAGGACGGTATCTCGCTTTTCATCGTCGATGCCAGGGCGCCGGGCGTCTCGATTCGCTCCTATGGCACCGTCGACGGATATCCGGCGGCGGAAATCAGCCTGAATGGCGCGAAGGGCGAACTGCTCGGCGTTCCAGATACCGCGTTCCCCGCCATCGAGAAGGCGTATGCGCGCGGCATCGTCGCCGTCACCGCAGAATGCCTCGGCGCGATGGGGCGGGCCAAGGACCTGACGATCGAGTACATGCACACGCGCAAGCAGTTCGGCGTCGTCATCGGCAAGTTCCAGGCGCTGCAGCACCGCATGGCCGACGTGCTGATCGAGATCGAGCAGCTGCGCTCGTCGCTCGTTAACGCGGCGGGGCACCTCACTGCCGAGCGGCATGTGCGCGAAAAGATGGTCTCCGCAGCCAAAAACCTGGCCGGGAGGGCAGGGCGCCAGACGGCAGAGGAAGCGATCCAGATCCATGGCGGCATGGGCATGACCTGGGAATATCCCGTCGGCCACTACGCCAAACGGATCATCATGATCGATCACCTGTTCGGCGATGCCGACCACCATCTGGAACGGTTTGTCGAGCTTTCCTGACCCTTACGGATTATTCGCGAACCATTCGACGATTGTCGGCATGTTGTGCTCGAAACCGCCGGGAATGAAGAAGTTCAGCAGGCCGGTGCGTTCGCCGCTGCGGTTTTCGAAATCGTGGATCGTTCCGGCGGGTATTCGCAGGAAGCTGCCTTTCGGGGCTTCCAGCCATTCTTCGCCGGCAAGGATGCTCGCGGTACCCTCGAGGACGTAGAAGATCTCGTCATTGGCCTCGTGCAGATGCGCGCCCGGTCCCGTCGAGTACGGGTCGAGCCACCACTCCGAAATGCTGTAGCGCTCGCGCGTTTCTTCTTCGTCGGCCTTGAAGATCGCGGTCATTTTTCCCAATGCATAGAAGCGCCCCTCGCCGGGGCGAATATACAGGAGTTCGGCGGGGGTTTGGCTGCTGTCCACACTGCTTCTCCTTTTGAATGTCGGGACCTTACCCGCCTTGCCGCCCGTTGTCAGCGCAGGTGTTCCCGGCCTTGCCGTCGCCACAGGGCTCCTCCAGAATTTGCGAATGATCGATTCGCTGTTCAGACAATTCGCCACCCTGGCTTTCGTTGCGCTGACCTTTCTGGCTGCACCCACGCCGGCCCTTGCCCAGCCTGCCAATGCGGCGGCGATCGAGAAGCAGTTCCGGTCCTGGCTGAACGAAGACATCTGGCCGGTTGCCTCCGCCAAGGGCGTGAGCCGCAAGACCTTCGACGCGGTGCTCAAGGGCGTGGAGATCAACTGGAAGCTGCCCGACCTGGTGCCGCCCGGCAGCAAGCCGCAAACCCCGAAGAAGCAGCTTCAAGCCGAGTTTCGCGCGCCTTCCGCCTACTTCGCCGAGAAGAACATCGCGCCGGTAGCTGCCGGCGGACGCTCCAGGCTGGCCGCCAACAAGGCATTGCTGGCTTCGCTGGAAAAGCGGACGGGCGTGCCGGGCCGTTTTCTCCTGGCCATCTGGGGGCGCGAATCCGGTTTTGGCGCCGCGGACATTCCCCACAATGCCTTCGAGGTGCTGGCGACGAAGGCATTCATGTCGACGCGCAAGGACATGTTCACCGGCGAACTGGTAGCCGCGCTGGAAATGGCGCAGCACGCCGGAGTGCCATTGTCGCGCATGCGCAGTTCCTGGGCTGGCGCGCTGGGCCAGCCGCAATTCCTGCCGACGTCCTACATCAAGTATGCTGCCGACGGAGACGGGGACGGCAAGGCCGACATCTGGCAGTCGGATGCCGACACGCTCGCTTCCATGGCCAACTATCTGCAGCAATCGGGCTGGGTCGCCGGGCGCGACTGGGGCTTTGAAGTGGCCGTGCCGCAAGGGGTAAGCTGCTCGCTGGAAGGCCCGGACCGCGGCAAGACCGTCGCTCAGTGGTCGGCCATGGGCATCGGGCGAATCAAAGGCAAGCCCTTCCCGGCATCCGAAACGGGCAAGGAGGCATTCCTGCTGATGCCGGCCGGCCGGTTCGGCCCTGCATTCATCGTCACGCCGAATTTCTACGTTCTCAAGGAGTACAATGAGAGCGATCTTTATGCGCTGTTCATCGGCAATGCTGCCGACCGGATCGCCTTCGGCGGCGCTGCGTTTGCGGGCCGCTGGTCCGATATCGGCGTGATGCTTCGCTCCGACATTGCCGCCCTGCAACGAAGCCTCGAGGCAAATGGCTTCGATGTCGGCGGCGCGGACGGGTTGCCGGGCTTCAAGACGCGCCGTTCGATCGGAGAATGGCAGCAGCAAAACGGCGCTGCGCCGGACTGTTTCCCCAGCCCTGAACTGCTCCGCAAGATCAGGTAGGATGGTGCAGCGCCATGCTGCGCAAGTCTGACAACAATTTGTCAGCGTTCCCCTTGCCGCCACGTCCGTTCCGCGCCAAACTCCTGCGTGGAGGCGGATACTGCAAGCCAAGAAACTTGCGGGTTCGTCGGGAGGAGACTGCAAGAGACGCCGGGCGCCCAATATGCGCCTGCTACCGCATGCCTTCCCCCGAAAATTTTTTCGTACATGGCGCCGGAGCCCTCCGGCGGCCGCAGTCAAGGAGGCATGAATGGCAACCGTAACCATGACGGTCAATGGCAAGAAAATCACGGGGACCGTCGATGACCGCACATTGCTGGTCCAGTTCCTGCGGGAAAACCTGAACCTGACCGGCACGCATGTCGGCTGCGACACCTCGCAGTGCGGCGCCTGCGTCGTGCATGTCGACGGCAAGGCGGTGAAGAGCTGCACCCTGCTTGCCGCCCAGGCCTCCGGTTCGACCGTTCTCACCATCGAGGGCCTTGCGAACGGAACGGAACTGCACCCGGTGCAGGCGGCCTTCCGCGAACATCACGGCCTGCAGTGCGGCTTTTGCACGCCGGGCATGATCATGACCGCGGTGGACATGATCGAGCGGGCGAAGAAGAGCGGCGCCAAGCTCGACGAAAAGACCATCCGGCACGAGCTCGAAGGCAATATCTGCCGTTGCACCGGCTACCACAACATCGTCAAGGCAATCGAGGCCGCAGCAGGCGCCATGGCGTAACCCGACGCCCGCGGTTTGTGATCTTCATGATCGCGAAACGGGCACGGATACGACCGATGAACCAGGTTTGACGGCAAGTTTCACAGGAGGATTCCATGGGAGTTGAAGGTATCGGCGCAAGGGTGCTTCGCAAGGAAGACCAGCGCTTCATCACCGGCAAGGGCCGGTACACGGACGATTTCAAGATGGCCGGCATGCACCAGGCCTATTTCATCCGCTCGCCGCATGCGCATGCTGTCGTCAAGTCGATCGACCGTTCGGCGGCCGAGGCCATGCCCGGCGTCGTCGCGGTGCTCGACGGCAAGCAGCTCAAGGTCGACGGCATCGGCAACATCATCTGCGGCTGGATGATCCATTCCAAGGACGG
>JBGSJA010000049.1:0-11363 GCA_041742235.1 Salaquimonas sp. | reverse complement strand
GGGCGATCGGCATCGAGCCGCGCGCGGACAGGCGTGCAATTGCTGCGCGAAACGCATTGGCGCTCGGCGCCCCCGCGCTGCAATTGATCGAAGGCGAAGCCCCCGCAGCGCTTGCAGGCCTGCCAGCACCCGATGCGGTGTTCATCGGCGGCGGCGTTTCGATGGAGGTCATCGAGCTTTGCCTTTCGGCGCTGAAGCCGTTCGGACGGCTGGTTGCCAACGCCGTTACGCTGGAAAGCGAAGCCGTGCTGCTTTCCGCATTCGCAAAACATGGCGGTGAACTGGAGCGGATCGGCTATCAAAGCGCCGAGCCGGTCGGGCCGTACCATGGCTGGCGGGCGTCGATGCCTGTAACGCAATGGTCGCTGACGAAGGGTGCGGGCGTATGAACGGCACGTTATACGGCATTGGCGTCGGGCCGGGCGATCCGGAACTGCTGACGCTGAAGGCGCACCGCATCCTCACGGCCTCGCCGGTTATCGCCTATCCAGCGCCGGATACCGGCGAGAGTTTCGCGCGCTCTATCGTCGCGGCGCATATCAGGTCCGGACAGGTTGAGATTCCGATTGTCATTCCTATGCGGGTGGAGCGGTTCCCGGCCAGGGCGATCTACGACAAGGCTGCAACGGAAATTGCCGCGTATCTTTCCTCAGGCCGGGATGTCTGCGTGCTGTGCGAGGGCGATCCGTTCTTATACGGCTCGTTCATGTATCTGTTCGAGCGGCTGGCGGACGATCATCCGGTCGAAATCGTACCCGGTGTTTCGTCGCTGATGGCCTCGGCAGCGGCGCTTGCGCGCCCGCTCGCCGCGCGCAACGACATGCTGACGATCATTCCCGCGCCGCTTCCCGATGCCGACATCAGCGCAGCGCTGGAGCGCAGCGACGCCATCGCCTTCATGAAGGTCGGCCGCCACCTGCCGCGCATCCGTGCGCTGATCGATACAGCGGGCCTAACGCCCGCCGCCGGCTATCTGGAACGCGTGGGCCTGCCGAACCAGCGCATCCTGCCGCTCGCCGAAGTCGAGGGCGACGATGCGCCGTATTTCTCGATCATCCTCATCTACAAGGGCGCCGAAGGCTGGATCGCGAAACGCGCCGTTTCCGGCAATGGCAGGAAAGTATCGGCATGAAGCATCCCGCAATCATCGTCCTGTCGCCCGAGGAACTGCCGCTGGCACGGCGCATCGCCATGGCTACGGGCGCGGCCGTGCACGGCCTCTCGCCGCGGGTTTGCGGGGGCAGCGAGAACTTCCGCGACACGCGCGCGCATCTGCAATCGCTGTTCAAGGCAGGCACGCCGATCATCGCGATCATGGCGAGCGGGGCGGTAGTCCGCCTGCTCGCGCCGGTGCTCGACGACAAGCATACGGAGCCGCCGGTGGTGTGCATCGCCGCTGACGGCTCGGTGGTGGTGCCGCTCCTTGGCGGGCATCACGGCGCGAACGAACTGGCGCGCAAGATCGCAGATGCAATCGGCGCCGTCGCGGCGGTGACGACTGCTGGCGACGTCAAGTTTGGCGTCGCACTCGACGCTCCTCCAGCGGGCTACAAGCTCGGAAACCCGGCAGCGGCGAAGGACGTCATGGCCGCGCTCAACAATGGCGCGAAGGCCCGCATTGTTGGCGATGCGCCGTGGCTGAGACAATCGGGCCTGCCTTTGGCGGACGATGGGGCGGTGATGCTCACCGTCACGGACGAGGCGGTCCAGCCCCTGCAGTCAAACCTTGTCTTTCATCCGGCGACGCTGGTTCTGGGTATCGGCTGCGAACGCGGTGCGGATGGCGCGGAAGCGATCGAACTGGCGGAAGGCCTGCTGGTGCAATCGGGCCTCTCGCGCCACTCGCTGGCGGCGGTCGCCTCGATCGAACTCAAGGCGGACGAGGCGGCCATCCACGCCGTGGCGGCGCATTTTTCCGTGCCGGCGCGCTTCTACAGCGCGACGGAACTGGAAGCGCAGACACCGCGCCTCGCCAATCCTTCCGACATCGTGTTTGCCGAAACCGGCTGTCATGGCGTTGCCGAAGGCGCGGCGCTGGCGCTTGCCGGGCCGCAGTCGAACCTTGCCGTGCCCAAGCTGAAGTCCAAGCGCGTGACGGCCGCGCTCGCACGGGCTACCGACCCGATCGTCGAACTTGCCGGCCGCACGCGAGGAAGGCTTTTCGTCGTCGGCATCGGTCCGGGATCGCAGGGCTGGCGCAGCCCGGAAGTGACGGCGATGATCGGCGAGGCAACCGACCTTGTCGGCTATTCGCTCTATCTCGATCTCGTTGCGGAAATCTCGGGCGGCAAGATCCGCCACGATTTCGATCTTGGGCGCGAAGAAGACCGCGTCCGCCACGCCATGGAACTAGCGGGGCAGGGGCGCGACGTGGCGCTGGTCTGTTCGGGCGATGCGGGCATTTATGCCATGGCGACGCTGGTTTTTGAGCTTATCGAAAAGGGCGGACTTACCGACGCGGCAAAGCGCATCGACATTGCCGTATCGCCAGGCATTTCCGCGCTGCAGGCTGCTGCTGCCCGCGCGGGCGCGCCGCTGGGGCATGATTTCTGCACGATTTCGCTGTCCGACCTGCTGACGCCATGGCCCGATATCGTACGGCGCGTGAAAGCCGCAGCGGAAGCCGATTTCGTCATTGCCTTCTACAACCCGGTGTCGAAGCGCCGCCGCACGCAGCTTGCCCACGCAAGGCAAGTTCTTCTGTCGCACCGGCCCGCCGACACGCCAGTGATCCTTGCCGCCAATCTTGGCAGGCCGGGAGAGACGGTACGCGTGGTCCCGCTGTCTGAACTCGACATCGAAGATGTCGACATGCTCACGGTTGTGCTGGTCGGTTCCTCGCAGACGCGCACGGTGCACACCGGCGACGGGCGGCTTTGGGTCTACACACCACGCGGCTACGCCGCAAAGGAAGGCACCAAGATCGAGCAGCCGGTTGATGTAACAGACAGCATATGATATCCAAAGCATCAAATGACGCCGTCCTGGTTCTGGCTGAAAAGCAGGTGTTTCCCAACGGTGTCATTATTGAGATCAAGATCTGGCGATTGCCTTCGCCGACTGCCGAACGCCCGCATGGGTTCAAGTACTCGCTGTTCTATGGCAAGCCGGGCAGACGCCTGGTCGGCTACGACAATGAAAAAGGAAAGGGCGATCATCGCCACTACGGAAAACGGGAACTTCCTTACACGTTTGTATCGCTGGAGAAACTGATCCATGACTTCCGTTCCGACGTCCTCGCCCATGGAGACTGAAACCGAATTGGTGATCACCGCCGAGACGCCCGATGCGTTTCTGGATCGCACGTTGGATGCCGCCCGTCGCCTGGATGCAGGCGCATACAAGGCCGGGCCTTCGCGGCTATCGTTCACGTCCATGGAACAGCTTCTTGAAACCCTGACGGGGAACCGCTGGCGGCTGATAAGGCAGCTGCAGAAAGCGGGTCATCGCAGTATTCGCGCGCTTTCGAAGGATCTCGGCCGCGACTATCGGGGGGTGCATTCCGATGTGATGAAGTTGATGGAAACCGGGCTTGTCGCCAAGGACGGCGAAGGGCTTGTTTTCGTTCCTTGGCGGAAAATTACTGCCGAAATCAAGGCCGAAGAGGCAGCCTGAACATGACAGTCTATTTTATCGGGGCGGGGCCCGGCGCGCCCGATCTCATCACGGTGCGCGGGCTAAAATTGATCGAGCGCTGCAAGGTCTGCCTCTATGCCGGTTCGCTGGTGCCGGCGGAGATCGTCGCCGCCGCGCCGAAGGATGCGCGCGTCCTCGATACCGCGCCCATGCATCTCGACGCGATCATCGAGGAAATGCGGCTGGCGCATGCCGCCGGCAGCGATGTGGCGCGTGTGCATTCGGGCGACCCGTCGATCTACGGCGCGACGGCAGAACAGATGCGCCGCCTCGACGCGCTGGGCATTGGCTATGAGGTGGTGCCGGGCGTGCCGGCCTTCGCGGCTGCGGCAGCGCGGCTGGCCACGGAGTTGACGCTCCCGGAAATCGCCCAGACAGTGATCGTCACTCGCACCGGCATGAAGGCCTCAAGCATGCCCGAGCACGAGAGCCTGGAGGTACTCGGCCGCTCGCGCGCGACGCTGGCGATCCACTTGTCCATCCGCAACCTCGACTACATCCGCCGGGCGCTCGAGCCCTATTACGGCGACGATTGCCCAGTGGTGATCGCCTATCGCGCGACATGGCCGGACGAGCTCTACATCCGCACGACGCTGGCGGAAATGAAGGAGCGGGTGCGCGAGGCAAAGATCACCCGAACCGCGCTGGTGCTGGTCGGGCGCGTCTTCGGGAACGAACATTTCCGTGACAGTGACCTCTACAATGCGAATTATTCCCATGTGCTGCGAAACAAGGGAAAAAAGAAGGTGGAAGCCTAGCGCGCAAGGATTATCACAGGCAGCCCGAGCATCCGGGCGGCCTCGATCTTTGCATGGGAACGCGTGCCGCCGGAATTGCGGCAGACGAGATGGGTGATGGCGTACCGTTTCAACAACAGGGCTTCGTCCGCGGCGGTGGCGCCGGGCTTGCCGATGACGAGTTCGTGGTCAGGCAAATCAGGCGGCACGATGGGCGCATCCACCATGCGCACGAGGAAATGTACGTCGGCGCGGCTTGCGAAGGTCTCAATGTGCTGCGATCCCAGCGCCAACAATACACGCGCCCGCGGCGGAATGGCGTCACGCGCCGCTTCGAGCGTTGCTACCTCGATCCAGTTGTCGCCTGCTTCGCGCCGCCACGGCTCGCGGGTTCGCACTTCGAGCGGCACGCCTGATATGGCGGCAGCCTCCATCGCGTTGGTGGAAATGCGCCGGGCGAACGGATGCGTTGCATCGATCAGCTTCGTAAAGCCATTGTCGCGTAAATATTGCGCAAGCCCTTCTGCGCCACCAAAACCGCCGGTGCGGACATTGCCTTCAACCGGTTCCGGCTCGCGCGTGCGCCCGGCAAGCGAGGTCGTGACGTCATGGCCTTGCGCAACGAGTTCCACGGCCAGTTCCGCCGCCTCGCGCGTTCCTCCGAGTATGAGGATCTTTTCCTTCTGTCCGTCAGGCATCGAATGCGCCCGCGCGCGCGATGATCTTGCCGTCACGGCTGACGACCAGCACTTCCACCTCTACCGGCGCGCCGCGCAGTACGTCGAGCGCCGTTTGCCGCGCACCTTCGGCAATGCGTTGCGGCAGACCCGAGGCATAGCCGGCAATCGCCAGCGCATCGAGCGCCGAATTGGCCTCGCGGATCCGGGCGGCAACGTCCTGCGCTGCTCCGGCTGCCGCCGCCTCTTGCGCCAGCCAGTCCATGTCGACCTGGCTGCGGCCGGAGTGAAGGTCGAGCGCGCCCTTGGCGAGCTTGGCGAACTTGGCGAAGCCCCCGGCAAGCGTCAGGCGCGGTATCGGGTTCGGGCGCAGATATTTGAGCAGGCCGCCGGCAAAGTCGCCCATGTCGAGCAGGGCGTGCTCGGGGAAGCCGTAGATGGCTCGTGCAGCGTCCTCAGAGGTGCTGCCGGTCGCGCCGAGAACATGGGTCACGCCAGCAGCGCGCGACACATCGATGCCGCGGTGGATGGAGTGTATCCATGCCGAGCAGGAGAACGGAACGACCACGCCGGTCGTGCCGAGAATGGAAATGCCACCGAGGATGCCGAGGCGCGGGTTCCAGGTGCGCTCGGCGATTTTTTCGCCGCCGGGCACCGTAATCGTGATTGCGATGTCCGGCGCGATGCCCGCAGCAGCGCAAATCTCCTCGACCACCCTGCGCATCATGGCTCGAGGCACAGGGTTGATGGCGGGTTCGCCCACGGCAATCGGCAGTCCGGGCCGCGTGACCATGCCGACACCTTCGCCGGCATGGAATGTGACGCCGCTTCCCGGCTCGCCGGGGCTAACCATGGCAATGATCGTCGCCCCGTGCGTCACGTCCGGGTCGTCGCCCGCGTCCTTGACGATGCCCGCACTGGCATGGCTCTCGCCAAGCGCTTCATAGGCGAGCGGGAAGGCGGGCGTTTCGCCCTTGGGCAAGGTTATCGACACCGGGTCCGGGAACTCGCCGCCCACCAGCGCTGTGAGTGCGGCCTTTACCGCCGCCGTGGCGCAAGCGCCGGTGGTCCAGCCGCGGCGCAACTCGCCCTCGGGCTTCTCGATCCGGCCATTCGCGTCAAAACTCGTCATTCGTCCCTTATATGCGACGCAAATGAACTGGCAATGCGCGCGCAACCTGCACTAATCTTTGCCGCGCGGAGGATGATCCATGCATGATGCCGGTTTGCGCCTTGACGGCGCGGAGTTCAAGCCGGGAACCGTCTGGCTCGTGGGCGCGGGACCGGGCGATCCCGGCCTGCTGACGCTGCTTGCGGTCGAAGCGCTGCGCCAGGCGGACGTCATTGTCTACGATGCGCTGGTCAACGACGCCGCGCTGAAATTCGCCAAGCCGGGTGCGGTGCTGAAATTCGCCGGAAAGCGCGGCGGCAAGCCATCCCCCAAGCAGCGCGACATCTCGCTGTCGCTGGTCGAATATGCCCGCGCGGGCAATCGCGTGCTGCGGCTCAAGGGCGGCGATCCCTTCGTGTTCGGCCGGGGCGGCGAAGAGGCGCTGACGCTGCTCGATCATGGCATTCCGTTCCGCATCGTGCCGGGCATTTCCGCCGGCATTGGCGGGCTTGCCTATGCCGGAATCCCGATGACGCACCGCGATCTCAACCACGCGGTGACCTTTCTCACCGGACATGACTCGGGCGGCATCGTTCCCGACAGCATCGACTGGGAAGGCGTCGCGCGCGGCTCGCCGGTCATCGTCATGTACATGGCGATGAAGCATTGGGAGGCGATCCGAGAGAGGCTGCTGCACTACGGACGCGAGGCCTCGACGCCGGTCGCGTTCGTCTGCAACGCCACGACCGACGACCAGCAAGTGCTTGAGACGACGCTTGATGCTTCGCTCGCCGATCTTGCCGCCAGCGGACTGAAGCCGCCGGCGATCATCGTCGTCGGCGAGGTCGTTAGGCTGCGCAGTGCACTCGACTGGCGCGGCGCGCTGGAAGGCAAGATGCTGACGCCCGATCCCTTCGCCACGCGGATGAAACGGGACGCAGGCTGATGACGGCCCTGCATTCGGCCACGCGCGGACTGCTCCTTGCAGCGCCATCTTCGGGCAGCGGCAAGACCGTGCTGGCGTTGGCTTTGCTGCGCGCGCTCAAGGATCGCGGCCTCGCAATCCGCGCCGCGAAAGCAGGGCCCGATTTCATCGATCCGGGATTTCATGAGGCGGCTTGCGGCGCGCCGTCGGTCAATCTCGATCCCTGGGCGATGCGACCTGAAAGGCTGCGCGGGCTGGCATTGGCGCAAGGCGGCAGCCATCTCCTCGTCGAGGCGATGATGGGCCTCTACGACGGCGCGGCAGATGGCTCCGGCAGCGCCGCCGATCTGGCAACCACGCTCGGCGTTCCCGTCGTGCTCGTCGTGGATTCAGCGAAGCAGTCGCATTCGGTAGCGGCGCTGGTGCGCGGCTTCCGCGACCATAGGCCCGGCTTGCGCTTCGCCGGCGTCATCCTCAACAAGACCGGCGGGGCGCGGCACGAGGCGATGCTGAAGGCCGCGCTGGGCCAGATCGGCGTTCATGTCTTCGGCTGCGTGCCGCGCCTGCCGCAGCTTTCGCTGCCCGAAAGGCATCTGGGGCTGGTGCTCGCCAGCGAACATGAAGCGATGGATGAATTTGTCAAATATGCAGCAAATTCAGTGGCTTCCCACGTCGATGTTGACGGGCTGATTCAGGCCTTTGAACTTCTGATTCAAGATGACGTTCCGATGCGACGCCTGCCGCCGCCCGGCCAGCGCGTGGCGGTTGCGCGCGATGCCGCGTTCAGCTTCGCCTATCCGCACCAGCTTGAAGACTGGCGGGCGCAGGGCGCGGAACTCATGTTTTTTTCGCCGCTCACCGACGAGCCGCCGTCAGACCATGCCGATGCGGTTTATCTTCCCGGCGGCTATCCCGAACTGCATGCCGGGCGTTTGGCTGCGGCAAGGAATTTCCACGAGGGACTGCGGCTGGCGGCTGCGCGCGGCGCTTTCGTTTATGGCGAATGCGGGGGCTACATGGCGCTGGGCGAGGGCCTGGAGGATGCGTCAGGTGCGCGCCACGCCATGGCCGGGCTGTTGAAAGTGGAGACCAGCTTTGCCCGCCGCAAATTGCATCTTGGTTATCGTCGCGCGGTGGCGAGGCAAGGCTTTCCTTTCGGCCAAAAGATGGCAGCGCATGAATTCCACTATTCGTCGGTGCTGCGCGAAGAGGGCGAACCGCTCTTTCTTGCCGGCGATGCGCTGGGCGCCGACCTTGGCCCGCAAGGCCTTCGCAGCGGCAATGTCATGGGCTCCTATCTTCACGTGATAGACGCGGCATGAGTTTCGTGGAGACTTCCGGTCCGGTGTTTCACGGCGGCGGCCTCGATCGCGCCATGGCGATCCATGGCGGAAACCGCAGCGAATGGCTCGACCTTTCGACCGGCATCAATCCGCGGCCCTGGCCTGTCCGTGCGGTCTCGGCCGATGCCTGGCAGCGGCTGCCCGATGCCGCGGCGCATGCATGGCTTTTGTCTGTCGCCCGCAACTACTACAAGGTTCCCGAAGCCTTCACGGTGGTTGCCGCTCCCGGTACGCAGGCGCTGATCGAAGCACTGCCGCGCCTGCTGGAGGGATCGACCGCCACCATCATCGCGCCGCAGGCCGGGACTTATCGCGAACACGGGCATTGCGCTGCCAAGGCGGGACGAACCGTTGGTGAAGTGAAGGAGCCGGCGGCGGTTCCGGACGATGAGACCTTTGCAGTCGCTGTCCATCCGAACAATCCCGATGCGATGTTTCATGACAAGGGGCAAATCGAAAAACTTGCGGACCGGATGCGTCGCAAGGAAGGTCGCGTGATCATTGACGAGGCGTTCTGCGACACCGACCCCGACAGAAGTTTCGTGCCGCATATGGTCCGCAACATGGTCATCCTCAAATCTTTCGGCAAGTTCTTCGGTCTCGCCGGGGTACGTCTCGGCTTCGCGATCTGCGACCGCCCGCTTGCGGCGAGGATCGCGGACTGGTTTGGACCCTGGGCGTTGAACGGACCGGCGCTGGAGATCGGCGCAGCGGCGATGGCCGACAAAGAATGGGCAGCGACGACGCGCCTGTGGCTTGCCGCCCGCTCGCGCGCGCTGGCAGAAATGCTGCAGGATCAGGGATTGGAGATCGTGGGCGTCAACGGCCTCTTCGTACTCGCTTTTCACGAAAGGGCGGGAGGGCTGTGCGAAACGCTGCAGCGCTCGCGCATATTGGCGCGGCCGTTCCCTGATCGCGACGGACTGATGCGTTTCGGCCTCTGCGCCGAGGACGCGCAGCTGCGCCGCCTGCGCGGCGCCATCCAGCAATTCCTGAGGCGGTGAGCCATGCATTCGGCGATTCTGCTGGCCGCACTGGTGCTCGACTGGTTCGTCGGGGATCCGGACAGGATCTGGCGGCCCTGGCCGCATCCGGTGGTGTGGTTTGGCCAAGTTGTCGGGTTTCTCGACAAGCGGCTGAACCATCCCGGCGAAGCGGCTCTTCGACAGTTGCGTGCGGGGGCTTTTGCCTTCCTCGCGATGCTTGCCCTTGCTGTCATTGCCGGCATGGTGCTGCACGGCTTATTGCGCATGTTCGGTCCACTTGGCTGGCTTGCCGAGGCCGTCATCGTTTCGGTGTTCCTGGCGCAAAAGAGCCTTGCCGATCACGTGCGGGCGGTCGCGACAGGCCTGCGCGAGGGCGGGCTTGAGGGCGGCAGGCGAGCGGTCTCGATGATTGTCGGGCGCGATCCGAAGTCGCTCGACCGGGCAGGGGTCAGCCGCGCGGCAATCGAAAGCCTTGCGGAGAATTTCTCCGACGGCGTCGTCGCGCCGGCCTTCTGGTACGCGCTTTTCGGCCTGCCGGGGCTGTTCGCCTACAAGATGACCAACACCGCCGATTCGATGATCGGGCACCGGACGGAGAAATATCTCCATTTCGGCCGCTGGTCGGCACGCGCCGACGATGTCGCGAATTATGTTCCGGCGCGCCTGTCGGCGGCGATCATTGCGCTTGGCGCATTCAGCCTTGGCGGTCCCGGCATGGCGAGGGAAAGTTTCAACGGCGCGCTGCGCGATGCCGGTTTGCACCGGTCGCCCAATGCCGGCTGGCCGGAATCGGCCTTTGCCTGGGCGCTGGGTATCTCGCTCGCAGGCCCGCGCGTCTATGCCGGGGAAAGTGTGCAGCAGGTCTGGCTCAACGGGTCGGGGCGCGCGAGCCTCGATGCTCCCGACATCGACGCGGCGCTTCGCCTCTTCGCGCGGTCGTGCTTCGCGCTGTGGGCGGTCGTTGCCATCATCCTTGTCGCCGGATGATCTCGATCGGTTCGGCGTAAGGCGGGGTAGAGGCGAACGCCTCGGCAAAGGTCAGTCCCGTCCACGCCATCTGCACGGCGCGGATCGGCCCTGCATGGCACACGACGACCGTGTCGTCCCCGTGGTTTTCCAGAGCCTGCGTCACGCGAAGTTGCACGTCACGGAAGGATTCGCCGTTCGGGCAGGCGAGGTTGAAGGGGTCCTTCAGCCAAGGCTCGCTGAGATGGCGGGGGATATCCTTCCAGGGCAGGCCTTCCCAGTCGCCCATGTTCATTTCCCACAGCCGCTCGTCGAAGCGGATCTCCAGGCCATGCCGGTATGAAATGGCTTCCGCCAGCTTGCGGCACCGCAAGGCCGGGCTGGCGAGTAGCAGCCGCGCGGGCGGGGCAAGTTCCACCGCGCGCTCGATCTGGCCGTGGCCCTCCTCGTGGATGTCGAGATCGAGCCTGCCATAGCAGATGCCGGGTTCAACGCCCGGGCGAGGATGGCGCAGGAAGATCATGAAGCCCTCCACATCACCGACAAGGCAACAAGGACGGCGATTTCGCAAAGCTGTTCCATCGCGCCGAGCGTGTCTCCGGTATAGCCCCCGATCCGCCTTTCGACACGAAAATGAAGGAGCGCCGCCGCGCTGCCGCCGATGATCGCGGCGATCAAACCGCCCCACCAGCCAAGCAGAAGCGCGAGCGCGCAAGCAATCGCAAGCGTGCGCCAGAGTTCGGCGTCGGGCACGCCGCGCGAGACAAGCTCGCCCGTTCCCTTGGTGCGGGCATAGGTCGACCAGTTGAGCGCGATGGCGATTGACCCGCGTCCTGCTGCATGCGCGATGACGAGGGCTGCGGCTCCCGTAGCGGGAGCCAGCGTTGCAAGTGCGGCCCAGCGCAGGCCGATGGAGAAGATCAACGCCGCGGCGCCATAGGTCCCGATGGTGCTGTCGCGCATGATCTCTAGCGCGCGCTCG
>JBGSJA010000048.1:0-7336 GCA_041742235.1 Salaquimonas sp. | reverse complement strand
AAGCAGGTATTCACCACCGTCGACCGCTTCATGGGCATGGTTGAGACCGGTTACATGCCCCTCTACAAACCCGACAGCTTTGTCTTCGGCCGCAACACGTTGATCAGCGGGCAGGTTCACCAGGAAGTCATCGTCACCGATCCGCAGGGCAAGCAGTGGCAAGCCGTCTACACGCTGGTGCGCCAGCCGGACGGAAGCTGGAAGATCAACGGCGTGAAACTGAACCCGTATACGGGCGTCAACGCCTGACGGCAGCCGCGGTTTGGTTCCGGCCCGCCGGTTCTGTATGGTGACCGGCGGCGACTCACCGCCGCGGAACATCCTGCCGGGCCACCTGCCGATGCAACGACCCATATTACTAGCCCTGCTTTTGCCGTTCCTTGTTCTGGCCGCGATGATCAATCTTGCGCTGGCGCAGGAAGCCGAGCCGCCAACCGCAAAACTGCAACGTGAACTGACCCGCATAGAAGCCGGCATCGCCGAACACTCGGCCAATGACGAACGCCTCGTGGCGCTGCGGGTGGAAACCGACAAGCTGGCCAAGGCGCTGATCGACTTCGGCGTGTCGTTCCGGCCTGAACTGGGGCGCATCAATGCCCGCCTGGAAGAACTCGGCCCGCCGCCCAAGGAGGGAGAACCACCGGAACCCGACATCGTAGCCAGCGAGCGGAGGGAGCTTCTTTCGCGCAAATCCGCGATCAACGCAGAACTGGCGGCCGCGGAACGCCTCTCGATCCGCACCAACGAAGCCAGCGCGGCGATCAGCGACCTGCGGCGGGAACTGTTCGCCAACACGCTGTTCCGACGGACAACCGCCAATGGCGTTTTCAACGCCGAAAACTGGAATGCATTCCGGCAAGACATACACAAGGCATGGCGGACCATTGTTTCACGGCTGCAATTCGTCGGAACGTTCAGGATACAGTCGCTGCTCGCGGCCACCGGTCTTTCCATTGTTCTGGTGCTGGCGGTCTGGTGGGGATTCCAGCGCACGCTGGGCCGCATGTTGCTCATGCGGCAGCGCGACGGTGAACTTTCCTATTTCGGCCGCCTGTCGCTGGCCTTCTGG
The DNA here is from genome assembly GCA_041742235.1 of Salaquimonas sp. Lineage (GTDB taxonomy): Bacteria > Pseudomonadota > Alphaproteobacteria > Rhizobiales > Rhizobiaceae > BOKV01. Next base: position 6,267 of record JBGSJA010000048.1, on the reverse strand, counting down.
TCGACCGTCATTCCCACGCTAGCCTTTTGTGCGGGCCTCGGCATCGTCTACTGGCTGTTTTTCAGCTTTGCGATCTTCTCGGGCCAATCGCTGGAACTGTTCCAGGCCTTCCTCGTATCGATAGCCGCGTTCTTCTTCATCCAGCAGCTTGTACGGTCGATCTTTGCGCCGGGCCATCCCGGACGCAGGCTTGCCGCCGTCACCGACCGCGGTGCGCGGTGGATCGTCATCCTCACGCTGGCGATGGCGGCCGTTCACATCATCGATTTCCTGTTCGGCTGGATCGCCGACATCTACTCATCGTCGCTGGCGGTAACTGTCGGGCAAAGCATGGTGGCCGCGCTCACGATCGGCGTCCTGCTGATCATGATCGCCTTGGTGAAGCCCTATCGCAATGCGGAAACCGGGCAATTGCTGCCGCTGCCGGGCATCGTTCGAATTCCGATGCTGTTGCTGGCCGCTTTCGTCATTCTCGCCGCGGTGAGCGGGTATGTCGGCCTCGCAAAGTTCGCCGCCGCGCAGATCGTCATCACCGGCGCGATCCTGGCCACCATGCTCATCGGATTGCAGACCGGGCGCGCGCTGGGCGCCGACGGCGCGCTGGACGCAACCCGCCTCGGCGCACGCCTGAAGGCACGGTTCGAGCTGTCCGACACGGCAATGGACCAGTTCGGACTTCTGCTGAGCCTTGGCACCTATCTGCTGGTCATCCTCGCGGGCTTGCCGCTGATCGCCCTGCAATGGGGATTCAACCGGGTCGATGTGTCGTCGTTCCTCTACCGGATCATGACGAACATCACGATCGGGTCTTTCTCGATTTCACTGTTCGCGATCCTGTTCGGGATCATCCTTTTCGTATTGGGTTACATTCTGACACGCCAGTTCCAGGGTTGGCTGGACCGCAACGTGATGGCCCGCAGCCGTCTCGATACCGGCGTGCGAAATTCCATCCGGACCATCGCAGGCTATATCGGCATCGGCCTTGCGGCGCTTGTCGGCGTTTCGGCTGCCGGCTTCAACCTTTCCAACCTTGCCATTGTTGCGGGAGCACTGTCGCTCGGCATCGGCTTCGGCTTGCAGAACATCGTGAACAATTTCGTTTCCGGCCTGATCCTGCTTGCCGAGCGACCGTTCAAGGTTGGCGACTGGATTGTTGCGGGCCAGACCGCCGGAACGGTCAAGCGCATCTCGGTACGCGCAACGGAAATCGAGACGTTCCAGAAACAGACCGTGATCCTGCCCAACTCGGAACTCATCAACCAGCCCGTCGGCAACTGGACGCACCGAAACCATCTTGGCCGCGTCGATGTCGCGGTGTCGGTTGCATACGGGACCAATCCGCGCATGGTGCATGATCTGCTTCTGGAAATCGCGGCCGCCGATCCATCCGTGCTGAAAGTGCCGGCACCCTTCGTCGTGTTTCTCGGTTTCGGTGAGTCCGCCCTCAATTTCGAGCTACGGTTCCACGTCAAGGATGTACTGGAAGGCTCTGTTATAGCAACGAGAATTCGCTTCTCGATCGTGGACGCGTTTGAGGCCCGGGACATCCAGATCCCGTTCCCGCAACGTGATCTCAACATCAAGACAGAGGATCTGGAAAAACTTCTTTCGGCCTGGGCGGAAAAGTCTGAAAGCAAGCAACCTGGTCCCCGCGCGCGGGCCAAGCCAGGCGGGAGATGAAGTGCGCATTCAGTAGCCGTTCATTTTCAACGTGCTAAAGATGTCGTCATGGCCGGTCTCGTCCGGCCGACAGAAGGGACGGCGGAGACGCCGGTACAATAAAATGAAGTTCATTGCAGCCGCCATCCTCGCCTTTTCCGCTTCGGTTTCGGCCGCCGGCGCCGCCACGATCGTCAATACAGATGGCCAGGCCTATTCGCTGCAGATCACCGAGGGCGGAGAGCAGAAGGAAATCGGTATTCAACCGGGCGAGACCATTTCCGAGTGCCCCGCCGGATGCTTCATCACCATGCCGAATGGCGACCGCGAAACGCTGAGCGGTTCGGAAACCGTCGAGATCGTCGGCGGCAAGGCCAGCATCAAGTAAGCTCGAGCGCGGAAACTGCATCGCTACTACAAGGGCGCGATGTCGCCCTTGGCCCAGTCGGCCTTGGTCTGTGCGCGGAATTCCTCGAAGCGCCCTGCCTCGATCGCGGCACGGATACCGGACATCAATTGCTGGTAATAGTGGAGATTGTTCCACGACAACAGCATGCCGCCCAGCGCCTCGTCGCACCGCACGAGATGGTGCAGATAGGCGCGCGAATAGTCGCGGGCGGCGGGGCAATCGCTTTCCTCGTCAAGCGGGCGCGTATCCTCGGCATGCCGCGCATTGCGAAGGTTCACCCGCCCGCGCCGCGTGAAGGCCAGGCCATGCCTGCCCGAACGCGTCGGCATCACGCAATCGAACATGTCGATGCCGCGCGCCACGCTTTCCAGAATATCGTCCGGCGTGCCGACGCCCATCAGGTAGCGCGGTTTTTCGGCCGGCAGCTCGGGCGCCGTGATCTCGATGGTGCGCAGCATCACGTCCTGCGGCTCGCCAACGGCAAGGCCGCCAATGGCATAGCCCTTGAGGTTCATGCCCGAGAGCGCCCGCGCGGATTTGACCCGCATCTCTGGAACATCGCCGCCCTGCACGATCCCGAACATTGCCTTGCCGGGCTGCGTGCCGAACGCCGCAGCGCAACGCTCCGCCCAGCGCAGCGACAACTCCATCGCCCGATCGATTTCCGCTGGCGCGGCTGGCAGCGCGATGCACTCGTCGAGTTGCATCTGGATGTCGGAGCCGAGCAGTCCCTGGATTTCGATGGACCGCTCCGGCGTCATCATGTGGCGCGAGCCATCGACATGCGACTGGAAGGTCACGCCCTCCTCGGTCAGTTTTCGCAACGCGGCCAGCGACATGACCTGGAAGCCGCCGGAATCGGTGAGGATCGGTCCCTGCCATCGAACGAAATCATGCAGGCCGCCAAGCCGCGCCACGCGTTCGGCGCCGGGCCTCAGCATGAGGTGATAGGTGTTGCCGAGGATGATGTCCGCGCCGGAAGCCTTCACCTGATCCATGTACATGGCCTTGACGGTGCCAACGGTACCGACCGGCATGAAGGCAGGCGTGCGGATCACACCGCGCGGCATGGTGATTTCGCCGCGCCGGGCGTTGCCGTCCGAGGCGAGCAGGCGGAAGGAAAATTCTTCGGTCATGGCGCGCGATATAGCAGGCTGGCATCGCCATAGGAATAGAACCGGTAGCCGCTTTCGATGGCATGCCGGTACGCGTCCCGCATGGTGTCAAGTCCGCTGAAAGCCGACACCAGCATGAACAGGGTCGAGCGCGGCAGGTGGAAATTCGTCATCAGCAAGTCGCAGGCCGAAAACCGATAGCCCGGCGTGATGAAAATGTCCGTCGCGCCCTCCCACGGCATGATTTCGCCGTCCGCCGTCGCAGCGCTTTCGAGAAGCCGCAGCGATGTCGTGCCGACGCAGACAATCCGCCCGCCGGCCTCGCGCACCGCATTCAGTGCTTGCGCGGTAGGGGCGTCGACGACCCCGCGCTCGGCATGCATCTTGTGGTCCTGCGTGTCCTCGGCCTTGACCGGAAGGAACGTCCCTGCCCCCACATGGAGCGTGACAAAATGGAGCGAGACGCCCTTGTCCGACAGGCGCTGCATCAGTTCGTCTGTAAAGTGGAGGCCCGCGGTCGGCGCGGCGACCGCCCCCTCCTCGCGCGCATACACGGTCTGGTAGTCGGTGCGGTCACGCTCGTCCTCGGGCCGCTTCAGCGCGATGTAGGGCGGCAGCGGCACATGGCCCGCCTCGTGCATTGCCGCATCGAGCGCCGCGCCGGAAAGGTCGAAGGCGAGCGTGAGCTCACCTGCCTCCCCCTTCTCCTCAACGGTAGCGTCCAGCACCCCTGCAAGGCAGGCATTGCCCGAATGGCCGAAAATCAGGCGGTCGCCGGGCTGCAGCTTCTTGGCGCCACGCGCAAAGCCTTTCCAGCGATGCCCATCGAGACGCATGTGCAAGGTGATGCCGATAGACGCGGAAGCGCCGTCGCGAACCCGCACGCCCTCGAGCTGTGCGGGAATTACCCTGGTATCGTTGAAGACAAGCGCATCGCCCGGCTCCAACAGATCGGGCAGGTCGCGTACCAACCGGTCAGCCAATGCCTCGCCGGGCTTGACCACGAGCAGGCGCGCCGCATCGCGCGGGCTGGCGGGCCTCAGCGCAATCTGCTCTTCCGGAAGATCGAAATCGAAAAGATCAACGCGCATCGCGTACCCTTGCATGCAAAAGGGCGGCGCGTGAACGCCGCCCCCGCAATTACCCGGCAAACCTCAAAGGTCTGCCGCGACTTTCATCGACACGATGGAATCGGGATCGCGCACCGGTTCGCCGCGCTTGATCTGGTCGACATTCTCCATGCCTTCGCTGACCTTGCCCCAGACCGTGTATTGCCGGTCGAGGAAGCGGGCATCGTCGAAGCATATGAAGAACTGGCTGTCGCCCGAATCCGGGTTGTTGGAACGCGCCATGGAGCAGACGCCGCGCGTATGCGGCGCCTCGTTGAATTCGGCCTTCAGCTTTTTGCCGGAACCACCCATGCCCGTGCCTGTCGGATCGCCGGTCTGGGCCATGAAGCCCTCAATGACGCGGTGGAAGACGATGCCGTCATAAAAACCGCTTCGGGCCAGTTCCTTGATGCGTGCGACATGGTTCGGCGCGAGGTCGGGACGCAATTCGATCACGACCTTGCCCTTCGTGGTTTCCATGACGAGCGTGTTTTCCGGATCCTTGTATGTCGACAAAGTCTTTCCTTTCACTGTTGCGCCGGCCGAAGTTCAGCCGGCGTCCTGCATCTGCATCTTGATGATCTTGTCCGGCTGGTCGACCATGCCGCCGCCCGCCGGGTCGCCCTTCTTCAACTTGTCGACAAATTCCATTCCTTCGGTGACTTCACCCACGACCGTATACTGGCCGTCGAGATGGGGCGCTGCGTCGAACATGATGAAGAATTGCGAGTTCGCCGAATTGGGGTCCTGCGTGCGGGCCATGCCAAGGACGCCGCGAACAAAAGGCGTCTGCGTGAATTCGGCCGGCAGGTCCGGTAGCTTCGAACCGCCGCTTCCGGTGCCGGTCGGATCGCCGGTCTGGGCCATGAAGCCGTCGATCACCCGGTGAAAGACGATGCCGTCATAAAAGCCGTCCTTAACGAGCAACTTGATCTGGTCGACATGCTTGGGCGCAAGGTCCGGGCGCAACTGGATGACGACATTGCCCTGGCTCGTTTCCATCAAAACAGTGTTTTCATCGGCCGATGCGTTCGTCGAAAAGGCCGCCAGAACCATCATTGCGGCGGCAATGCTTGCGATCAATCTCATGGGTAACTCCGCTAGGGGCGCTCAGGCGCCGGTTTTCTGCTTCAGGGCGGCATTCACAGGCGCCGGCACGAAAGCCGAAACGTCGCCGCCCATTTTGGCGATCTGGCGCACCAATGTGGCGGTAATCGCGCGGTTTTCGGGGCTGGGCGGAAAAAACACCGTTTGCACATCGGGCTCCATCACGCAGTTCATGCCCGCCATCTGCATCTCGTAGTCGAGGTCGGTCCCGTCGCGAAGGCCGCGCACCAGCGCAACCGCGCCTGCCTGCCGGGCCGCCTTGACGACCAGATTGTCGAACTGTTCGACCTTGATGCGGCCCCTCGCCCCGGTGTCCAGCGATGCCTCAATGAGATCCGCGCGCTCCTGAAAGCTGAACATCGGCGTCTTGCCGGGATGCACCCCGATGCCGATCACGACCGTGTCGAACAGCGCCAAGGCGCGTGCCAGAACGTCAAGATGCCCATTTGTGAGCGGGTCGAAGGAACCTGGATAGTAGGCCGTGCGTTTCATGGGCACCCATGTCGCATGCTGGTCATGCACTCGCAAGGGAACCGAAAGCAAAAATTCGCGCGTTCTGTGATCTTCGTCACAGCGCCAATGTGAATGCAGGATTAATATATCATTCAGTCGGGGTTTTGGCGGGCTTTGCTAAATTCCGACCCGTTCCGGTGAAGATCCGGAAAGTTTCATCCGCGATAGTGCGGACAGGGAGAGAACAATGGCAGTAGTTCTTGTTGCACTCGCAATGGCTTCCGCACTGATGATCGCGGCATTCCGCGCCGCGGACGTGGAGCGCAAGGCCGAAATGGTTCGCGCCATGCGCCCGGCACGCCGCGGCCATTTCGAACCCAACCGGAACTGAAGTTGAAATGTCCCCACCCGCCCG
>JBGSJA010000047.1:0-6631 GCA_041742235.1 Salaquimonas sp. | reverse complement strand
CGAGTTTGGACTGACCGTCATTGTCTTCACGCTCGATGAAACCAGCTATGCGCGTGAACTGGCGCCACTGGCCGGCGTATATCCCGCGCTGAAACTTGGCCCGGCCTGGTGGTTCCACGACAGCCCGGAGGGCATGCGTCGATTCCGCGAGATGACCACGGAGACCGCCGGCTTCTACAACACGGTCGGCTTCAACGACGACACACGGGCATTCCCATCCATACCGGCTCGCCAGGACATTGCTCGCCGGGTCGATTGCGCATTCCTCGCGCGTCTCGTGGCCGAGCATCGCCTGGCCGAAAACGAGGCTCACGAGCTTGCGCAGGAACTGGCCTACGGGCTCGCAAAGCGCGCCTACAGGCTCTAGCCGAAGCAACCAAAGGGAGGAAACCAATGTTGCATTTCACCAAATTCGCGGCGGCGACGGTCGCTGCCGCTGCGCTGATGATCGGGATCGCCAATGCCCAGACGGTCCTGAAATCGTCCGACACCCATCCGGACGGTTATCCGACGGTCGAGGGGGTCAAGTATTTCGGCGAACTGATCAAGGAGCGCACCGGTGGGCGATATGCCGTGGAGGTTTATCACTCCGCGCAGCTTGGCGAGGAAAAGGACACCATCGAGCAGGTACGCTCCGGCGTGATCGAGCTGAACCGCGTTTCCATGGCGCCGTTCAACGGCACGGTCAAGGAGTCGATCGTTCCCGCGCTGCCGTACATTTTCCGTTCCGAAGAGCACATGCACAAGGTGATGGACGGTCCGATCGGCGACCAGATCAAAGCCGCGTTCGAACCCGCCGGCCTTGTGGTGCTGGCATACTACGACGCAGGCGCGCGCTCCTTCTACAACAAGACCAAGCCCATCAACAGCGTTGCAGACATGAAGGGCATGAAGTTCCGGGTCATCCAGTCGGACATTTTCGTCGACATGGTCGCGGCCTTGGGCGCCAACGCCACGCCGATGCCATATGGCGAAGTGTATTCGGGGATAGAGACGGGCGTCATCGACGGCGCCGAAAACAACTTCCCGAGCTACGACACCGCCAAGCACGCCGAGGTGGCCAAGCACTATTCGCTCGACGAGCATACCATCCTTCCGGAAGTGTTCGTCATGAACAAGGCGGCATTCGACAAGCTTTCGCCTGAAGACCAGGAAATTTTCAGGCAGGCCGGCAGGGACAGTGTCGCGAAGCAGCGCGAGCTTTGGGCTGCGAAAGTGTCCGAATCGCGCGCCAATGTCGAAAAGATCGGCGTGCAGATCACCACGCCGGAAAAGCAGGGCTTCATCGACGCAATGGCGCCGGTCTATGAAAAGCACGTCACCGACGAAGTCTTGAAGAAGATGGTCGCGGACGTGAAAGCGGTTCAGTAAAGCGCACAGCCCCTCCTGGCGGAGCGGCAAGGCATTGCCGGGGCGAAAACGCCCCGGCAATGCCGGTATAAACGCAGATTTTATAGGTACGCCCTCATGTCGCCTGGCTTGACACTGGCCGTGAATTTCCTGGGCCGCCTCAGCAATGCCGCGCTGTGGCTGGCGGGCTCGGGCCTCGTCCTGATGACGGCGTTCGTCGCATGGCAGGTATTCTGCCGTTACGTGCTGAACGATTCCCCGAGCTGGACGGAACCGGGCTCGGTCATGCTGATGAGCTGGTTCATCTTCCTTGGCGCTGCGGTCGGCATCCGCGAGAACAACCATCTCGGCTTCGACGTGCTGCTCTACGTGCTTCCAAAATCGGGAAAACGCGTGCTGCGGATGATCTCGGACGTGGTCATCCTGGCCTTCGGCGCAGGCATGATCTGGTATGGCGGCGCGCTGATGAAACTGACATGGAACACCACATTGCCGTCCCTGGGCATTTCCGGCGCATTCGACTACCTGCCGATCGTGGGCGGCGGCGTGCTGGCAGTAATCTTCTCGCTGGAGCGCATCGTGCTGCGGCTCGCCGGCGAACCGATCGACGACGTGCTGGATGAAGCCCTTCCGTCCGAGATCGCCGCCGAACTCGACAACGCCAATGCCGACCCCGATGCCAAGGTGAAAGTTTAAGCGATGGAACTGTGGATACTGTTCGGTGTCTTCACCACCCTGATGCTGATCGGCACGCCGATCGCATTCTGCCTCGGTGTCGCCAGCTTCGCCACGGTGCTCTACATGGGCCTGCCGCCGCTGGTCGTCTTCCAGCGGTTGAACTCCGGCATGAGCGTGTTTTCGCTGCTCGCCATTCCGTTCTTCATTTATGCCGGCGACCTCATGGTGCGCGGCGGCATCGCCAGCCGCATCGTTGCCTTCGCCGCTTCGCTGGTCGGTCACGTGCGGGGCGGCCTGGGCCAGGTCAATATCGTTACGGCGACGCTGTTCGGCGGCATTTCCGGTTCGGCTGTTGCCGAAGCCGCCGCGGTCGGCGGCTTGATGATCCCGCAGATGAAACAGCGCGGCTACGGGGCCGACTATGCCGTCAACGTAACTTCGATGGCGGCGCTGATTGCGCTGCTGCTGCCGCCTTCGCACAACATGATCATTTACTCCATTTCGGCCGGAGGCAAGATTTCCATCGCCGACTTGTTCACAGCCGGCATCCTGCCGGGATTGCTGCTCGCAATGGCGCTGATGGTGACCGCCTACTTCGTCGCGCGCTCGCGCGGCTATCCGACCGAACCGTTCCCCGGCATGATGGTCGCTGCGCACCTGCTCGCCGTCGCGCTTCCCGGCCTTTTGTTGATCGCCATCATCTTTGGCGGCGTGCGCTCCGGCATCTTCACTGCGACTGAAAGCTCCTGCATTGCGGTACTCTACGCGCTGGTGGTGACGACCCTGGTCTACAGGCAAATGAGCTGGAATGATTTCGTCCACGCCACCAAGGCCGCGGTACGAACGACTGCGATGGTGCTGCTGATCATCGGCACCGCTGCGGCCTTTTCATGGCTCATGGCCTTCCTCAAAGTGCCAGCTTCGCTGGTGGTCTGGATGAAAAGCGTGGCCGACGACCCGCTGACGGTGCTGTTGATGCTGAACGTGCTGATGCTTCTGCTGGGCACTTTCATGGACATGGGGCCGACCATAATCATCTGCACGCCGATCTTCCTGCCGGTGGCGCAGGCCTACGGCATCGATCCCGTGCATTTCGGCGTGATCATGATCCTGAATTTCGGCATCGGCCTGAACACGCCTCCCGTCGGCGCAGTTCAGTTCGTTGCATGCGCGGTCGGCAAGATCTCCGTGTGGGAATCCATGCGTTCAATCTGGCCGTTCTACGGTGCCGGCGTGGTGGTGCTTGGACTGGTGACATACATCCCGGCGATCTCGCTGTGGTTGCCCGGCATGTTCAAATAGGAGGCGGCATGACGTCTGGTTCAGCAGTCGATCTGAGAATCGAGCGCAGACCGAAGCTTTCGGAAGGCGTCGTCTCGGCTATTCGCGCCAAGATCATTTCGAGTGAGTTTGCGCCGGGGCAGAAGCTGCCTACCGAAAGCCAGCTGACCGAAACCTTCGGTGTCAGCCGCACTGTGATCCGCGAGGCAATCGCGAAGCTTGCGGCTGACGGCCTGGTAGAGGCGCGCCAGGGCGCCGGCGTGTTCGTCATGGACCACCCCGCCCAGGCCTTTGCTTCGATGAGCCAGGAACAGGGCAACAAGATCTCGCATGCGCTGAACGTGCTCGAGGTGCGCATGGGCATCGAGATCGAGAGCGCGGGTCTCGCGGCGCTGCGACGCAACAGCGCCCAGGAAGCGCGAATCCAGGAAGCCTTCTTCGAGTTCGAGCGTCTGCTCGAGGCGCGGCATGCAACCGGCAAGGTCGATTTCGCGTTCCACCGCGCCATCGCGGCGGCTACCAACAACCCGTTCTATGTCGAGGTTCTGGATGCGCTCGGCAGCCGCACCATTCCCTGCGACGTGGCATCGCCCTGGGGCACGGAAAGCGTACTCACCCACGCGTATCAAGTCGGCCTGCAGCGCGAGCATCTCGTCATCTTGAATGCCATCTCCGCCGGCGACGCGCAGGCCGCGCGCGATGGAATGCGGGCGCATCTGTCCGCCAGCCAGCAGCGCTACCGCTCGCGCCTTGTCGGTCAGCAAGCCGAGTACATGCAGGGCATTGCCAAGCACCGATCGTCCTGAGCATTCTGTCACCTGGAAAGCAGCTTCATGACCCAAGGCCATATCGACCACACTTCGCGGTTCGCCATCGACCCCGCTGCCGCGGCTGCCATGGGCACGGACGAGCTGCGACACAATTTTCACATTGGAGACCTGTTCCGTGCCGACCGCATCTCGCTCACCTATACCCATTACGACCGGATGATCATCGGCGGCGCGATGCCCGCGGCAGAGGCAATCAAGCTGGAAGCGATCAAGCCCACCGGAACAACGAACTTTCTCGACAGGCGCGAGCTCGTCGCAGTCAATATCGGCGGTGCCGGAACGGTCAGCGCAGGCGGAAAATCCTACAATGTCGGTCCGCGGGACATGATCTATGTCGGCATGGGCGTGGAACCGGTGGTCTTCGCTTCGGACGATATTTCCGCCCCCGCGAAGTTCTATCTCCTAAGCGCTCCGGCCCATCAAAACCACCCGACTGCCCACATACGAATCGGCGATGCCAAGCGGCTCGATCTCGGCAGCCGCGAGACCTCGAACGAGCGCTCGATATTCCAGTTCATCCACCCGGAAGGCGCCAGGACCTGCCAGCTGGTCGTGGGAATGACGCAGCTGGCGCCCGGCTCGGTCTGGAACACGATGCCTTGCCATGTCCACGACCGGCGCTCGGAAGCCTATCTCTATTTCGACCTGCCCGAAGCGGCGCGCGTCTTCCATTTCATGGGCGAGCCTGACGAGACGCGCCACCTGGTCATCAGGAACGAGGAAGCAATCCTGTCACCCGGCTGGTCGATCCATTCGGGCGCCGGCACATCCAACTACGCCTTCATCTGGGCGATGGCGGGCGACAATGTCGACTATGCCGACGTCGATCCGGTGGCGATGGGAGACCTGCGGTGACTGATCTTTCCGCGTTTTCTCTCGCTGGCAAACGCATCATGGTAACCGGCGCCAACAAAGGCATCGGGCAAGGCATTGCAGTTTCAATTGCCAAGGCCGGCGGCGAAGTGATCGGGGTCGGACGTTCCTCGATGGATGAAGTCAGCCAATTGGTACAAAACGCCGGTTCGAAATTCCTGGCGGCAGATTGCGACCTCGGCGACCACAAGGCAGCGCAGGCGATGTTCGAGAATGTGTGGAAGTCGCACGGACCTGTGGATGGACTGGTCAACAATGCCGGCATTATCCGGCGGGCCGACGCGGTCGACATTTCCGAAGCCGATTGGGATGACGTTATCGACGTCAACCTGAAGTCCCAGTTTTTTCTGTGCCAGACATTCGGCCGCAGGGTAATGGCTGCAGGGCGGACGGGCCGCATCGTCAACGTCGCATCGGTACTTTCTTTTCAGGGTGGCATCCGGGTCGCTTCCTACACCGCGTCCAAGCACGGTGCGCTCGGCATAACAAGGCTGCTCGCCTGCGAGTGGGCGCAAAAGGGCATCAACGTCAACGCCATCGCTCCAGGCTACATAGAAACCGACAATACCGCCGCGCTTCGTGCCGACCCGGACCGCAGCAGCGCGATCCTGGGCCGGATTCCGGCCGGCCGCTGGGGTGTTCCGGCGGACATTGGCGATACCGCCGTGTTCCTGTTGGCGCCGGCGTCGAACTACGTGCACGGCGCGGTGTTTCCGGTCGATGGCGGCTGGCTGGCACGATAAAGCGCTGATCCATTTGCCGCATGAACTTGTTCGAAAAGAATGCAGTTTTCCGGATCATGCTTGAGGAGTTCGCGATGTCCGAACCGAAGTTTTTTTCACATTCCGGAGAGGGGAACTGGGAGCCGACAGCGGACGGCAACCGCCGCCGGGTTGTGCTCTATACAGAGGAACTGATGATCGTGGAGTTCTTCTTCGAGAAAGGCGGCGTCGGCGCCCTGCATTCTCACCCGCATGTGCAGTCGAGCTACATTGCCGACGGCCGGTTCGAGGTCACTATCGACGGACGGACGGAGAAGCTCGAAGCCGGTAGCTGCTTCATCGTCCCCTCCAACTTGGTTCACGGGGTGAAGGCGCTCGAAGCCGGCCGGCTGGTCGACACTTTCACGCCATGCCGAAACGACTTCCTGTAACGCGTCCCGCATCGCCGCTTTGGCCTGATTTTGGAGTCATGGACTTCGACGGCAGTGACCGCCATCATACTTGCGGGACGCGGCATGGCGGACGGCGTCGTGTGGACTTACTCCGCCGTCAGGATAACTTTGACGTGGCGGCTGCGGTCGAGGGCCAGCCGGAATGCGTTTGGCGCATCGCGCAGCGGGCGCTCGGCGGTGACGAGCTTCATCACGTCGATCTCTCCCGCGCCAATGAGTTCGACAGCGCTCTGGAACTCATTGCCGAAGCGGAAGGTGCCCCTGACGTTCAACTCCTTCGCCATGATTGCGTTCGCAGGAACGGGGATATCGCCGCCCGGCAGATTGCCGACCTGGACGACGGTCCCGCCGCGCCTGACAGCGCGAATCGCGGACGCCAGCCCCGCTGCCGTTCCCGATGCCTCGAGCGCAATGTCGATCGGGCGCGCGGCGGCCATATCGAGCA
>JBGSJA010000046.1:0-15745 GCA_041742235.1 Salaquimonas sp. | reverse complement strand
GGCAAATGCGCCGCCGATGGTGGGCTCGCCGCTGGTTCCCAGAAGCGGGCGCCAGTCGGCCGGCTCGAAGGGGAGGTGCTGGCCTTCCGTCGCCAGCGCCGCCTCGATTTCGGCAAGCGGCGTACCGGCCTTCGCGCCGATGGTCAGCGCCGCCGGTTCGTAGAGCGTTATGCTGGAAAGCGCATCGACCGAGAGCGTGTCGCGGGCATCGCTGTTGGTGCGTGTGCGGGTTCCGCCGCCCTTGATTGTCAGCTTCCGGTTGTTCCGGGCGCTTTCGGCGACGATTTGCGAAATCGCGGCTTCGGTACCAGGCGTGAACACGGTCATTCAGCAGCCTCGCCGGGCGCGTTCCTCAACCGGCGCGAATGGCTCACATCCATGGGAAACACCTTCGCCGGATTGAGCAGCCAGGCCGGATCGAACACGTCCTTGACCCGCATTTGCAGTTCCATGTCGTCGCGGGTGAACTGGTAGTGCATCAGGTCGCGCTTTTCGATGCCGACGCCATGCTCGCCAGTCAGACAGCCGCCGACCTCGACGCAGAGCTTGAGAATGTCAGAGCCGAAATCCTCACATTTTTCCTGGTCGCCGGGTTTGTTGGCGTCGAAAAGGATCAGCGGGTGAAGGTTGCCGTCGCCTGCATGGAACACGTTGGCGACGCGAAGACCGTATTCACCGGCCATCTCGCTCATGCGCCGCAGGACGAATGGCAATTGGGAAGTTGGAATTGTGCCGTCCATGCACATGTAATCGGCCATCTGGCCCATAGCGCCAAAGGCTGCCTTGCGGCCCTTCCAGATAAGGTCGGACTGGATCGCCGACTCGCTTTCGCGCATCACTTTGGGCGAATGGCGCGCCGCAATCGCCTTGATCCTTCCAAGCTGGTCGTCGATCTCCTGCAACGAACCTTCCACCTCCACAATCAGCAGCGCCTCGACATCGGTGGGATAGCCGGCCTTGGCGAAGTTCTCACAGGCGATGATTGCAGGCCCGTCCATGAACTCCATCGCGACCGGCAGCACCCCCGACTTGATGATGTCGGCGACGCAGGCGCCGGCGACCTCGCTGGAATCGAAACCCATCAGGATCGGGCGTGCGCCTTCCGGTTTGCGCAAGATGCGCAGCACGGCCTCAGTGACGATGCCGAACTGGCCTTCCGAGCCGCAGATCACGCCGAGAAGATCGTAGCCCGCCGGATCGCACCACGGTCCGCCGATCTCAAAGATCTCGCCATCCATGGTGACCAGCGTTACGCCAAGCAGGTTGTTGGTGGTGACGCCGTATTTGAGGCAATGCGCACCGCCCGAATTCATCGCCACATTGCCTGCGATGGCACAGGCAAGCTGGCTGGACGGGTCGGGCGCGTAGAAGAAACCCTCTGCCTCGACAGCAGCGGACACGGACAGGTTGGTCATCCCTGCCTCGACGCGGATAAAGCGGTCGGCAAAACTGGTCTCGAGCACCCGGTTGAGGCGCGATACGCCGATCACCACACTGTCGGCGGTCGGAAGCGCGCCACCGGCAAGCGAAGTGCCCGATCCGCGCGGCACGACCGGCACGCCGAACCGCGAACACGCCTTCATCACTTCGGCAACGGCCTTGGTGGAACGGGGCAATACCACCGCGAGCGGGGCGCAGCGATACGCCGTGAGGGCATCGCATTCATAGGCCAGGGTTTCGGCCGGATCGGAAATGACGTTTTCAACGCCGGCTGCCTCGCCAAGGGCGGCCACGATTTCAGCCTTGCGCGCCAGAACAGCACGGTCCGCAGAAGGCATCTCGATCCTGGACATCGGCATTACCTCGCACAGTGGTAACTATTTTTTACCACTGTTGCCATCGCCGCGCAAACCTCAATCCTTGTCGATATGCGTGATGCGGATGCGCCGAACCGTCCACCAGACCGCCAGGATCGCCACTGGGACAAACAAACCGGTCAGCACCGGCGGCGAAAGCGTTTCCGGGAGGTTGGCCTTGAAGGCCTGGGAAACATAGTAGAACAGGCCGACCACATAATATGAAACCGCAGCGACGGACAGTCCCTCTACCGTGCGCTGCAGCTGCAATTGCTGCTTGCCGCGGCGGTTGAGGCCGTCGAGAAGGTCACGGTTCTGGTTGGCCATCTCGACTTCCACGCGGGTTCGCAACAAATCCGCCGCGCGCGACAGTTTCAGGGACAAGTTGGCCTGACGTTCCTCGACCGAACTGCAGGTCCGCAACGCCGGCGCGATGCGCCTTTCGAGGAAGGTTGCGAAATTCTTGTGGCCCGGAAGGGTTGCCGGACCCAACGCCGCGAGCCGCTCCGCAAAAATGTCGCCATAGGCGCGCGTGGCCCCGAAGCGGAAGAGGCTTGCCGCCGAATCGGCCTCAAGTTCGGTGGCCAAGAGCATCATCTGGTCGAGCAGGGCCTGGCCCTTGTTCGGCCCCTCGGACTGCATTTCGGTGGTCAGGCGGCCAAGTTCAGTCTCGAAACGGGAAAGCCCCACGGAAACCTTTTGTGCCACGGGCAAACCGAACAGCGTCAGCACGCGGTAGGTTTCCAGTTCTATCGCGGTCTTGGCGAAATAGCCGATGCGCCAAGGCTTCATGCCATTTTCTAGCATCAGGAAAATCGTCATTCCGCTGGCATCCTGGCGGAAATCCGTCGCGATCAAGGATTCGCCATCCTCCAGGACGTTGACGCTGAGCGCGCGCTTCTCGAAGCGTTCGATGAGCTTGAGGTTTTCGCCGGTGTGCGGGCGAACCTCGACCCGGCAGGACGAGACGAGCTGACCAGCCTCCGCAAATCCCGCGTTGAAGGGATGGCCCTCGACTTCGCCCATGAAACGCTCGGGCGCCGGACCATCCCACAGGAACGTCGAGAATTCCGCGTGCCTTTCCCATCGCAGCATGCCCCGTCCCCACGCAATTGCGTGGTATCGCGCCGCCGGATCGGGTTGGGCCGCGCCCCGCGCCGCGCAAAGCCGCGCCATCACTTCGCGGCTGCCGGCGCCGCCATCCGTGCTGGCGAACGCGAAATGGAGCAACACGCTCGATGGCGGTATCTCGGGGAACGGGCGCGCATGGACTTCCCCAAGCGCCATGGCGCGCGATGGGTGTTCGGCAAAGCTCAAGGCCGGCGGGGCGTCGATCCGCTTGCTTTTGACTTTCGTCGCCATTCCATTTCCCCGGTTCAGCGCCCAATAGTTACGAAACTAGCATGAAGGCGGATCACGCCGCCACAGGACGGATGAACGCGCCTGTCAATCAGCTTCGCCCGAACAGGTAAAACAAATTGACCAATTTTGGCCATCCGGATAGTCTTTTGCACCATGAATGTTTTCCGTCCGATACAGCATTCCCGTTCGGCAGAGGAGGTCGCGCACCAGATCGAGGGGCTGGTGCTCGAGGGTGTGCTGCGCGTTGGCGACCGGTTGCCGGGCGAGCGCGAACTGGCCATCGAGACCGGCGTTTCGCGGCCGATCGTGCGCGAGGCGATCAAGCATCTTGAAGATCGCGGCATCCTGGAAAGCCGCCACGGCGGCGGCACCTATGTCGCCGACATAATCGGCACGGTGTTCTCGCCGCAGATCACCGCCCTGCTCGCCTCGCATTCGCGCGCGACGCTCGACTATCTCGAATACCGCCGCGAGGTCGAGGCGATTGCCGCCCGATTTGCCGCGATGCGCGCCACGCAGGCAGACCGCGAACTGCTCAGCGGGACGGTTGCCCGGATGGAGGCGGCGCATGAAGCAGCCGATTTCGAGGCTGAGGCAAAAGCAGACATCGAGTTCCACTCGCTGATCGGCGAAATGGCGCACAATCTGGTGCTGCTGCACACATTGCGCTCCTGCTACAAGCTTCTGTCGGAAGGCATCTTCCAGAACCGCACGCGGCTCTACCAGACGCCGGACGGTCGCCTGAAGCTGCTCGACCAGCATCGCGCGATACACGGTGCGATCATCGCCGGCGACGCGACCGGCGCGGAAGAAGCAGCGCGCGCCCATATTTCACACATCATCGAGGCAACCCTTGAACTGGAACGGCGGGCCGACCGGGAACGCGTGGCGGGGCTGCGGCTCGCGCGGCGCGACGAGGCGGGTAGCCGCGCCAGGATTCGAAATGGCTGACGGGAGCGATTGTTGAACATCCAGACCAAACCGCGCGTTGCGCTGTTCGTGACTTGCCTTGTGGACCTTTTCAGGCCGAGCGTCGGGTTTTCCGCCGTCAAGCTGATCGAGGACTGCGGCTGCGAGGTATTCGTGCCCGATGCCCAGACCTGCTGCGGACAGCCGGCATACAATTCCGGCGACAGGGCCGACACGGTGGAAATCGCCCGGCAGGTGATCGAGGCATTCGAGGGTTTCGATTTTGTCGTCGCGCCATCGGGATCGTGCGCCGGCATGCTCAAGAAGCACTATCCCGAATTGTTCGAGAAGGATCCGGCGTGGCACAAGCGGGCGCTCGCCTTTAGCGCAAGGGTGCATGAACTCGTCAGCTTCCTCACCGATGTGCGCGGCATCAAGGCGGTCGATGCCAGCCTGCAAGGCAAGGCAACCTATCATGATTCGTGTTCGGGCCTGCGCGAACTGGGCGTGCAGCGCCAGCCGAGGGAACTGCTCGCTTCCGTTTCCGGGCTCGAACTTGCCGAGATGAAGGGTTCGGACGTTTGTTGCGGTTTCGGCGGCACGTTCTGCGTCAAGTACCCCGACATCTCCAATTCCATCGTCACGGACAAGACCGCGGCAATCAAGGAAAGCGGCGCCGACCTGCTGCTGGCCGGCGACCTTGGCTGCCTGATGAACATGGCCGGCAAGCTGAAGCGCGAGGGCAGCACGGTGAAGGTTCGCCATGTTGCCGAGGTGCTGGCCGGAATGACAGACACGCCCGCGATCGGGGAAAGCCGCTGATGGTCGAGATCACCTCCCCCGCATTCAAGGACAATGCCGCCGAAGCATTGTCGGACGCGCAGCTGCAAAAGGCCATGCGGCACGTGAAGTCGAATTTCATTGACAAGCGCGCCAAGGCCGCCGCCGCGCTTCCCGAATTCGGGGATCTGCGCGACAGTGCCCGCGCGATCAAGGACCATGTCCTCGACAATCTCGATCTCTATCTCGATGCCTATGAGCGCAAGGTGACGGCATCGGGCGGCCATGTGCACTGGGCGGCAGATGCAGTGGAGGCGCGCGGCCTCGTGCTCGACATCTGTCGCAAGGCAAATGCCCGAACGGTCACCAAGGGCAAGTCGATGATCACCGAGGAAATCGGGCTCAACGACTTCCTGCAGGCCAATGGTGTCACACCGGTCGAAACCGACCTTGGCGAATACATCATCCAGCTCCGCGGCGAGCATCCGAGCCACATCATCGCCCCTGCCGTCCATCTCAACATGGACCAGGTGCGCGAGGATTTCCGCAAGGCGCACACGCACCTGCCGGCCGACCGGCCGATGTCCGAGCCGCAAAGCCTGCTGCTGGAGGCGCGCGGGGTGCTGCGGGAAAAATTCCTCAAGGCCGATGTCGGAATCACCGGCGCGAATTTCCTCATCGCCGAAACCGGCTCTTCGGTCATCGTCACCAACGAGGGCAATGGCGACCTGACGCAGATCCTGCCGCGCATTCACATCGTCGTTGCCTCGATCGAGAAGATCGTGCCGACGCTGGAGGACATGAGCCAGATCGTTCGCGTTCTTGCCCGTTCAGCGACCGGGCAGGAAATGAGCGTCTACACCACGATCTCGACCGGGCCGCGCCGCAGGGGCGATCCGGACGGGCCGGAGCAGTACCACGTGATCCTGCTCGACAATGGCCGGTCCAACATGCTCGGCAACGAATTCCGCGACATGCTGCGCTGCATCCGCTGCGGGGCGTGCATGAACCACTGCCCGGTCTACCAGTCGATCGGCGGTCACGCCTATGGCTGGGTCTATCCCGGCCCGATGGGATCGGTGCTGACGCCGGCGCTCATCGGCATCGAAAAATCGGCGCACCTGCCCAACGCCTCGACGTTTTGCGGGCGCTGCGAAGCGGTCTGCCCGATGCATATCCCGCTGCCGAAAATGATGCGGCACTGGCGCGAAAAGGAATTCGAGCAGCACCTGACGCCGGCCAGCATGCGCAGCAATTTGAAGCTGTGGGCCTGGGCGGCGAAGCGGCCGGGCATCTATCGCCTCGCGACCGGCATCGCCATGCCGGCGATGCGGATGCTGGCTGCCGGAAGAGGCCGTTTCAAATGGTTCCCGCTTGCGGGCGCATGGACGAAACACCGTGATTTGCCGGCGCCGCAGGGCAAGACTTTCATGGCGCAGTGGAAGGCACGGAAGGAAGCTACCCGATGAGCCGCGAAGCGATCCTTGCAAAGGTCCGGGCGAGCCTTGGCGACAAGAGCGCCGGCGAGGACGCAATTCGCCGCGGGCTCGTGGAAGAACGCCTCAAAGGCCATCCCGCCGGAATATTGCCCATGTCGCAGGATGGCGGGCATGGCTTTGTCGCGCAATTCGTCAGAAAGGCCACCGAGGCCGCGGCGAGCGTCGAGATCGTCAAGCGTTCGAAGGCGGGCGCGGCAGTCGTCAAGTTCCTGCGCGACCACAATCTGCCGCAGCAGTTGCGCAGCGGCGCCGATCCGCGGCTTGCGAAAATCGCCTGGCCCAAGGGCGGGCCGCAGATTGTGGCAGGCCCGAGCGACGGAGGCGACCTGTCGGGCCTCAGCCATGCCTTTGGCGGCATTTCGGAGACCGGAACCTTGATTTTGCTATCGGGCAAGGACAACCCGACCACGGTCAATTTCCTGCCTGAAAACCACATCGTGCTGGTCGAAGCCGCCGACATCGCGGTCAATTACGAGACGGTGTTTGCGCGGCTTCGCAAGAAGGCAAAGGGCGCCTTGCCACGCACGGTCAACATGATCACCGGCCCGTCGCGTTCTGCCGATATCGAGCAGACGCTGATCCTCGGCGCGCATGGTCCGGTGCGGCTGCACATCATCGTCGTAGAGGACTGAAATGCCGTTGCAGAACCGCGTGGCGCCGGACGGATCGCTCCACCGGACCACCATGCGCGGCATGCTGACCGGAAACCGCGGCGTGGTCCACAACCCGGACACCAAGCGCCTTGCCGGCAGGCGCTGGACAACGAAGGCGTGGATCGCCTGTTCTTTGCACTGGAAAGGCGTTCGCCGCGACGTGTGGGGCCGCAACCGGCAAGGGCGTGCCGGATGGAGCGAACTCTTTTTCCTCGACGAGGTCACCGCGCTCGCCGCGGGTCACCGGCCCTGTTTTGCCTGCCGCCGCGCCGATGCGTTGCGCTTTGCCGAAGCTTTTGCCGATGGCAATGACGTCGGCCTATTGAACGCGCCAGGCATGGACGAAATCCTTCACCGCGAACGCCGCCAGTCAACATTGCAGCCGTCACTGGCGCTGGCCTCCGGCGAATTGAGGGCACTGCCGGACGGCGCAATGATCGCGGCGGGCGAGCAGTTCTTCGCGGCACGCGGCGGACGGGCCGCACCATGGAGCTTCGAAGGTTACGGCAAGCCGGTCGCGCTCGGCGGCTTGTGCGGGGCGACTTTGGTAACCCCGCCCGGCGTGGTCAACGCCTTGCGGGCCGGCTACCGCCCGCAATGGCATCCAACCGCCAGTGCTTGATCAATGGCGCGAACCGGCCTTATGTCGGGACATGGACCGTTATGATTTTCGCACGCAACGCCTGTACACCGGGCAGGACTTGAAACCAGGGGCGTCAGTCGAGCTTGACCGGGCGCAGGCCAATTATCTGCTCAACGTCTTGCGCCTGAAGGAAGGCGACGGCGTTCTGCTGTTCAACGGGAGCGACGGCGAATGGCTGGCACATGTCGCCCCGACGGGCCGCAAATCCGCGGCGTTGAAGGTGGAGCGCCAGACGCGGCCACAGCCCGCGCCCGGCGACCTTCATTACTGCTTTGCGCCGCTCAAGCATGCGCGCCTCGACTACATGGTGCAAAAGGCGGTCGAGATGGGCGCGAGCGTGCTGCAACCCGTCACAACGCAGCACACACAGGTTTCGCGGCCCAACATCGAGCGGATGCAGGCCAATGCCATGGAGGCGGCAGAGCAGTGCGGCATCCTCGCAATTCCTCAATGCCGCGAGCCGGTTCCACTGCGCCCGCTACTGGAAGGCTGGGACAACCAGCGCGCACTCATCTACTGCGACGAATCGCAAAGCGAGGCTGATGCATTGCAATTGCTGACGCCGCTGAAAGGCAGGCCGCTCGCCATACTGGTAGGTCCCGAAGGAGGCTTTTCATCCGACGAACGGGCAATGCTGCGGGACAAGCCTTTCGTCACGGCAATTCCTTTGGGTCCGCGCATTCTTCGGGCGGATACCGCAGCTGTGGCCGCGCTTGCGCTCGTGCAGGCGGTTGCAGGCGATTGGCAGTGAAAGCTTTGTTCAAAACAATGCGATGATTGGACAAGAAAGTTTCGCTTGCCGAACCGGCGGTCGGGCAATATCTCAACCCGACCAGCCGGTATGCTTGCCGGTGCGGTTCAATTGGAGGGGCAGACGATTCAATGGCGCGCGACACGACTGACCTGACACGGGTCGAGAACCGGCAACAGCTTGTCGAGTGGCTGGAAAAAGGGTGCAAGCCGCGCGAAGAATGGCGCATTGGCACCGAGCACGAGAAATTCGGATTCTACGCAAACGACTACAGCCCCGTCCCCTATGAGGGCGACAACGGCATCCGTGCCCTGCTGGAGGGCATGCGCCGCGAGCTCGGCTGGGACCCGATCCTCGACGAGGGGACGATCATCGGCCTGGCGGATCCTGAGGGCAAGGGCGCGATCTCGTTGGAACCGGGTGGCCAATTCGAGCTTTCGGGCGCGCCGCTAAGCAACATCTTCGAGACCTGCCGCGAATCGAACGCGCACCTTGCCACCGTCAAGAAGGTCGCGCTGCCGCTCGGGATCGCGTTCCTGGGCGTCGGCGGCAGCCCGAAATGGACGCTGGACGAAACGCCGCGCATGCCCAAGAGCCGATACGCGATCATGAGCCGCTACATGCCCAAGGTGGGCAGCCGCGGCCTCGACATGATGTATCGGACGGCAACAATCCAGACCAATCTCGACTTTTCCAGCGAAGCCGACATGCGCCTCAAGGTACAGGTGTCCAAGCGCCTGCAGCCGCTCGCTTCCGCCCTTTTCGCCCGCTCGCCTTTCACCGAAGGCAAGCCGAACGGCCTGCTTTCGTGGCGCTCGGCCGTATGGCTCGATACGGACAACCAGCGCGGCGGTTTCCAGGCGTTCATGCTGGACAAGGATTTCAGCTTCGAGCGTTACGTGGACTGGGCGCTTGATGTGCCGATGTATTTCGTCATCCGCCAGGGCCGCTACCACGATTGCACGGATGTGACCTTCCGCCAGTTCATGTCAGGCGCCTTGAAGGATCGCGTGCCCGATGGAATGCCGACGGTCGGCGACTGGAACAACCATCTGACAACGCTTTTCCCCGACGTGCGGCTGAAGCGCTACTTCGAGATGCGCGGCGCCGATGGCGGTCCGTGGCGCGACATCTGCGCCCTCCCCGCGTTCTGGACAGGCCTGATGTACAACCAGTCCGCGCTTGAGGCCGCCGACGCGCTGACGCGGGAATGGACGGCGCAGGAAGTAGCCCGTTACCGCGCAGAGGTGCCGGCTCTCGGTCTCAAGGCGACGGTCGCAGGAAGGCCGCTGCTCGAAATTGCGCGCGAAGTGCTGGAGCTGTCAGCGGCCGGGCTGGCGGAGCGGGCTATCCGCAACAGCGCCGGCCAGGACGAGCGCGTGTTTCTGGCGCCGGTGATGGAGACGGTCGCAAGCGGGCTGACGCCAGCGGAACGGCTGTTGAACAAATATCATGGCGCCTGGGAAGGCGACATTCGCCGCCTGTTCGACGAATATGCCTATTGAGGCCAGTTTCGCTTGCCGAAAATCGGCCGCGGCACGTTTTTTTGCTTCTCCGCCTCGCGTTCCGGCTCCGGCGCCTCCGGTTCTTCCGGTGCGATGTAGACGGGAGCAGACATGTCGATCTGCCGCGTGGCGCTTTTTGAAAGCGCGTTTTCCGAAGTCGACAGAACCTGCCGGCGCCGAAAGCTGGTTTCCTCGCGGGCGGAGGCAAACCTCACCCCGAAGGTAAGGCCTTTCTGCCAGACTTGCTCGCACAAGACCTTGAAGCCCAAAAGATCGATAATCAAGGTAAAGCGGGTTGGCACGACCGCCGGATGTTCGAAGATGATCATTGCACCGGTGTCGCTGATGTTGCGCACGGTGCATGGTTCGGCCGAAAAAAGGCCGTCGAGCGAAACCAGTCCCTTCAGCAACACGCGGCGGCGCGGCGCGGCGCGGTGATCTTCCCCACCCGGCTGTTGCGCGTTCAATGTAAATGCGGCTGACTGAGCCATTGGCGCGTTCCAAAAATAACAATTAAGGCATTGTATTATATCGGAATGATTTATTGGATAAGAAAAGTGGTAAATTTTCTGTTTCAGCGTTTGCCAAGATCAGGCGGACACTCGAATACCACGGTCAGGACATTGCCCCTTCTCGCCTTTACCACGCAAGTATGCCGCACGCCGTCCGGCTTCACCAGCAACTGAAAACGGTCAGGCACGCCAAGCCATCCCTGCGCCGTGATTACCGCGCCGTCAGCGGCGATGGATGCGATGGCGCACGCAAAGCCGGTGACCTGCCCTTCCACATAGACGTGACCGGACCGGCGATGCCTGGCGGAAAGGCCCCGCGAGAGAGGGGGAAGGCTGGAATGCAGTTCTTTTGTCTGGCTTTGCAAAGGCATTTTCCTGCTTGGCTTTCATGCAACTTAAGTGAAATCTAGAAAGGCATGGTTAATGCCGATTTAAATTTGACCGATTTCGGTCTTCTTTCTACGATAAGTTGGTGACAGGAGACGGTCATGATCCCCTTGATGGAACTTTTGATGCAGGGCGGAAACGGCGCGGCCCTGGACGTGATCGCACGCCAGATGGGCATTTCGCGTGCCGAGGCCGAGCGTGCCGCCGAGGCGCTGATGCCGGCTTTTTCGCAAGGTCTCAAGCGAAATGTCTCCGATCCTGCGGGTTTCATGCGCTTCATGGCAGCGCTGGCCAGCGGTGGCCACCAGGACTATTTCGACCAACCCTCGCGCGCAGCCGGCAAGGGCGGCGTGAAGGACGGCGAGGCAATACTGGGAGATCTCTTCGGCTCGAAGGAAGTCAGCCGCGCAATCGCGGCGCAGGCCGCGCACGCGACCGGATTGTCCCAGGAAATGATGAAACAGATGCTGCCCATGCTCGCGCCGATCCTGATGGGCGGAATGTTCCGGCAGATGACCGGGCAGGCGGCGCAGGCCAGCGCCGCGGCGAACCCGCTGGGGCGCATCCTGGAGCAGATGATGGGCGGCGGTTCTGGATATCGCGGCGGCGGCGGTGGATTTGGCGGCGGCGCCGGCAATCCCTGGGGCCAGATATTGGAAGAAATGATGCGCGGCGGACAGCCGGGCGGCGGGCGTTTGCCGCAGGGCGCGGACGATCCTTTCGGGCGAATACTCGAGGAAATGCTGGGTGGCGGGCGCCGGACCGGCCGGACCGGCAATCCGGGCAGCCGCGATACGTTCGGGCAGGAAGCAGACAATCCGCTCGGTACAATCTTCGAGGAAATGTTGCGGGGCCGCCAAGGCGAGCCGCATGCGCCGCGGCAGGAACGATACGAGGAGCCCGAACCCGAACCGAAACCGCGTTACCGGCCCGACATGGATCGCGAGACCGATTATCGGCGGCAGGAAGATGAAGAGCCACGCTATCGCCGCGAACCGGAACCCGAGCCCGAGCCTGCCGCGCGGAAAAAATCATACCGCCCGCCGGACGACGGCGAGCCGCAACCCTCCACAAAGGGCGGTCTGGAAGACCTGTTCGGCGAGATGTTCGAAACCGGCAGGGCGACGCAGCGTGAGTACCAGCGCGGGGTGGAGCAGATTTTCGAACAGTTCTTCGGCGGCGGAAAAACTGGAAGATAGTCGGCCAACGGGTCGAGAACTTTACGTTTCCTGAACCGCCATGTTCTAGCTTGCCCATCCGTCAGGGTCGGCGAGGGACGGGTGATGCACGCGCTTGAAATCAGGAATCTGCACAAACGGTTCGACCGCCCGGCAGTGGCCGGCCTCGACCTGACCGTGCGCGCCGGTGAATTTTATGCCCTTCTGGGCCCCAATGGCGCGGGAAAGACCACATCGCTGCGAATGGTGGCCGGGCTGCTGCGTCCCGATTCAGGCAGTATTTCGATTTTCGGCCGGGATGCGCAGCGCGACCCTGTCGAAGCCAAGCGGGTAACTGCATGGGTTCCGGACGAGCCGATGATCTATGACCGGTTGACGCCGCTCGAATATCTTGAGTTCGTCGCAGGCCTGTGGGGCGTGGAGCCGAACCAAGCCGCCGCCGGCGCGGCACATCTGCTGGGCTGGCTCCAGCTTTCGGAGCACGCCAACGAGCGCTGCGAGGGCCTTTCGAAGGGAATGCGCCAGAAAGTGGCGCTGGCAGGTGCGCTGGTTCACGATCCGAGGCTGATCATCCTGGATGAACCCCTGACGGGCCTTGATGCGGCGTCGGCGCGCCTCGTCAAGGATGTTCTGCTGGAGCGGGTTCGCGGCGGCGCGACCGTGATCATGACGACGCATATCCTTGAAGTCGCGGAGCGCATGGCCGAGCGTATCGGCGTCATCGCGAATGGGCGTCTCGTTGCCGAGGGCACGCTTCAAGAACTTCGCCATCGCGCGGGCAAGGGCGACGGCAGCCTTGAGGAGGTGTTCCTCGATATCGTCGCGCAAGATCCCTCACTGCATGCGAGCGCGGCGTGAGGCCGGGCGGAACGGCCTGGCTGGCGCGCCACGAAATCCTGCTTTCCTGGCGCGATTTCATGGGGATGATGACCGCGGGCAAGCGCGGGCGTGAATTCCAGGTACTCGCCGTTTTTGCGGTTGCGGCGGCGGTGCTGCATTTCATCGCGTTCATCATCATCGGCCCGGCGCTGCAGGCGGAAGCGGGCGGGTTGGCTGAACGCCTCATTCTGGTGACGGCAATGCTGGCACTGCCGTTTTCGCTCATGGCGTCACAGGCAATGGAATCCGTCACTCGGGCATTCTACTCCCGTTCCGACCTCGATCTCCTGCTGGCGTCCCCTGCATCGCCGCGCAAGCTTTTTGCCGTCAGGATCGGCGCAATCGCGCTTTCGACTTCCATGCTCTCGCTCATGCTGGCATCTCCGGCGATCAACGTGCTGGCATTCCTGGACGGCGCCGGCTGGCTCGCGGCCTATCCGGTGATGCTCGCGATGGGAATTGTGGCTACCGTGCTTGCACTTTCACTCACGGTCCTGCTTTTTCGCGCGATCGGTGCGCGGCGCACCCGCACCGTCGCCCAGATTGCCGCTGCGCTTGTCGGAGCGATGTTTGTCATCGGCATACAGCTTGCGGCCATTGCATCCATGGGAACAATGTCGCGAATGAATTTCATCACCTCCCAGATCGTGCGCCAGCATGCGCCCGCGTCCGAAAGCTTCCTTTGGTATCCGGCGCGCGCCGCCATGGGCGAACCTTGGGCCGTCATTTCAGTACTCGGTACATCAGCGGCCATTTTCGCGCTGGCCGTTGCTGTCCTTTCCAACGGCTTCGGCGAGAAGGTGCTGGCGGCAGCGGGCATTGCGCATTCCCAAAAGTCACGAAACCGCTCCAGCGCCGGCTTTCGCGCCCATTCCATCGCGTCGGCGCTGCGGTACAAGGAATGGAAACTGCTTGCGCGCGACCAGTGGCTGATTTCGCAGACGCTGATGCAGGTCTTCTATCTCGTGCCCCCGGCCTTCATGCTGTGGCAGGGTTTCGGCGACAGCGGCAGCCTGCCGGTGGTGCTGGTCCCGGTACTGGTGATGGCGGCAGGACAATTGGCGGGAGGTCTCGCCTGGCTTGCCATTTCCGGCGAGGACGCGCCGCAGCTCGTCGCCACGGCTCCCGTAAAGGACGGCGCGGTCATCCGGGCCAAGATCGAAGCAGTGCTTTGCGTCATCGGCGCCATCATTGCTCCCATCGCACTGGCGCTGTCGTTCCTCGATCCGGTACTTGCGCTGACCTGCCTTGTGGGCGTGGCGGCGGCGTCGGTCTCGGCGGTGGCGATTCAGTTGTGGTTCCGAAGCCAGGCGCGGCGGAGCAATTTCCGCAGGCGGCAGACCTCGTCCAAGGTCGCGACCTTTGCCGAGGCATTCTCGTCGATCTTCTGGGCGGGTTCGGCCGGCCTGTTTGCCGTCGGCTCATGGTGGGCGCTGACCCTGGCGTCCGGCGCGCTGCTGGTGCTTCTGGCGGCACGCGGCTTCCGTCCACAGTCGGCGCGCGAATTCGCCTTCTGAAACCTTGTCAAAGTCTGGTAGACCTTCCGGAAATATCCGGAAGGTCACATGGAACCCGATTCACAAACCGGCGCCGAACCCGCCACCGCGAAAGGCAATCTCGCCGAATTGACGGTGAGCGAGCTTTCGCTTGCCCTCAAGCGTACGGTAGAGGACCGGTTCGGGCTGGTGCGGGTGCGCGGCGAGATCACCGGATTTCGGGGTGCGCATTCATCCGGCCACTGCTATTTCGCGCTGAAGGACGATCGTGCGCGCCTCGAAGCGGTGATCTGGAAAGGCAGCTTCGCGCGGCTGCGGCCGAAATTGCAGGAAGGGCTGGAGGTGGTGGCGACCGGAAAGCTCACCACATTCCCGGGCACATCCAAATACCAGATCGTCGTGGAAAGTGTCGAACCGGCGGGCGTTGGCGCGCTGATGGCGCTGCTCGAAAAACGCCGCAAAGCGCTCGAAGCCGAAGGATTATTTGATCCCAAACGCAAAAAGAAACTACCGTTTTTGCCGCGCGTCATCGGAGTCATCACCTCGCCGACCGGCGCCGTCATCCGCGATATTTTGCACCGCATCGAAGACCGTTTTCCGCTGCATATCATCGTCTGGCCCGTCGCCGTTCAAGGCGAAGGCGCCGCTGAACAGATTGCAGAAGCTATCAACGGATTTAATTCCCTGAATCCCGAATCCCGAATTCCGAATCCTGACCTACTGATCGTCGCCCGCGGCGGCGGGTCGATCGAGGATTTATGGGCGTTTAACGAGGAAATCGTCGTGCGCGCCGCCGCCGCATCCCGCATTCCGCTCATCTCCGCCGTCGGCCACGAAACCGACACGACGTTGATTGATTTCGCCTCCGACCAACGCGCGCCCACACCCACCGCCGCCGCTGAAATGGCCGTTCCCGTCCGCGCCGAGCTTTTGCAAAACGTGCATGAGCTGCAAGCGAGATTGGGGCAGGTTTCGCAGCGCCTGTTTGAAACAGCCACGCAAAAACTCGACGATTGGAGCGAGCGGCTTGCGGCCTCGCTGCCCCTGATGCTCGCGCGCAAAGAGCAGCAGCTCGCCGTGCTTGCCGCCAAGCTCCAGCCGCGCGTGCTCATTTCGGAAATGGGGGCGATGATGAACCGGCTGCTCGATGCGCAAAAACGCATGCAGCTTTCCTGCGCGCGCCTCATCGAAAAACGCGAGCAGCAGCTTTCGCATCTGGCCGCGCTGCTTGAAAGCGTCAACTACAAACGCATCCTCGATCGCGGTTTTGCGCTGGTGAAAGATGCGGGCGGCAAGCTCGTTACCTCCGCCAAACAGGCGGCGATGCATAAGGAGCTGGAGTTGACGTTTAAGGATGGAAAGATGAGGGTGGGGAAGGGTGGCTAGGTGGCTGGG
>JBGSJA010000045.1:0-1913 GCA_041742235.1 Salaquimonas sp. | reverse complement strand
GGGCCTTTTGCGGACATGATGCACCTCGTCGAAGCCGGGCGGGATGGGACCGCCCCGGCTGATCTTTCACATTCCCGGGATCAAAGCTTGCGCGTGATGTGCTCGACGCGGAAGCATTCGATCTGGTCCTTCTCGCGAATGTCCTGGTAGTTCTCGAAGGCCATGCCGCACTCTTGGCCGGACTGGACCTCGGAGACCTCGTCCTTGAAGCGCTTGAGCGTCGACAGCTTGCCTTCGTGGATGACGACGTTGTCGCGCAGCAGGCGCACGCCGGTTCCGCGCTCGACCTTGCCCTCGGTGACAAGGCAGCCGGCAACCTTGCCGATCTTCGACACGTTGAAGACCTGCAGGATGGTTGCGTAGCCCAGGAACGTCTCGCGGCGTTCCGGCGCAAGCATGCCCGAAAGCACGCCCTTCATGTCGTCTACCAGATCGTAGATGATCGAGTAGTAGCGGATCTCGATGCCTTCGCGCTCGGCCGCGTCTTTCGCCTGCTTGCTGGCGCGGACATTGAAGGCGAGGATCGGCGCGTTCGAAGCGGCGGCGAGCGCCACGTCCGATTCGGTGATGCCGCCGACGCCCGAATGGACGACGCGGGCGCGCACTTCCGATGTCGAGAGCTTCTCCAGCGCCTGGGTGATCGCTTCCGCCGAGCCGCCGACATCCGCCTTCACGACGACTGCGGCCTCGCGCATGTCCGAAGACTGCAGCTGGCTCATCATCTGTTCGAGCGACCCACGCGAACCTGCCTGGCGGGCGATCTGCTTCTCGCGGGCGAGTCGCTGGCGGTAGTCGGAGATTTCGCGTGCCTGTGCTTCGCTTTCGACGACAGCCACCCGGTCGCCGGCCATCGGCGTGCCGGACATGCCAAGAACCTCGACCGGCATGGACGGGCCGGCGGAAGCAAGCTGCTCGCCGCGGTCGTTGAACAGCGCGCGCACCTTGCCCCATTCGCTGCCGGCAAGGATGATGTCGCCGGTCTTGAGCGTGCCCCGTTTGACGAGCACGGTCGCCACCGGTCCGCGGCCCTTGTCGAGCTGCGCCTCGATGACCACGCCTTCGGCTGGGCGCTCCGGATTGGCCTTGAGCTCCATGACTTCGGACTGCAGGAGAATCGTCTCCAGCAGCTTGTCGAGGCCCGCGCCGGTCTTGGCCGAAACCTCGACGTCGAGAACATCGCCGCCCATGGTTTCGACGAAGATCTCGTGCTGCAGCAATGCCGTGCGAACCCTTTGCGGATCGGCGGACGGCTTGTCGATCTTGTTGATCGCAACGATGATCGGAACACCCGCCGCCTTGGCGTGGTTGATCGATTCAATCGTCTGCGGCATCACGCCGTCATCGGCCGCAACAACCAGGATGGCAATGTCGGTCGCCTGCGCGCCGCGGGCGCGCATCGAGGTGAAGGCTTCATGGCCGGGCGTGTCGATGAACGTGATCAGGTGTCCGTTCTTTTCCACCTGGTAGGCGCCGATATGCTGAGTGATGCCGCCCGCTTCGCCTTCCACCACATGCGCATTGCGGATCGCGTCGAGCAGCGAGGTCTTGCCGTGGTCGACATGGCCCATGATCGTCACGACCGGTGGCCGCGACTGGAGCTGTTCAGGCGAATCCTTCTGGTCGAACAGGCCGACCTCGACATCGCTTTCCGATACGCGCTTGACCTGGTGGCCGAACTCGGCGGCGATCAGTTCGGCCATGTCGGCGTCGATCACGTCGCCGGGCTTGAGCATCTGGCCCTGCTTCATCAGGAACTTGATGACGTCGACCGACCGTTCTGACATTCGCTGGGCAAGTTCCTGGATGGTGATCGTCTCGGGCAATGTCACCTCGCGCGTGATCTTCTCGCGCGGGCCGCCCTGCATGGCGGCGCGGCGGGCCTTTTCCTGGCGGCGGCGCATGGCCGCGAGCGA
>JBGSJA010000044.1:0-3369 GCA_041742235.1 Salaquimonas sp. | reverse complement strand
CCACGTGGAATACGGCCGAGGGCTGGTTGATCTTGCGATCCTTGTCGCCGATGGCGATACGGGACCAGCCAAGCTTGGAGTCGGTAAAGGCGCCGACGTGCTTTCCGCCACTCTTGAAATTGACCTTCTGTCCGGCCGCCGATCGGTTGATGCCGAAGACGGTGGTGCCTGCGCCCGAGAGCTTGAAGTTCATCGTGGTGCCCTTGGCCGTACGGACCTGGACGATGTCGGGAGCACTTCCGCTCTTGATCTTGAAGCTGAACTTCGCCGCGGGTTTTGCCGGATTGAGCGAGGAGATCAGCCTGCCCTTGTAGTCATAGACGCGGACCCAGTCCATCAGGCCGTATCTGGCGCGCAGGGCCGGCGACAGCTCCACGACCAGGCCCTTGACAGGCCGGTTCGCATAGACCTTCGGATCGGTGACAACTGTGTTTTTCTTTTCCTTTGGCGGGACTTTTTCTGGCGGAACAAATCCCGGTGCTCCCGGCGTGGTTGGCGGCGGTGCTGGCGGCGGCTTGACACCCTTCTTCCAATTGAAATTGAAATAGGTTTTATCCGGCGCGATCCACAGTGCCGACGATACCGTGGGCGCAATCCCCGCCAGAATCTTGTTGAAGGGGTTGGGTTGCTTTTCCGGCGATGCGGGACCAAGGACCGCATTCGTGCCGAATGCGGCTCCTACCCACGCCGCGCCCGAGGCAGTGTTCAGGCCCGCGCCCGGAGAAACCGAGCCTCCGACCGTCACGGGATTCATGATGAGTTTGTTGCTGCCAGGCTTTATCTTGGCTCCGGCAACTCCATTGTAAAGTTTCGCGATCCGGGCATCGACAGTTTTAGCTGCCTGACTCGATGCCGACCCTCCGGTCCTGCTCAACCAAAGAAAGTCACCTATGGAAATATTGTGGCCCGCACCGGTATTGCCAGCGGCGCCGAAGCCGAACGGCTTGGGATCGACCGCAAAGCCATAGGAGATTGCGTGGCCCATGGAACTCTTCTTGCCAACCGGAATCGATGGCTGGTCAGGTGGATAGACCGAAATCCAGATCGTCGCCGGGCTGGTTTGGGTTCCGGGCGGCGAGTAGATGACAAACGGCCCGTTCATACCACCGTTTATTTCGCCAACCCTTGTTTTCGCGGTGTAGCCAGGCCCGTATCCGAACAGGCTGTACGCATAAGGCCGCCCGCCATTGAGCAGGGGAACACCCATCTTGGTCAGGGCTTGGCCAATTCCCGTAACCACGGCGGCGGTGGTCCCGGATGTCACCAAGCCCTTGAATGTTTTACCCAGGGTATCGATCAGCTTCGGGTTCTTGCCGATCTGCGATACTGCGTTGGCCATCACATTTTCCGGAGTGCCAGGCCGTGAAGCATTGGATCCGGTCTGGGATGCTGTCGGGGTTGCCGGGACGATTTCGGGATTGTTGTCGTTTCGCCAAACTCCCCCGTTATTGGTAACCCGCGCCCTCGCGTCGCTCACATACTTCGCGATCTGCGTATCGAGCTGCTCGGCAGCTTCACGAAGCACCGGATTGCGGAACTGGTATTTGTTGCCGCTTGGTTGGTATATGGAATTGCCAAGCGCTGCGAGGGCGGTCCAGACCGGATCGGGCTTTGGCGGCTTCGGCTTTTCAGGCTTTGGCTTTTGCTCCGTGCCGCGGGCGGTGTTTCCATTCTGGATCCGTGGGCCAACTGTAGGGCGCCCGGGGGCGATCGGCGGTAAAACTGGCGGTAAAACCGGCGGGATCGGCGGGATCGGCGGTACGAAAGCCGGCGGAACGACCGGGAAGAACGGGAATGCGCTGTCCCAGTCGTTTTGGTCCTTGGGCGTTCTCTTGTTCGGGTCGCGAACCCAGCCCTCGCCACCATTGTTGTCGCCAACCTGCACCGGGCTGTGGCCGGTTCTGACCGGCCCGCGGAATACGAGGAAGATTTCGCTCCGTCGCTTCAGCACGTCGTAGCCGATCATGCCATCGCGCTTGCGGGTGGTATCGCCCCTGCCGCCGTCCGTGATCTTGATCCACGAACCGGTACCGGTGGAAGGGCCGCGATAAATCCAGATTTCCTTGGCAGTGACCGAACCGCGAATGCGTTGCAGGTTGCCAGGATGGGCAGACGTGGTCAGTTGTCCATTGTTGGACCGGGACAAGGGGCTGCCCCCTCCCAAACCGAGATCGTAGTGCAGCAGTGTACGTACAACCGGCGCCGCATTGCCATTGCGAACAACCTCGTCAATGATCATGCCGTGTCCTGGGGAAGCGCCTTGCGTGATCGGCTTGTTGCCGGGTGCTTTGGGATATATCCAGACAGCCTGGCCTGCCGCGTTGCGCGTTCGCACCAGCTTGTATTCCTTCACGGTCTGCGCCACGCCCGGCCAAGAGTTCGGTCCGTAAAGCCGTACCCGAACCGTCCTGGTCTGGTTTGCCACGAAGGGCGCGGCAACGTTCTTTCCCGTAAACTTGATAAAGTAACCGCCAGAAATGTTGCTGCCCGTACCATTGAACGCGATTTTCCCATTGTCGATCTGGGTCAGCCCCTTGTACTGGGCTTCCACCAGCCTGCCATCGACGAGCGCCATGCCCCTGTCCGGGTCGTCGCCGACACTGGAGTAAAGTTCGGGCCTCGCGGTCTTGGTCGGCGCCGCCCCCGTGGCAGCAAGTTCCATGCGACCGCCGATCTCGCCTTCGGGTACTTCAATGCCCATCCGACGGGCGGCTGCCCCGATAGCCTCGCCCATTTCGTGCATTGCGGCCTGCCGCATCTGCGCTGCGTCGAGACTGTTGTTCAACAGAACGGTTCCGGCAGGCCCGCCCGTTTGCGCGAAAGCCCCCTTCGTCCCTTCAGCAAGCATGTCTGTCTTGCCGTCGCCCGCCGCGCCTCGCAACGCTTCGGGTGTTCCTTCCTTGGCAAGGGCGAATTCCGGGTTGATCCTGCCTTTCGTAATCGCGGCAAAAAGCTGCGTCATCTTTTGCTGCTGCTCGGCCGTTGCCTGCGAAAACGCCTTGCCGGTAAGCGCTGCGGCGATGTTGTCGCGCCCTTCCTGCGTGCGCACGATATCTGCATACGCGCCCATTGCCTGCCTTCCAGCGGCATTGGCAGTCTGCTGCCTGGCCGGCATGGTCGCACTTGCGGCGGTGGCTGCAGGCTTTTGCGCTGGCGTGTTGACAGCCTTCGCTGCGCCGACATTGGCATTGAAACCGGCTGCGCCCGCAACGCCACTCGGCGGTGACGGCTCCGGCGACCGGGCCTTGTTCGCTGCGCCGCTGTTGATTGTCGCGGCATTGCCCGCGCTTGCGGTAATGCTGAATGCCATTGCCATTACCCCTGTCGCTCTGGCGCGAGGTTCGCACCTGCAGGGGCAATGCTTCATCA
>JBGSJA010000043.1:0-20319 GCA_041742235.1 Salaquimonas sp. | reverse complement strand
GCATTTGCTGATCCTCGACGAGCCGACCAACCATCTCGACATGCAGGCGCGCGAAGCGTTGATGCTGGCGCTCAACGATTTTCCCGGTGCTGTCATCATCATCAGCCACGACCGGTCGCTGGTGGAAGCAAGCGTCGACCGCCTGTGGCTGGTGCGCGACGGCACCGTGCGGGCCTATGAGGGCGATATCGAGGAATACCGGACTGAAGTACTGACCGGCCGCCCGCCCAAGCAGAAGAAGCCCGCCGTACCAGAGCCTGAACGCAAGACCGGCGCGGAACGGCGCAAGGATACGGCAGAGCGGCGCCGGGAAATGGAACCGCTGGCGCGCCGCATCAAGGCAGCCGAGGATGCCATGGCCAAGCTGCAGCAGATGATCGAGCGGATCGACCGCGAACTCGCCGCGCCCGATCTTTACGCCAAGGATCCGGCAAGGGCGGCAAAGCTGGCCAAGGATCGTTCCGAGCTGGAAACCAAGCTTGTGCAGGCCGAGGAAGGCTGGCTGAAGTTGAGCCATGAATACGAGGCAGCCGTGGCCGGTTAGGCCGCATGCACGCCCGCCTGCAAACATTGCGTTGCGGTTCGTGATTGCCCGCACGGCCTCCGCCAGCGGAACATTCGGCATGGAGCGACGTTTTCCCCGAGGAAATGGAACCCCCGGGAAAGGACAGACCATGGCCAGAATTGACCAGACAGACGATCTCAACAAGAACTACGACACGACGCCGGGCACGCGCACGACGTCCCGCACGACCGTGGCCCGCTCCGACAATAGCGGCGCTATATGGATCATCCTGATCGTGGCGGCGATAGCGGTGATTGCGGCGATCTACGCTTTCTCCGGCGCGGACACGACAGATCGTGCAATCACAACGGATCCGGCTGTGACGACCACACCGTCGACGACGGATACGACGCCGGCGACCCCGCCTGCAGCGACCACGGACACGACGACTGCACCGGCGCCGGCCCCGACCACCGACACGACCACTGCCCCGGCAACCGATCCGACGGCGCCGGCACAGTCGGCCACGCCGCCGGCGGCAACCGAGTCGACCGGAACCGGCACCACCACGGCGCCGTCTGGCACCGGAACTGGTACCGGCACCGCACAATAACGCGTATCGAAGTGCGGGAACGACCGGCGGCGGCAGCAATGCCCCGCCGGTTTTTCATGCCTTGCGCTCCCAGCCGCCGCGGGAGTTCTGCTGCCAGTAAGTTACTGCGTGGCCTGCAGATTTTTCGATTTTCCAGCGTGTACGGGCGTGGCTGAGCGAAGATTCGTCATGGCCGTCGAAGATGTAGACGGCGCGCAGATACAGCGCGAGATCGGGCGGCGTTGCAGCGTCGATCATGAAGCGGACATTCGCGCCGTTCGGATTGCCGTCGTCATCGGTCAGCCAAACCGGCTGCATTGCCTCGGTACCGTCGCGAACCATCCCGTGCGGGAGGAAACCTTCCTCATTGTAGGTCCAAAGCAGGGCATCGAGCACGTCGAGACGCTCGCGCATGGTGCCCTGCACAACCACGCGCCAATCGCGTTCGAGGCACTTTTCGAGAAGGCCGGGCAGCGTTTGCTCCAGCGTGCGTTCGCTCAAATGGTAGAACAGGACCTCCGCCATAACCCGCCTATTCGTAGTGCTGCGACACCAGCCTTTCGAGCAGCCTTACGCCAAAACCGGAACTCCAGGACTGGCTGAAATCGGTCTTCGGCGATCCCATGGCCGTGCCAGCGATGTCGAGATGGGCCCACGGTACGTCATTGACGAAGCGCTGCAGGAACTGCGCCGCCGTGATCGATCCGGCAAAGCGCCCGCCGATGTTCTTCATATCGGCGTTCTTGGAATCGATCATCTTGTCGTAGTCCGGGCCCATCGGCATGCGCCACAGCCGCTCGTCGGTGAACTTGCCCGATTCCAGCAGGTTCGCGGCCAATTCGTCATTGTTGGAGAAAAGGCCCGCATGCTGGTTGCCGAGCGCGACCAAGATCGCGCCGGTCAGCGTTGCAAGGTTGATCATGAATTTTGGCTTGAAGCGTTCCTGACAGTACCAGAGTGCGTCGGCAAGCACGAGCCGGCCTTCAGCGTCGGTATTGAGTACCTCGATCGTCTGCCCGGACATCGACGTCACGATATCTCCGGGACGCTGGGCATTGCCGTCCGGCATGTTCTCGACAAGGCCGATGATGCCGACGACGTTGACCTTCGCCTTGCGTGCCGCAAGCGCCTGCATGAGGCCGGTGACCGCGGCCGCCCCGCCCATGTCGCCTTTCATGTCCTCCATGCCGGCCGCAGGCTTCATCGAGATACCGCCGGTGTCGAAGACTACGCCCTTGCCGATGAAGGCAAGCGGGGCGTCCTTTTCCTTGCCGCCGCGCCATTGCATAACGACCATGCGCGGGGGACGGACCGAGCCTTGCGCAACGCCCAGCAGTGCGCCCATCTTCAGCTTGCTCATGGCCTTTTCGTCGAGAATCTCCACCTCGAGGCCAAGGTCCGCCAACGCCTGCGCGCGGGCCGCGAACTCCACCGGGCCAAGCATGTTTGCCGGCTCGTTGACCAAGTCGCGGGCCGTCACGACACCGTCCGTGATTGCCTCCATCGCTTTCCAGGCCTTGCGCGCCGCTGCAGGGTCCGCGCAGGCGATGACGAGGCGCTGCGTTTTGCCGTCCTTCTTGTCCTTCGTGCGGTAAATGTCGAAATCATACGCGCGAAGCTTTGCCCCGGCCGCGATCGCCGCGCAGGCCTCTGGTGGAAGGGGCCCTGCTGCCGTCTCGCAAATCACTGTTATCGTTTCGCTTTTTGGTGCAGCGGCCCGCGCCTTGCCACCCAGCTTCATCCAGTCATGTTCGCCATTGGCTGCGACATCGCCGGCGCCCGCAATGACGAAGCGCTCGAACTTGCCTCCCGGAGCCAGCAGTTCGATCGTGCTTCCGGCCTTGCCCTTGAATTCGTTGATCTCGATGGCGCGGGCGAGCCTGCCGCCTTCGTCCAGGTCCACTGCGATTGCCGGCAATTCCTCATCCTTGCCCACCAGGAAAACGACCGTTCCAGCGGCGGGCTTCTCGAGTTTGGTGAATGTGACTACCGGTAGTTTTGCCATGGACGAACCTTCGCGATGAAGCAGAATCAGTTGGGAGAATTGGATGGCCGGACGGCCGGACAAGCGCGTTGTTTAGCGCGTTTGCAGCAACTTGTCTGCCATGCGCGGCGATTTGCACCGGCCGCTTTTCGTGTCGGGCATGCAACATTCCTGAAAAAACGGTTTAAATAGCTGTTAACCCTATCCTTTCGCCCATTTTTAGCCATTTCGCGCAAGAGTGCTTAATGGGATGGTAACCACGAGCGTAAAGCGGCCGGCGCAGTTTTGCGGCGGGGCCGCCACATACCGGCCGCAAGGCCGCAACGAGAAATGCACCGGGCCCTCGAACCGCAAAAAAGCCGCCATCGCCGTGCAATCGGGCGAACGGTCCAAGCGCAGACAAGGGCCGGGAAAATCCGGGAAGCGATACGCCAGGGTGACCATGCGGGCATGAATCTGATCGAGCGCTACATCTTCAGGCGCGCCGGAATTGCGGCGCTCGTAACGCTTGGCTCGCTCGCCGGCGTGGTCTGGATCATCCAGGCGCTGAAGGAACTCGACGTCATCACGACCAAGGGCCAGACAATCATCGCCTATCTGGCGTTGACGACACTGGCGATCCCGATGCTGCTTTTGGCCGTCATTCCGATCGCCCTGCTCCTGGCGACCGTGTTTACGGTCAACACCATGAACTCGAATTCCGAACTGGTGGTGGTGAACGCAAGCGGCGCGTCGAGCTGGGTCCTGGCCAAGCCGCTTCTGGTTCTGGCGCTGTTGTGCAGCATCTTCACAGGCATTGTCGGGCATTTCGTTTCGCCATGGAGCCTGCTCACCCTGAAGGTTTTCGCAACTGAAATGCGCGCGGACCTCGTGCAGGTCATCATCCGCGACGGAACTTTCACCAAGGTCGAGGAAGGGCTGGTTTTCCATGTGGCCCGCCGCGAACCGGGCGGCGTACTTTCCGGCATCCTGATTTCGGATGAGCGCGAGGCAGGCAAGTCCATACTTTTCACTGCCGCCAAAGGTTTCGTCAGCCGCGAGGGTGAAAACGCCTATCTGCTGCTGAAGGATGGCGAGATTCAGCAACGCGACGCCGAGGGCGGCAATCTGACCGTCATCAGGTATGAATCCTACCTCTTCGACCTTTCCACCTTTGCGGCCAAGATCGAGATCGGCGACATCCGCCCGAAAGAACGCACGACGCCGCAATTGCTCAATCCCGATCCCGACGACCGCTACTATCGCGAGAAGCCGGGCCTCTACCGCGCGCAATTGCATGAGCGCTTTTCGGAAATGCTTTGGCCGTTCGCCTATGTGCTGGTGATGCTGGCCTTTGCCGGTCATGCGCGCTCGAACCGGCAAAGCCATGGCTCGGCGATCGGCGCTGGAATGCTTGTGGCGACGATGTTGCGGGGGCTGGCCTTTTCGGCGCTGAGCGCGACCAAGACCGATCCGGCAATGGTGTTTTTCGTCTACGCGCTACCGCTTTCGGCAATTGCCGGCGCAACCTGGATGCTGGTGCGCGGCCAGCCGGTGGCGCTGCCGCACAAGGCGCAGCTGCGGGTTGATGAAGCCACGCTTGCCTTGCAACGGCAGGCAGGCGAACTTGGCCAGCGCTACATTGCCTGGCGAAGGCGATTGGCCGGAGTGCGCGCATGATCGGACGCACACTCGGATTTTACATCGCCTCGCGCTTTTCGCGGACCGTCGCCGGGATGTTCGTCTCGCTGCTGGTGTTTATCGTCATCATCGATTTCGTCGACCAGTTGCGCAAGGCGGCGGAAAAGGCCGACGTGTCGATGTTGTCGCTTTTGCAGCTTTCAGCGCTCAAGGCGCCGATTTTCCTCGACAAGGCGTTTCCCTTCGCCTGCCTTTTCGCGGCGATGGTGACGCTGACGCAACTCAACCAGAAGATGGAACTGGTGGTCGCGCGGGCCGCTGGCGTTTCCGCATGGCAGTTCCTTATGCCCGCCAGTATCGCGGCCATACTGATCGGGATTTTCGCCACGCTTGTGTACAATCCGGTGGCGGTCACAGCCTTCGAGATGAGCCAGAATCTCGAGACCCGCATCTTCGACAAGCGCGACCGCATGAAGAACGGCAAGGAGTCCGGGTACTGGATCCGCCAGGAGGACAAGGCAGGCACCTCGGTCATCAACGCCAGGATAGCGCGCAACTTAGGACAGAAGCTCGATGACGTTAGGGTACTGCGGTTCGACGAGGACGGCACGATCTATGAACGGATCGACGCAGCCAGCGCGCGATTCGCCGGCAGCGGCTGGATCTTGAAGGAAGTCGAAGTCACCGGCCCCGATGCGATGCCGAAAAAGCACGACAGCTATGAAATCGATAGCCTGCTCACCGCCGACACACTCGCCGGGGTGACCGCAAATCCCGATTCCGTGCCGCTTTGGGGCCTGCCTTCGATGGCCGCGAAGGCAAGGCTGTCAGGCTCCAATCCCGGGCCCTATCTCGTTCAATTCCATAGCCTTCTTTCGCTTCCGCTGTTTCTCGTGGCCATGGTTCTCATCGCGTCCACAGTGTCGTTAAGGTTCGTGCGTTTCGGGCAGGTCGGGCGGATGATTTTGGGTGGCATCGTCTGCGGCTTCGTGCTTTATACCGTGACAAAACTGGTCACCTCTTTGGGGAGCAACGGGATTGTGCCGCCAGCGGTCGCGGCATGGTCCCCTTCGATAGTGGCAATCGTATTTGGAATCAGCATCTTGCTGCATCAGGAGGACGGATGAAGAACCGGTCCTTTCTGATGGGCGGAACGGGGCGCGTTGCGCTGGCGGTCGCTGCGGCCGCCACGCTGTTTCTTGCCGTCCCCGGCATGATCGCTCCTGCATCGGCGCAGTTGAGCGAACGGTTGTTCGCCAGCGACAGCGACACCGATGACGGGCAGATGTTGCTGGAGGCAGATCAGCTTGTCTACAGCAACGACAACGACCTCGTCGAAGCTGTCGGCAACGTCCAGATCGCCTATAACGGCTACACGCTTGTTGCGCAGCGCGTGTCCTATTCGCGCCGCTCCGGCCGCGTCATCGCCCAGGGCGCGGTCGAGATCGTCGAACCAAGCGGTTCGCGCATCTATGCCGAGGAAATCGACATCACCGACGATTTCAGCGACGGCTTCGTGTCATCGCTGAAGGTGGAAGCCGCAGACAATACCCGCTTTGCAGCCGAGAGCGCCGAGCGGCGCGACGGGGAGATCGCGGTCTTCAACAATGGCGTGTACACCGCCTGCGAGCCTTGCAAGGAAAACCCCGAAAAACCGCCGCTGTGGCAGATCAGGGCCAAGCGGGTGACGATCAACGACCGCACAAAGCGGGTTGAGTACGAGGGCGCCAGCTTCGAGCTCTTCGGCAAGCCGATCGCCTATCTTCCGCGCTTCTCGCATGCCGACCCGTCGATCAGGCGCCAGTCCGGTTTCCTGTTCCCGTCCGTCTCCTTCTCCGAGAACAAGGGGTTCGGGGTCAAGGGCGCCTATTTCTGGGCTCCGGCAAAGAACTACGACGTCACGATCAGCGAGACCTGGTATTCGAACCAAGGGTTCCTGACGGAGGCGGAATGGCGCCACCGGCTGCGCAACGGCATGTACAACGTCAAGATTTCCGGCATCGACCAGAAGAAGCCTGAGGAGTTCGACAGCGGCACCATCGACAGCAGTGTCGATCAGCGGCTGGCGCTGATGACAACCGGCCAGTTTCGCATCAATCCACGCTGGAAGTTTGGATGGAGTGCGCTTCTGCAGTCCGACGAGGACTTTGCCCGGACCTACAATCTCGGCGAATTCGGCAAGCGCGACGTCACGAACGAGATCTATCTCACGGGACTTGCCGGCAAGAACTATTTCGACCTCCGCTTTCAGAAATTCCTGGTGCAGGACGACGAACTCGACCAGGACAACAGCAGGCCGGGCGACCAGAAGCTGCAGGACCAGCAGGGCAACGCGCTGCCGGTCATGGATTACAACTGGGTTTCCGACGAGGCGATCGGCGGTGGCCAAGTCGCGTTTGACATGAATTTCCAGAACATCTACCGGCACCAGCCAAACGTGTTCAATTTCAATCCGGCGCCGGGCAAGCAGGCATCGGAACGGTTCCACGGCATCGAGGGGAACTGGACGCGCCTGAGCCTGGAGAGCGAGTGGAAGGCGAGCGAGGTCTATAACGGCGCGTTGGTGACGGCTTCCCTGTCGGGACGCGGCGACGGCATCATTCTCAACACCGACGATCCGGACACGGTGTACAATCCGCTACCTGACAACGAGAATCTGGGGCGCGGCATGGTCTCGGGCATGCTGGAGATTCGCTATCCGCTGACCGCGACGGACGGTTTTGCGACGCACATCTTCGAGCCGATCGCACAAATCATCGTGCGCCCCGACGAAACGCATATCGGCAGCTTCCCCAATGAAGACGCGCAAAGCATGGTCTTCGACACGACGAACCTGTTCGAGCGTGACAAGTTCTCGGGTTATGACCGGGTCGAAGGCGGAACCCGCGCCAATGCCGGCTTCCGTTATTCCGCCTCGTTCAAGAGCGGCGCATCGATCGATCTGGTGGCAGGCCAGTCGTTCCAGGTCGCAGGGCAAAATTCGTTCAGCCAGGTCGATGTGGTCAATGCGGGACTTGAGTCGGGCCTTGAAACCGACCGGTCGGACTATGTGGTTTCCGCGTCGGTGAACGACAACCAGGGGCTGCTCCTGGGCGTCAGTGGCCGGTTCGACGAAAGCGACCTGGCATTCAGGCGCGGCGAGGTTTCGGCCCGGTACGTCAATCCGTTGTTCGGGGCGGCGATGTCCTATGTGTTCATCGACGACCAGCCGATCTACGCCTATTCCGTGCGCCGCCATGAAGTGAATGCATCGGCCAGCGTGAAGCTGTCGGAGACATGGCGCGGCTTTGCGTCGATGAGCTTCGACATCGAAGAGGGCAACCTGTACCAGCGCGGTATCGGCCTTGCCTATGACGATAGCTGCTTCTCGTTCTCGGTAGCCTATGCGGAGGCGGAGAATCGCTACACGGGCGATGCGGAGGAGACTTCGGTCATGTTCCGGCTGGGCCTTCGAACGATTGGCGACTACGGTTACAAATACACGCTCGACAACACCACGCAGAGCAATTAGAGGCGCACTCCGCGCGGTGCGGGAGGGCTTGGAGCGACAAAGTTTTGCCGTATCACGGGTACACAAGCCCGTTTTTCCCCGGCTTGCGTTCCGGGCTTGGACGGCATGGGCAGGCAAATTGAAGTCACTGGGCAAATATTCGGCGAGGGTGGTGGCAGGAGGCTTGGCCATGGTGCTGGCTGCCTGCACGACGCCGACCGAACCGCTTGAATCCACCGCCAGGACCAAGGGCCAGGAAGTCGAGGCTGCGGCAGCGATACCAACGGCGCAGGAGGCCGCAGCCGAGGCCGACAAGGCCAAGGTGTTGACCCAGAAAAACACGGTTGCACAAAAGGGCACCTATATCCGCGCGCTGGTGAATGGCCAGCCTATCACCAATTACGATATCCAGCGGCGGCAGAAATTCCGGCAGTTGCGGCGCGTCAATGCGAGCCAGGAAGAAACGATCAAGGAACTGGTCGACGAACGCGTGAAGATGTCGGCAGCTAAAAGCCGCGGATTGGAAGCCACCGACCAGCAGGTCAATGAATCATTCGCCAACTTCGCCAAGAGCAACAAGGCGACGCCGGAGGTGATGGCGCGGCAGCTTGACGGCATCGGGATCGGCGCGGACCATTTCAAGGAATACATCCGCGTTCAGATCACCTGGAGCCGCATGGCAGGCGGACGTCTTCAGCAGGAAACCCGGCAGAAATCCGGAAGCAAGGCCATTGCCGACTTGCGAAAGTCCGGCCAGCAGAAGCCAAGCACGACCGAATACATCCTGCAGCAGGTCATCTTCGTCATTCCCAAGGAAAAAGCAGCGACGAGCGTCAAGGCGCGCATGGCAGAAGCACAGGCGTTCCGTGCCCAGTACCAGGGTTGCGAGAAAGCAATCGAACTTGCCAAGTCGTACAAGGATGTCGCGGTCAAGGACCTTGGCCGGCAACTTGCTCCCCAACTGCCCCAAAACTGGGCAGAGCCGGTCAAATCCACGCAGCAGGGCCAGTTGACGGCGCCCCAGACGACTGAAAAGGGCGTGGAAATGCTTGGCGTTTGCCGTGCGCGCGAGACGGACGACGACAAGGCGGTTGAAGTGCTGGCTCAGGAGCAGTCATTCGAGCAGCTTGAAAGCAAGGGCGACGACGCGGCTGCCGAGTTCCTTGCCGACCTGCGCAAATCGTCAACCATCGTTTACCGGTGAGATCTTGCCGGACGCGCAAAAGCCGCTTTGCGTGACCATCGGCGAGCCTGCAGGCATCGGTCCCGACATCATCCTTTTTGCCTGGGCGGCGCGCAAACGGCTGAAGCTGCCGCCGTTCTTCGTCATCGGCGATCCTTCCATGCTTTCGCGGCGGGCGCTGGCCCTTGGCCTCGCGGTCAAGATCAGCGCGGTTGAGGCCGGGGAAATGCCGGGCGCCTTTGGCGGCGGCCTTCCGGTCGTCAGCCTGTCTGGCGCGATGCGCGGCGAACCGGGCAAGCCTTCGGGCCAAGATGCGCCGCTGGTGATCGAGGCGATCCGCGCCGGTGTCGATGCAGTTTTCGCTGGCAAGGCAGGCGCGCTCGTCACCTGCCCGATCTCCAAGGAAGCGCTCTATGGCGCCGGCTTTTCCCATCCGGGCCACACCGAATACCTGGCGGAACTGGCGCATGAAAAGACCGGCGGCAAGGTGTTGCCGGTCATGATGATCGCAAGCGACGAGCTTCGCACCGTCCCCGTCACAATCCACATTGCCCTGGCAAAGGTTCCGCAGGCCCTGACGACATCGCTGATCGTCGAAACGGCCCGCGTGACGGCGCGCGATCTTGCCGCCCGTTTCGGCATAGCGAAACCGCGGCTGGCGGTGGCCGGTCTCAATCCGCATGCAGGCGAAGGCGGGGCCATGGGCCGCGAAGACATCGAGATCGTCGCCCCGGCAGTTGCGCAATTGCGCGCCGGGGGGATCGACGCGACAGGCCCGCTACCGGCCGACACCATGTTCCACGCCAAGGCACGGGCTGGTTATGACGCGGCAATCTGCATGTATCACGACCAGGCGCTGATCCCGGCAAAGACGCTGGCCTTCGAGGACGGGGTAAACGTCACGCTCGGCTTGCCCTTCATCCGCACCTCGCCCGATCACGGCACCGCATTCGCGCTGGCCGGCACCGGCAGGGCAGATCCGTCAAGTTTCGTGGCGGCGCTGAAGATGGCGCGGGCGATGGCTCTTCGGGAAAGTGCGGCGTGAGCACCAAGGCGGGACAGATCGATGACCTGCCGCCGCTGCGCGAGGTGATCGAAC
The DNA here is from genome assembly GCA_041742235.1 of Salaquimonas sp. GTDB lineage: Bacteria > Pseudomonadota > Alphaproteobacteria > Rhizobiales > Rhizobiaceae > BOKV01. The sequence continues at coordinate 9,846 of JBGSJA010000043.1, read as the reverse complement.
GCCATGGCCTTGATGCGAAGAAGGCGCTGGGCCAGAATTTCCTCCTCGACCTGAACCTGACCGCGCGCATTGCCCGACAGGCCGGGAGGCTGGAAGGTGTCGAGGTACTGGAAATCGGGCCGGGCCCGGGCGGGCTGACGCGGGCGCTGCTGGCGGCCGGCGCCAATGTGGTGGCTATCGAGCGCGACGAGCGATGCCTGCCGGCGCTTGAGGAGATCGCCAGCCGCTATCCGGGCAGGCTGCGGGTGGTGGAAGCGGATGCGCTGAAGGCCGACATGGCGGCGCTGGTATCTGCGGGCGCGAAGATTGTCGCCAATCTGCCCTACAACATTGCAACGCCGCTGCTCACCGGCTGGCTCGCGGCCGAACCCTGGCCGCCCTTCTATGCCTTGATGACGCTGATGTTCCAGCGCGAGGTTGCCGAACGCATCGTCGCACAGCCCGGTGATGACGCCTATGGCCGGTTGGCGGTGCTGGCAAACTGGCGGTGCCATACGGAAATAGCGTTCGACATTTCGCCGCGCGCCTTCACGCCCCCGCCCAAGGTTACTTCCTCGGTGGTCAATCTCGTGCCGCGGGAAACCCCTCTTCCCTGCGATCTGCGCGCACTGGAAAGGGTAACGGCAGCCGCGTTCGGCCAGCGGCGCAAGATGCTGCGCCAAAGCCTGAAGCCGCTTGGCGGGGCCGCCTTGCTTGAGAAGGCGGGTATCGAAGGAGAGCGGCGGGCGGAGACGCTGAGTGTAGCGGAATTCGTGAAGCTGGCCCGGCTGGTCTAAATTCAAATAACTTCACCGAGAACTCGACGGCCGACCTCTTCGGCAGTCATATCCCGGTTTATGAAAATCTCTTTACCCTCGATCCGGACAGAAATCACCTCGTCACGCATCTTCGCCTTCTTGAGGTAAAGGGCCAGCGCCGCCGAAAACACCGATATAGCGGCCGATACACCGGTCACGGCCATACCGAAAATCTCGAATGTTCCCAGTTCTGCCATTTCACAGTTCTCCCAGCATGATGCTTGCTGCGCCCGCCAAAACGGAACCCACGTAAAACCAGATGCTGATCACTGCCACCGCTTCGAATCCCGCGCCCGTGGAGTTGGTCACATTGGCGTAGAATAGCGAAGACATCATCAAGATCATTACGGACGCGCCACCGGTTGCATAGGCCAATACCGTATTCACCTTTGTGATGTGGCCCTTCCCGATCAGATCTCCAATGGCAGCGGCACAAATTGCCGCGCTTACAATGAACAATTCTCCTTTTGAGATGACCTGCGAAAACGCCTTCGGTTGTTGCGGTGATGAATGAACTTGCCCAGGAAAAAATCAGCGGAAGCAGCGCTACCACCACGCTGAACAAGAACCACTTCACCAACTTTTCCAGCATTGCGCCCCCCGGCCATACTGCTACTTTAGCGAAGTTCCAGCCTATTTCAACAACCCTTCCTCGAACTCGAAGAGGCCGGGACGGCGGTCGCGGCGCAGCCGTTCGGCGGTCAGGATCGCCTGCACCTGGGCCTGTGCGCGTTGCAGGTCGTCATTGATCACGACATAGTCGTAGTCGCGCCAATGCGGGATCTCGACCAACGCGTTCTTGAGCCGGCGCTCGATGATTTCCGGCCTGTCCTCTGCGCGGCGCTGGAGGCGCGCCTTCAACTCTTCCATTGATGGCGGCAGGATGAACACGCTGACGACGTCGGCACGCGCCTTCTCCGTAACCTGCAGCCCACCCTGCCAGTCGATGTCGAAGAGCATGTCGCGCCCTTCGCGGAGCGCCTTCTCCACCGGGTCGCGCGGCGAGCCGTAGAAATTGTCATGGACTTGCGCCCATTCCAGCAGCGCGTCGGACTGGCGCAGCCGCTCGAAATCCTTGACTGAAATGAAATGATAGTGCGTGCCTTCTATCTCGCTCGACCGGCGCGGCCGCGTCGTGACGGAAACCGACAGTTCGAGATTGTTGTCCTTGTCGAGGAGGTTGCGGGCGATGGTGGATTTTCCCGCGCCGGACGGCGATGACAGCACGAGCATGATGCCGCGCCGCTCCAGCGTTTCGCCTATGCCGCCGTGGTCGACGTCCCCCATGCCCTGCCCCTATTCGATGTTCTGCACCTGCTCGCGGAACTGGTCGATTAGCACTTTCATCTCCAGTCCGCACGCGGTTACAGAGGCTGCATTCGATTTCGAGCAGATCGTGTTGCACTCGCGATTGAATTCCTGCGCGAGGAAATCGAGCTTTCGCCCGGCTGGCCCCGGTCCGGTGAGCAATGCCTTCGCCGCTTCAACATGGGCATGAAGGCGGTCGATTTCCTCGCGAAGGTCTGCCTTGGTGGCGAGGATCGCAGCTTCCTGGTGCAGACGCTGCGGATCGATCGCCGAAGGTTCGGAAAGGAGGACTGCAAGTTGCGCGCGCAACCTTTCGCGGATGGCCTCCGGGCTGCGGGAGGGATCGGCCTCGACCTTTTCCACGAGCCCTGAAATCGCGCGAACCTGGCCAAGCAGCACGTTGGCAACGGCGGCGCCCTCGCTCGCACGCACCTGCGCAAGGGCTGCGGCAGCCACTTCGAGGCCGTTCAGGATCGCGGCATTGCGCGTGTCGATTTCTTCCTGCCCGATCTCGCCTTCGCCCGGTTCCATCACGCCGCGAATCTGCAGGATCGCTTCTGCCGCCGGCGGGGGCGATCCCAACTCCCTGCCGATGCGCGCAATTGCCGAAAGCACCGCTTCCAGCGCTGCCTGGTTCACGACCGGTACGGACGCGCCGGCGTCACGCTCGAACTGGAGGCTCGCCTGGACATTGCCGCGCGTCAGCCTGGCCCCGATGGCGCGGCGATAATCGCTCTCGCCGCCCTCAAGGCCCGCAGGCAGGCGAAAGCGGATTTCCAGCCCCTTGGAATTGACGGAGCGCAATTCCCAAATCCATTTGCCCGAAGCTGCCCCGCATTCGGCGCGGCCCTCGGTGCGTGCAAAGCCCGTCATGCTTTGCAGGCTCATCGGAGCGCCGCCTTCCGCCTCACTGCCGGACCTGCGGCTTGGCAGCCGCCGGGTCTGCAGCGCCGTTGGCGGGCTTTTCGGCGGCAATCTTTTCCTGCTGCTCGCGCAGCCGCTTCTCGATTTCACGCCAGCGCTTGACGTTGTCGTTGTGTTCATCGAGCGTTTCGGCAAACACGTGTCCGCCCGTGCCGTCGGCGACGAAATAGAGTTCCTTGGTGCGCGAAGGATTGGACACGGCTTCGAGCGCCGCACGGCCCGGATTGGCAATCGGCCCCGGCGGAAGGCCGTCGATGGTATAGGTGTTGTAGGGCGTTGGCGTGTCGATGTCCGTGCGTGTGATGGCCCTGTCTGCCGGACGTCCCGCGCCGCCGAATATCCCGTAAAGAATTGTCGGATCCGACTGCAGGCGCATGCCCTGGTTGAGCCGGTTGATGAACACCGCGGCAACGCGCGGCCTTTCGTCAGCCCGGCCCGTCTCCTTCTCGACGATGGAGGCGAGTGTGACCATTTCTTCCGGCGTCTTCAGCGGCAGGCCGTCGATCCGCTCGCGCCAGGTTTCCGCCACGAGCCTTTCTTGCGCGCGCCGCATGAGATCAAGGATTTCAGCACGGGTGGCTCCACGCTGGTATGCATATGTGTCCGGCAGTAGCGTACCTTCCGCCGGAACTTCGGCAGGCAGATCGCCCGCAAGAACCGGATCGTCCTTCAACCGCTGGACAATCTGGTAGCTGGTCAGGCCTTCCGGGAAGGTGATCTTGTAGAGGATGCCCTTGCCGGTGCGGATGGCTTCCATCACGTCGAACATGCTCATGCCCGGCGTGAAGGCATATTCCCCGGGCTTGAGGTCGCCCGCCGCGCCATAACCGCGAACGCCGAGGCGAAACAGCAACTCGTTGTCGATGACGCCGGCAGCCTCGAGTTGTTCGGCGATGCGTGCGAGGCTTGACCCTTCCTTGACGACGACGGTGCGCGCCGTTTGCAGCGGACCTGTTTCCTCGAACCGGAGCTTGCCAAAGTAGAAGGCGGCGAACAGGCCGAGCGTGCCGACCACGAGCAAGGTCATCAGGAAATTGAAGAATACGACCAGCCCGTTGCGGGCTTGGCGGGAGCGTTTCGGTGGCGGCGGCGGATCGGCCGGCTTCAAGGCCTCCTGCGGCGAACGCGGACGGTTCACAGGCTCGCGCGGCCTGTCGCGTACCATGCCCGGCTGGTCGGTCTGTTGCGTGTCACTCATCCAAACGGTGCCCGCTGCCAAATTGCGCCATCGAACATGCCCCAGGGCCTGCGAAGCGTTACTCTATGGCTCATCCGGGCCAGATTGTGGCGCGGCGGAGCTGCGAATCGGCGCAAACGCCTTTTGTTGAATACTATACTGACCGCATGACGAGCGATGCGTTTGTGCCGCCGAATCCGAAAGAATTCGACAGGGCGACCTCCACTTTGCGCTTCCTTGCCGTGTGCGGCACCAGATCTATGGCTGTTTCCCGCTCGGGATTGTCGAGATTGATGGTCGGCGGCACGATCTGGTCGCGTATGGCGAGGATGCAGAAGATCGCCTCAACCGCGCCGGCCGCGCCAAGCAAATGACCGATCGACGATTTGGTCGAAGACATCGAGGCTGTCGCGGCGGCATTGCCCAGCACGCGCTCCACCGCTCCCAGTTCGATCGTGTCGGCCATGGTCGATGTGCCATGCGCATTGACGTAATCGATGTCGCCTGGCTGGATGCCGGCGCGCTTCATCGCCATCTGCATGCAGCGGAACGCGCCGTCGCCATCTTCGGCCGGCGCGGTAATGTGATAGGCATCGCCCGAGAGCCCGTAGCCGACGATTTCGGCATAGATTTTCGCGCCGCGGGCCTTGGCATGTTCGTACTCTTCCAGAACCACGATGCCGGCGCCCTCGCCCATGACGAAGCCGTCGCGGTCGCGGTCATAGGGGCGCGATGCGCGCGTCGGTTCGTCGTTGAAGTCGGTGGAAAGAGCCTTGCATGCGGCAAACCCCGCCATGGAAATGCGCGAAATCGGCGACTCCGTGCCGCCGGCGACCATCACGTCGGCATCGCCAAGCATGATCAAACGCGAGGCATCGCCAATGGCGTGAGCGCCGGTGGAGCAGGCCGTGACGACCGAATGGTTCGGCCCCTTGAGCCCGAAACGGATCGAGACCTGTCCCGAGGCCAGATTGATCAGGCGGCCGGGAATGAAAAACGGGGAAACGCGGCGCGGGCCGCGCTCCTGCAATACCAGCGCCGTCTCGGCTATGCCGGCGATGCCGCCAATGCCGGAGCCGATCATCGTACCGGTGGCGCACTGGTCCTCGTGGGTTTGCGGATGCCAACCGGCATCGTCCAGCGCCTGTTTCGATGCGGCCATGGCGTAGATGATGAAGGGATCGACCTTGCGCTGCTCCTTCGGCTCCATCCAGTCGTCGGCGTTGAACGTGCCGTTGCTGCCGTCGCCGAGCGGAATGGAACAGGCGATCTTCGCCGGAAGGTCCTCGACCTCGAACTGGGTGATGCGCGCCGCAGCGCTCTTGCCCGAAAGCAGCAGCTTCCAGGTATCATCCACACCACAGGCGAGCGGAGAGACCATGCCGAGGCCGGTGACAACAACTCTTCTCATGCGCAGAGTATCCTGATCGATCGATTGCAGCTTGGCCGGCAGCAAGAACCGCCCGACTATGCCCTATAAAGACAAAAAGGCGGCCTTTCGACCGCCTGTCTTGTCTTTCGCACAAGGAAACAGTGCCCTTGAAGGCAGCGAAGCGCCTTGAGGGTCAGGCGGTGGCCTTTTCGACGAACTTTATGGCGTCGCCCACCGTCTGGATGTGCTCCGCCGCATCGTCGGGGATTTCCACGCCGAATTCTTCCTCGAACGCCATCACGAGTTCGACGTTGTCGAGCGAATCGGCACCGAGGTCGTCGATGAAGCTTGCGTTTTCCGTGACCTTGTCAGCTTCGACATCGAGATGCTCGATGACAATTTTCTTGATGCGTTCGGCAATGTCGCTCATCTGGCGGTCCTTGGCTGTGTTTGAAGCATAGTTTTCGGAGCCTCTGTTAACCGCCCCTCGTGCGAAGATCAAGCATGCCTGTGAAAGGGATGGGCCGACAGGCGGCGATTTGGGGCAAACGGCGGGATTTCCCGGTCAAATCACGCAGATTTCCGCGCCCTTTCCACAAGTCCGGAGACGATGGTGAGGCCCGCGGCCAGCACCAGCGACGCGCCTGCCAGCATCGAGGCGGCGTAGAGATCACCGGACCGGTCATAGAGGAAGCCGGCCGCTACGGGGCCGGCAGTCTGTCCCACGCCGAATGCAGCCGTCATAAGGGCAATGGCGCGGCCCTGGCTGCCGCCTTGCATGGTCCGGGCAAGCCGGAATCCCAGGGCCGAAAGCGCCATGAATGTGCCGCCGAGCGTGATCGCGGAGACGATCAGCGCCACAGGCGTCTGCACGAGGACCGAAAGCATCACGCCGAACGCCTCAACGAGGCAGGCGAGCGTGTAGGCGGGCAAAAGCCCGGTGCTCCGCGCCAGCCGGTTCCAAAGCACCAGCGAGGGCAGGCCGGAAAGCCCGACGACCATCCATACCCAGGGCTCTACCGGCTGCAATTGCGGCACGGATTTCGCCATGGCGTTGATGAAGGTCGCAGTGATGACATAGCCAAAACCGAAAAGGCCATAGCCGACCGTCAGGATGACAAGTGGCAGTCCGAACCGGTCCTCCTTGGCGCCGTCGCTCGCTGCGCCGGCCAGCACCGGGTCGCGCGGGGGAAGCAAAAGGACTGCAACGGCAGCGGCGGCGCCCGCCAAAACCGCCGTCCCCAACCATTGCGCCTGCCAGCCGGCGCCCGCTTCCGCCAGCCGTGCAACCACAAGGGCGGAAGCTGCTATGCCGATTCCAACGCCGCCAAAATGGAAGGCGATGAGTTCAGGACGGCGGTCGGCCGCAAGGCGCGTCATGACCAGCGCGGTGATGAAGATCATGCCATAGGCGCTTGCAACGCCCGAGAGGAAGCGAACCGCCGCCATCACCGCGAGGCCCGCATCGATCGACATGGCAGCCGTCGTCGCGAGGCTCAGGACGACGCCAGCCATCATCCACACGCGCGGGCGCTGCTGGAATGCGAAAAAGGATGCTCCCAGCGCACCAACCAGATAGCCCAGGAAATTGGCGCCCGCCACCAGCCCTGCTTCACTAACGCCGAGCGCGCCGCCGGCGATCATCGACGGCAGGATGGGCGTGTAGACGAACCGCCCGATACCCATGACGCAGGCCATGATGAAAAGCCCGGCTAGCGCGGTGCGCAGGGCGGTTGTTCCCCCCGGGGCCACGGGCCGGGCCGTCAGATCATCGCCATGCCGCCATTGACATGAATGGTCTGGCCGGTGACGTATGCCGCCTCGTTGCTGGCAAGGAAAACGACAGCCGCGGCAATCTCGCCCCCGTTGCCCATGCGCCGCATGGGAATGGCGGACATGATCGCGTCCTTCTGCTTGTCGTTGAGCTTGTCGGTCATTGCCGAGGCGATGAAGCCGGGCGCGACGCAGTTGACCGTGACGTTGCGCGAGGCGATCTCCTGCGCAAGACTCTTGCTGAAGCCGATCATGCCGGCCTTGGAGGCACAGTAGTTCGCCTGTCCCGGATTGCCGGTCACGCCGACGATGGAGGTGATGTTGATGATGCGTCCGCCCTTGCGCCGCATCATCGGATAGGCGAGTTCGCGCGTCAGGCGGAACACGGAGGTGAGGTTCACCTCGATCACATCGTCCCAGTCCTTGTCGGACATGCGCACGAACAGGCCGTCCCTGGTGATCCCGGCATTGTTGACGAGAATGTCGACGCCGCCCATTTCGGCCTCGGCCTTCTCGCCCAGCGCCTTGACCGCCTCACGGTCGGACAGGTTGGCGGGAAAAATCATCACGCGATCGCCGAGGCTGTCGGCGAGTTCCTTCAGCTTTTCCTCGCGCGTTCCGTGAATGCCGACGGTCGCCCCGCAGGCATGAAGGGCGCGGGCGATTTCCTCGCCGATGCCGCCGGTTGCGCCGGTTACAAGGGCCTTCTTGCCCGTCAGGTCAAACATCGTAAAGCTCCGTGGGTTGTGCGCTGGTTCAGGCGATCGCGGCCATCACCGCGTCAATGTCGGCCGGCGTTCCGCAGGATAATGCCGCGATATCCTTTGCGATACGCTTGACGAGACCGGAAAGCACCTTGCCCGAACCAAGCTCCAATTGCCGGGTCACGCCTTGCGCCGCCATGTATTCGACGCTTTCGCGCCAGCGGACCTGGCCGGTGACCTGCTCGACCAACCGGGCGCGGATTTCGTCCGGGGAAGTGACGGGACGGGCCAGTACGTTCGCGACGAGCGGAACGGCGGGGGATTTGATTTCAACCCTGGCCAGGGCCTCGCGCATCGCCTCGGCGGCGGGGGCCATCAATGCAGAATGGAAGGGCGCGGAAACGGGCAGCAGTATTGCGCGCTTGGCTCCGCGTTCCTTGAGGAGTTCGCAGGCCCGGTCTACCGCTTCCTTCGAGCCGGAAATCACCAACTGGCCGCCGCCATTGTCGTTGGCGATCTGGCATACGCCATCGCCGGCAGCCTCGCGGCAGGCGGCCTCGACGTCTCCATGGTCGAGTCCGATAATCGCCGCCATCGCGCCCTTGCCCGGAGCGACGGCCGCCTGCATGGCGTTGCCGCGAATGCGAAGCAGGCGGGCAGTGTCTGCCAGCGAGATGGAGCCTGCGGCGCACAGGGCGGAGTATTCGCCAAGGGAATGCCCGGCGACGAATTTTGCGTGGCTGGCGAGCGAGAAGCCGCGTGTCTCCAAGGCCCTCAGTGCCGCGACGGATACTGCCATCAGCGCCGGTTGCGCATTCGCGGTCAGTGTCAACCGGTCCTCGGGCCCTTCCCAAATGATTGCGGAAAGCTTTTCGCCCAGCGCCTCGTCCACCTCGTCGAGAACGGCGCGGGCCTGTGGAAATTCATCGGCGAGCGCCTTGCCCATGCCGACCTGTTGACTGCCCTGACCGGGGAAGGTTGCCGCCAAAGCCATGTGAGTACCCGAGCCTGTTCAAACGACGTGCGGACCCGGCCCGCCGCCAAGCCCGGAACGGGCGCGTTAGTGCGGCTTCATGACGGGCAAGTCAAGTGGCGCGGGCGGGCAAGGGTTCAGACGTTCTTGACCCATGCCACCTTGAAGGTGCGCATCTTGTCGTCATGCTCGCGTATGGAGACATACTCGCCCGGCACGAATTTTTCGTCGCCGAACCTGTAGCCGGTCTCGTCATCGTCCTCGTCGCCGAAGACGTCATAATGGAAAGCCCAGGATCCTCCGGGCTTGCGGACCAGATGGCCGTATTCCGGTTTCGAGCCTTCCCAGAACCGGGTAACCGTGCACTCCTTTCGGCGCTTGTCCCAGGCTTTCGCGTCGAGCTTGCTGTCTTCGCCCAGCGGGGCATTGAATTCATACCCGCAGCGCTGGCTGCCTTGCGGGTAGTCCTTGTCGCGCGCGAGTTCGAGCCGGACGTGCTTGAGTGCCATGGTCTTTCTCCATTCCAATTGCGGGCAGTCAACCATTCCAACATGGACCCGGCATTGACCGGGATCAAGAACGGCTTTGGGCTCGCGAGCATGCGCCCCGGATGTTCGCGCGGCGTGCCTGCTTCCAAAAATGCATTTGAAAACTGTTGCTTGCGCGAATTTTGGGCAGCCGGACCCCAACTTATTGCGGTCACCCCCCAATTCCTTGGGGCGGTGCAGTCGGTACGCAAATGCTAGGAAACCAGCACCCTGCACAGTGGGTCTGGCGGGGGTTGGGGAGAAAGTAAAATGCGTAACGAACTCGACTTG
>JBGSJA010000042.1:0-3213 GCA_041742235.1 Salaquimonas sp. | reverse complement strand
GGCAAGTTCCGGCGCTCGGCCACCTTGAGGATTTCCGCCTTCACCGGGCAGGCATCGGCATCGACATAGATGGTGGTCAATACACCACCACGCTGCGGATGCTTTCCCCGGCATGCATCAGGTCGAAGCCCTTGTTGATTTCGCCGAGCGACAGCGTGTGCGTGATCATCGGGTCGATTTCGATCTTGCCGTCCATGTACCAGTCGACGATTTTCGGCACGTCCGTGCGCCCGCGCGCGCCGCCGAAGGCCGTTCCCATCCAGGTGCGGCCGGTGACGAGCTGGAACGGCCGCGTCGCAATTTCCTGACCGGAGCCGGCAACGCCGATGATGACCGACTTGCCCCAGCCGCGATGCGATGATTCCAGCGCCTGCCGCATGACTTTCGTGTTCCCGGTACAGTCGAAGGTGTAGTCCGCCCCGCCGATCTGGTCGGCCCCGCGCTTGGTCATGTTGACAAGGTGGGCGACGAGGTCGTCGCCGGCATCCTTCGGATTGACGAAATGCGTCATGCCGAATTTCTCGCCCCAGGGCTTCTTGGCGTCGTTGAGATCGACGCCGATGATCATGTCCGCGCCCGCGAGCCGCAGACCCTGGATGACGTTGAGGCCGATGCCGCCAAGGCCGAAGACGATGGCTGTCGCGCCCGCTTCCACCTTGGCCGTGTTGATTACTGCGCCGATGCCGGTCGTCACGCCGCAGCCGATATAGCAGATCTTGTCGAAAGGCGCGTCAGGGTTGACCTTGGCCACCGCGATCTCCGGCAGGACGGTGTAATTGGAGAAGGTCGAGCAGCCCATGTAGTGCAGCACCGGCTTGCCATCGATGGAGAAACGCGAAGTCTGGTCGGGCATGAGGCCCTTGCCCTGCGTGGCGCGGATCGCCGTGCAAAGATTGGTCTTGCGCGACAGGCAGGAGGGGCATTCGCGGCATTCGGGCGTATAGAGCGGGATGACATGGTCGCCCTTGCGCACCGACTTCACTCCCGGCCCGACCTCGACGACGATGCCCGCTCCTTCATGGCCGAGGATCGCGGGGAAAAGCCCCTCAGGGTCAGCGCCCGACAGCGTGAACTCGTCAGTGTGGCAAATGCCGGTCGCCTTGACCTCCACCATCACTTCGCCCTCGCGCGGGCCTTCCAGTTCGACATCGCAGATGGTGAGCGGCTTGCCGGCCTGAAAGGCCACAGCGGCGCGGGTTTTCATGGGTCAACTCCCTTGTTTCTCTTGTTTGTCGCAACTGGCGCTCACGCCATCGAATCGACCGCCCGCAATATCGCCTCCGGCGTCGCCGGGGCGTCAAGCGCGGGAACGACGCCCGGCTTGAGCGATGCGATGGCATGGGTGATTGCCGAGAACATCGCGGTCGCCAGCATCACCGGCGGTTCACCCACGGCCTTGGAACGGTAGATCGTGGCGGCCTTGTTGCCCTTGGAATCCCAAAGCTTCACGCGGAAATCGGCCGGCACGTCCGACGCGGTCGGGATCTTGTAAGTCGACGGCGCGTGGGTGCGCAACCGCCCTTCCGCATCGAAGACAAGCTCCTCGGTGGTGAGCCAGCCCGCGCCCTGCACGAAGCCGCCCTCGATCTGGCCGATGTCGATCGCCGGATTCAGCGACGAGCCGACATCGTGGAGAATGTCGACACGGTCGATGGTCATCTCGCCGGTCAACGTGTCGATGGTGACCTCGCTGCAGCAGGCGCCATAGGCGAAATAGAGGAACGGGTTGCCCGTCGCGGTCTCGCGCTCCCAGGTGATATGGGGCGTTGAATAAAACCCCGTCGCCGATAGCTGCACGCGTTCGAGGAAGCACTTCTTGGCAAGCTCGGCGAACGGCACTTCGCGCCCGCCGACCAACACCATGCCGCGCTCGAAACGCACGCTTCGCGCTTCGCCCTGGTAGAGTCTTGCCGCCAGCACCGCCATGCGCTCGCGGATGGCCGATGCCGCATTCTTCGCCGCCATGCCGTTCAAGTCGGAGCCGGACGAGGCGGCGGTGGGCGTCGTGTTCGGAACCTTGTCGGTGGAGGTCGCGGTGATCTTCACCCGCGAGATGTCGACGCCGAATTCCTCGGCAACGACCTGCGCCACCTTGAGGTACAGCCCCTGCCCCATCTCGGTGCCGCCATGGTTCACCTGGATCGAGCCGTCGGTATAGACATGCACCAGAGCGCCGGCCTGGTTGAGGTGCTTCAGCGTGAAGGATATGCCGAACTTCACCGGGTTGAGCGCAATGCCCTTCTTCAGCCAGCGGCTGGAAGCATTGTACCGCGCGATCTCCCTGCGGCGCACGCGATAATCGCTGGACTTTTCGAGTTCCCCCACCAGCGGGCGCAGGATGTTGTCGACAACTTTCATGCCATAGGGCGTGATGTCCCGGCCGGGGCCGTAGAAATTGCGTTTGCGCACGTCGAGCGGATCCTCGCCGCGCAAGATCGCGATCTGGTCGAGCAACCGCTCGGCGAAGACCATGCCCTGTGGGCCGCCGAAACCGCGAAAGGCGGTGTTGGAAACCGTATCAGTCTTGACGCGGCGCGAGACGATCCGCACCGCCGGATAGAAATAGGAGTTGTCGGTGTGGAACATGGTGCGGTCGTTTACGCCCAGCGACAAGTCCGCCGAATAACCGCAGCGGCTGGCATAATCGACCTCGACCGCCTCGATCACGCCCTTTTCGTCTATGCCCGCGCGCCATGCGACATCGAAATCGTGCCGCTTGCCGGTGGTGATGAAATCGTCGTCCCGGTCGAGCCGCATCTTCGCGGGCTTGCCGGTAACATGTGAGGCCAGCGCGGCGAGGCAGGCCCATTGCGCGGCCTGGCTTTCCTTGCCGCCGAAGCCGCCGCCCATGCGCCGGCATTCGCACACGATCAGTGCGTCGGGCCGGCCCAGCATGCGGGCGACGAGATGCTGCACTTCCGACGGGTGCTGCGTGGAGCACAACACCTTCATCTCCCCGCCCTCGCCGGGCAGGCAGGCCGAGATCTGGCCCTCGAGATAAAAATGCTCCTGGCCACCGATCTTCATCGCGCCCTCGACGACGCGTGCGCTGGATTTCAGCGCCGCCGCAGTGTCGCCATGGCCGAACGAATAGTCGGGCAGCACCTGCAGGCCCAGCGCAGCGCCCTCGCTTGCCGTGACCACCGGCTTTTGCGCTTCGATCTCCAGCTTGCCGAGGCGGGCGGCGCGCCGTGCCGCGTCGCGCGTGCGGGC
>JBGSJA010000041.1:0-5568 GCA_041742235.1 Salaquimonas sp. | reverse complement strand
CCGTACAGCCTTTTCGAAAAATGCACCGAAGTGCGCTTTCTCAGAAGTTACAAGAGCGAACGATTTGGTCGCCAGCGGCGCGCCGCCCTCGTTGTTGGGGTATATAGTCCCCTGTCCCTCGAAGTGTCAACACGGAATTTTAGAATTGTGCGAACTTTTTTTGACGGCCCCTGAAGACCGCTTCCGTGCCGTGTTGAAGCCGCAATTTCCGGCGACATCGACAGCTGCATTTTACGCCTTGAATCGATACGGCGCAATCATGCGGCTAGAGCCGGAAGTTGCCTGCATCGATCCTGGGCGAAACCATGATATGGGTGGCTGTCAATGCAGGTTCAAGGCCGTGCCTCCCGGCATGCCAAGGTGAGCCGCGGACTGGACACCGTCGCCGGCCCGCGATTAATAGTCTCTTCCACGTGCAACCGGAAAGTTGATGTCGAGAAGCGAAACCCATGTGGAAACCCAGTTCCTGGGTGACCACCCGCCCCTGAAGCAGAACAGCAGGCGCCAACCCGACAAGAGGCGGGTGAGCTTTCGCTGGCTGTCGGGCGCCGTGCTTGCCGGCCTGGTCTCCGTATTCCTGATGGGCGGCGCGCTGGTAGCGGCGCTGGATGGCCGCGACATCCTAGCGGTGCAAGGGCAGGTCAGCTCCGGCAGGAACGGCGGTGAGGAAAATGCGGTCGCTGTAAAGGGTGACCGACCGGGCGTGACGGTTGCCGACGACATATCCACATCGCGCGTCATGATGGTTTCGACGATCACGCGGTCAGACGGGCGCGAGGTCGTCAAGGTCCGGCCCTTCCTCAAGGTGTCGACGCCGCTTGCCGTGCCGCCCAAACGCGATACCAGCTATCCCGGTTTCGATGCGCTTGCTGTTTTCTCCGATTCTGGAAAGCCGGAGCCGGCGCAGCTCGAAGCCGATGCAAGCAACCAGATCTATGGTGCGCAGGTAGAGTCGGAAGTCACCATAACGGTGGTCGACTTCGACCCTTCCAGCCCGCGCATCGCCAAGGGTCCGGCGCAGCGCGAGAGCGACATCGAGGAAATCGTCCGCCGCGCGGCCCCTGGCCTCGACACCGGCGCGACCACCGTGGCTTCGCTCGCATATTTCGACCCGTCGCGTTTCTCCCTGCAGGATTCAGGCTTCCTTGCCTCGCCCGGTGTGACGATCACGGAAGAAAACGTTTCCCTGGCCGTGAAGAAGCCGGTCGAGGACCGCACCTCCCGCCGCCACGAGGAGCGCGTCATAAGGGTACGCAGTGAAGCGGCGATTTCCATGATCCTGGAAGCCGAAGGCATGTCGAAGGAAACGGCGGCCACTTTCGAAAAAGTGCTCTCGGCCGACATAGGCTCGACCAAGCTGTTGCCGGAAGACCGCCTTCGCGTCGCGCACGAAATCCTGCCCGCAGATGCGGAGGGAGCGATCACCCGGCCGGGGCGCGTCAGTGTCTACCGCGGCAGCCAGCATCTCGTATCGATCGCGCGCACCGAGGACGAACGCTATGTCTATTGTTCCGAACCGGTCTTGCTGCCCCAGAACACGGCTTCGAATGCGCCTGTGACGCTTGCGCCTTCCGCCCGGCTGCCCACCGTCTATGACGCAATCTACCGGGCAGCGTTGTCCGAGGGCCTCGACGTGGAGATGGCCAGCCGCCTCATCCGGATTTTCGCCTTTGACGTCGACTACAATTCGACGATCACCCCCAATGACGAACTGTCGTTCTTCATGTCCCTGGAAGAAGGCAGGGACAAACCGACGGAAAAGTCGGAAGTGCTTTTCGCCTCCATCAAGACCGGTTCGCTTGAGCGCAAATATTACCGCTTCCGCGATCCCGATACCGGGCAGGTCGACTATTACGACGAGACGGGCAAGAGCGCGAAGAAGTTCCTGTTGCGCCAGCCGGTTCCCAATGGAAAGTTCCGCTCGCCCTATGGAATGCGCACGCACCCCATTCTTCGCTATCGCAAGATGCATTGGGGCGTCGACTGGGCAGCCCCGCGCGGCACGCCGATCATCGCGGCCGGAAACGGCGTCGTGCAATCGGCCGGATGGGAATCGGGCTACGGCAAGCAGACCGTGATCCGCCATGCCAACGGCTATGTCACTTCCTATTCGCACCAGAGCAAGATCGCCGATTTCGTCAAGAAAGGCGCCCGGGTCCGCCAGGGCCAGGTGATCGGACTGGTCGGGTCGACTGGACTTTCGACCGGTCCGCATCTTCACTACGAGGTGGAAGTGAACGGATCGAAAGTCGATCCCATGCGCATCCGCCTGCCGAAGGGGCAGGAGTTGAAGGGCAAGGAACTGGCCGCCTTCAACGCCGAACGCGAGCGGCTCGAGGAACTTCTCAACGAGGGCGAGGACGGCGAAACCCCGCAGCTCGCCCAGTTCTAGCTCCAATATCTCACGCCTGATCCGGCGGAACGCGCCGGCTCCCTTTGCGTTGACGCAAGGACCGTTTGTAGCGTCCGCGCGGGAGACACCGGGTGAATTTCAGGCAGATCGAACGAAACATCATCGTCGCGTCCCGGTTCTTCACCGTCCTTGCGGCGATAGGCGCGCTTGCCGGCTCGCTGCTGATGTTCGTGCTCGGGCTCTTCAGCATCTACCGCGCCTATCGGCCGGGCGCGCCGCTCGATGGCATGGAACCGCGCGATTTCAGCATGGGCGCGGTCATCAATGTGATCGAGGCGCTGGACCGGTTTCTCATCGGTATCGTCCTGCTTTACTTCGCCTACGGCGTCTATTCGCTGTTCATCCATCCAGGAGAGCCGAAGGAACGGATCGCCATTCCGGACTGGCTGCGCGTGCGCGAGATCGGCCAGCTAAAGCAGGTGGTCGCCGAGCTCATACTGGTCATCATCTTCGTCCTGTTCCTGCGGGCGGTGCTGGAGACCTTTTCGCATCCACGGTTCGCAGGCGACTGGTTGACCCTTGCGTCACTGGCGCTGCTGCCGCTCAGCGGCCTCCTCCTTGCGCTGGCGTTGCGGCTGGTCGAGCTGCACCCCAAGCCGGAAAGGCCGCGCAAGGAAGACACCGACGATGACCCTGCCTTGTAGCAATCGATGGCCCTGACCGAGGCTATGCCGTTGCGCTGTCCTGCCGGTCGTCGAGAAATACCCATGATACCGCCGCGGCAACCGCGCACATTCCCGCAGCAATGAATGCGACCACGGAAAATGCCGCGTTGCTGGCGCCCCTCCAGGCGACCACTGCCTCAAGCGGGGTGTCCGCGGGAGGCGTCTGGCCGA
Organism: Salaquimonas sp.; assembly: GCA_041742235.1. Classification (GTDB taxonomy): domain Bacteria; phylum Pseudomonadota; class Alphaproteobacteria; order Rhizobiales; family Rhizobiaceae; genus BOKV01. The sequence goes on along the minus strand of JBGSJA010000041.1, from coordinate 2,319 downwards.
AAGCGAGCACAGGATCGGTTCCGGGAAAGGCAAGGAAGACCGCCGTGATGACCCCGCCAAGCGATGCCACGGCGAACAGGCCGGAGAGCCGCGCCACGGTGTTGTTGATGGCCGAAGCCATGCCGGTCTGGCTGTCGGGAACGGTGGTCATCACTGCTGCCGAGAGCGGCGAGACAAGAACGCCCATGCCGAAACCCATCAGCGCCATGGCCGGCATCAAGGCGCCCCAGAACTGCCGCTGGTCCATGGTCATGGCGAGCCAGGCATACGCAATCGCGCAAATCACGCTGCCCGCCGCCATGAATATCCGCGGCCCGAGCCTTGCGGAAGCCTTGCCCATGGGCCCCGACATCACGCCAACCAGCAGCGTTATCGGCACGAAGGTGAGCGCCGCCTGCGTCTCGCTGGTTTCCCAGGCGGTAATGAGCGTCATCGGCAGGAAAAACAGCACCGCAGACAAGGCGAAATAGATGAGGAAGGTGGCGATGTTCGCGCCCGCGAAAGCATGGTCGGCAAAGAGCGACAGCGGCATCATCGGCTGGCGCGCCCGCTTTTCCCACCAAAGGAAGGCAATGAGAATCGCGAAACCTGCCGCGATCATCGGCCAGTCCGCCGCCGGCGCGCCACCCGGGACGCTGCCGGAAATGGCCGCCCGCCCGCCGGAAAGGCCCAGCGCCATGATTCCGAGCGCCAGCGTGGCAAGGACAACGCCCGCCGGATCGAGCCTTCGCCCTCCCTCCGGCCGGTCGGCGGGAACCTTGAACAGCAATGCCAACGCCATGAGCCCGAGCGGCAGGTTGATGGCGAAGATCAGCCGCCAGCCCCAGTCCCCGGTCGCGCCGATGATCAACCCCCCGCCCACCGGCCCAAGGCCTGATGTCGCCGCCGAGGCAGCCGCCCAGATGCCGATCGCCCTGCCCCGGTCCTGTGGCGGATAGGCCTTTGCAATGATGGCCAGGCTCCCCGGGATCATGATCGCCGCGCCCAGGCCCTGCAAGGCGCGAACGGCAATCAGAAAGCCGGCATCCGGTGCGGCCGCGCAAAGCAGGGAAGCCGCCAGGAAAAACACGATTCCCGTGCCGAAGACATTGCGCAGGCCGAAGCGGTCGCCGAGCGCGCCGCCCGCCATGACCAGTGCGGAGACCATGAGGAGGTAGGCGCTGGACATCCACTGCGCCTCGGTAAGCGACGCACCGATATCGGCCCGGATCGCGGGTATGGCGATAGGCACCACGGAGCTGTCAATGAAGCCGAGACTGGAGGCAAGGATCGCAGCCACGAGTACATGCCCACGCAGATGCGGCGGGCAGAATGTCTGGCTGGTGGGAGAAAGGGAAGCTGCGGGCGCATCGATCATGCGCGCGACACTAATCGACCGCGATGACAACGCAAATGGCGGGCATCGCTGCCCGCCACCGGTTTTGCAGAGTTACGCCGCCTTGGCAGCCTTGGCTGTCCGAGACAGTTCCACCGGCTCGAAGACCAGCCGGTCGGAACCAGCGTGGATGCGCACCTTCATGCCGTCATGGATCTCGCCTGAGAGGATCTTCTCGGCCAGCGGATCCTGCAGCGCCTGCTGGATCACGCGCTTCAATGGCCGCGCGCCATAGGCAGGATCATATCCCTTTTCGGCGAGCCACTTCACCGCGTCCTCGCCCAGTTCGAGCTCGATCCGCCGGTCGACAAGCAAGGCTTCCAGTCGCTTGAGCTGGATCGCAACGATGCCGGCCATGTCGGCCCGCTTCAGCCTGTGGAAGAGGATGATCTCGTCCACGCGGTTGAGGAACTCAGGCCGGAACGAAGCGCGCACCACCGCCATCACTTCCTCGCGGGCGGCGGACGCTTCCTGGTCTTCCTTGAGATTCACCAGGTATTCCGAGCCGAGGTTGGAGGTCATGATGACGAGCGTGTTGCGGAAGTCGACCGTGCGGCCCTGGCCGTCTGTCAGCCGGCCGTCGTCGAGCACCTGCAACAGCACGTTGAAGACATCTGGATGCGCCTTCTCGATCTCGTCGAAGAGCACGACCTGGTAAGGCCTGCGCCGCACCGCTTCGGTCAGTGCGCCGCCCTCGTCATAGCCGACATAGCCCGGAGGCGCACCGATCAACCGCGATACCGAGTGCTTCTCCATGTATTCCGACATGTCGAGCCGCACGAGCGCGGTGTCGTCGTCGAACAGGAAACCGGCCAGTGCCTTGGTCAGCTCCGTCTTGCCGACGCCTGTCGGGCCAAGGAAGATGAACGAGCCACGCGGACGGCTCGGATCGTTGAGGCCCGCGCGGGCACGCCGCACGGCGCGGGAGACGGCCTGCACAGCCT
>JBGSJA010000040.1:0-20988 GCA_041742235.1 Salaquimonas sp. | reverse complement strand
TTGCGAAGCGATGCCGAGACGATCGAGGCGGCATGACCACCGAAAAGCAGCGGCAGGCAAACCGGCGAAACGCCGCCAAAAGCACCGGCCCCAAGACGGCTAAAGGCAAGGCACGTTCTTCAAAGAATGCGACGGTTCATGGTCTGTCTGTGCGCACCGATCCTGAAGACATCGTGGCGTGGATGAGGGTCATCCTTGAAGATGGGAGCCTTGACGACGACGAAGCCCTGACGCATCCCAAGTACCGCCTAGCACGGCAGCTGGCGACGGCGCAGGCCAAGCTCCATATCGCCCGCAAATTACAAAATGAAATACTCTTGGATCCCAACGTCAGTTGCGCCATCGAGCCCCACATCGAGGCAGTCGAAGCCGAATTTGCTGATATCTTCCAGGACGTTATCGTCAATGGCTCCCACCCTGTCCTGGAGCACCAACTCAAACATCTGCTGAAGGAAGGCAATAAGCTGCGAAAATGGTTGCCCGGCTTCCGCCGCCGGCGGGAAAAATGGCTGCGGCAAAATCTGTCAAAGGCCGAGGCAAGACAGGAAAGGGCGCTGCGGCAATGGATCGAGGCAAAGGAGGCGTAACGCGATTTTGCAAGAATGAAGCCATTTTCTACTCAAGGTTGAAATGGCGGCGGTGTGATGGCGGGGCGTCACAAAAAAATCAAGGAACGAAGCCAATTTCTACTTCTGGTTGATTTTGGCCAAAGGGCACATTGCAGCCACTGAAGCGGCACCATCAACCATCAAGAAGGCAAAAGACGCAGCCCCGGGAACAGCAGCAGCGCGACAACGCCAAGGTGTCTTCGATCACCCATGGAAGCGATACTGCGTCGTCAGAAAACAAACTCAGGCTTGCGTTCAAATCCCGGGAGCATCGGGATCGCGCAGTTGAAAAGGCGACGGCCGGAAACGGTGCCGTCATCATTCACATAGAGGCGGGCGATCGCCGCATTGCCGGTTCCCTCGACCACGACGAGGCGGCCGCCATTCTTCAACTGGCCAGCCAGGGTATCGGGCAATCCGGCTACGCTTCCGCCAATGAAAACAACATCGTAAGGCGCGCTGGCGGCATATCCGGCCTCGAGTGGACCTTCGACAATCGCGGCATTGCTGCATCCGGTCGAAGCAAGCGTCGCGCGCGCCGCCGATGCCAGTGCGGGTGAGCATTCAAGGCCGGTGACGTGCTTGCAAAGGCGCGAAATGATCGCCGTCGAATAGCCGGTGGCGCAGCCTACATCCAGCACGCTGTCAAAGGGCTGTATCGATGCCGCCTGGATGAGGCGCGCGAGCGGCGCACCCGCGATGAGGTAGCGTCCGTCGGCAAGCGCCAGTTCCTCGTCGAGATATGCAAACTGGCGCAATTCCTGCGGCACGAATTGCTCGCGCTGCACCGAAAGAAACGCATCCAGGACTTCAAGATTGGTCACGTCGCTGGTGCGGATCTGGCAATCCACCATGTTGCGGCGCGCCTTGTCATGATCGATGGCCATGGTTGCTCCAGCCTGCGGCAATGCAATGGGCCGTACAGACGGCCCCCTCTCCCCATCGTCTATCCGAGCGGCGGCCGTTTTTCAACCGCGCAACCCGCCGCATCCGCACCTACAGCGCGGCCGTGTATATTGCCAGCGCCGCCTCGTAGGTCATCTCGCGCGGATTGTTGACGAGCAGGCGTGTCTGCTTCATCGCGTCGGCTGCGAGCATTGGCAGGTGGTTGTGGCTGACGCCAACCTGCGAAAGCCTGTCCTGCAAGCCCAGTTCCGGACCGAGGCGGCGCAGTCCGTCGACCATGCCGCGCGCCCTCCCCTCCGGTCCCAGGCTGCCGAGTTCCGGAAAGATCACCGGCGCAAGTTCGGCGTAAAGATCGAGCGCCTGCGGCATGTTGAATTCAAGCACATGCGGCAGGACAAGCGCGTTGGAAAGCCCGTGCGGCACATGGAAATGCCCGCCAAGCGGATAGGCCAGCGCGTGAACCGCCGCCACCGGAGCATTGGCAAACGCCATTCCGGCCAGCATCGAGCCCAAAAGCATGTCGCTCCTTGCCGGCACATTGAGAGGATCGAAACAGGCTGTGCGGACATTGCCCCCAAGCAGGCGCAGCGCCTCTCGCGCCAAGCAGTCGGAAAGCGGGTTCTTCCTGATCTTGCTTGTGTAGGCCTCGATGGCGTGCACCATGGCATCAATGCCGGTTGCTGCCGTGACCGGTGCGGGAAGACCTGTGGTCAGACTTGCGTCGAGCACAGCCCAGTCGGGCAGCAATTGCGGGGAGACAACGCCCTTCTTTTCCGCTTCGCCCGTGGTCACAATCGAGATTGGCGTGACTTCCGAACCGGTTCCAGCCGTCGTGGGCGCAAGGATCAAAGGCAGGCGTCCGCCCCGCACAAGGCCGACGCCATAGATTTCCGGCAGCAATTGCGAGGACCGCGCGAGCACCGCGATCAGCTTTGCGGTATCCAGCGACGAGCCGCCGCCGACGGAAACCACGCCATCGATGCCTTCGGCGCGGGCGGCCTCGACAGCATCCAACACCATTGCCTCCGGCGGATCGGCGACGACGCCGGAAAACAGCCAGACCGCGATGCCATGGTCGTGCAGGCTCTCGATCGCAGCCACGGCGATACCGCGCTCGAGGATTCCCGAATCCGTGACGAACGCCACCTTGGTGCAGCCCAGGCCCTTGGCCAGTTCGCCTATCCGGGCGGCGGAACCGGGCTCGCAAATCACCGATTTTGTGGTCTGGAACGTGAAAGACATGCGCTAATCCCTCAAACTGCTTGCAAAGCTACGGCATCGGGCTGCGCATGTCAGCACGGCGAATGCTCGAAAACCGAAGACGGATACCCCATCTTCGGTATTCACACAGGGGAAACTCCGGTTTGGCGGAAGCACTTTCAGTGGTGGACATGGCCAGGTCATTCGAATGAACTGGCTGCTCGTCCATGTAACGGTCGCGGCGGCAGCGCTGGCGTTCCTGTTTCTCGCCATGGCGACGCGCCAGCAGCACCGCTCGCCGCAATCGGCCTTTGCATGGCTGCTTTTCGCTGCGCTGGTTCCCTATGTTGCCGTCCCCGCCTTTCTGGCGCTTGGAAACCGCAAGACCTTGCCGGGCCGAAGGATCGTGCATTTCGGCCATGACGGGCCGCCGGACGGTCTTGGCCGTTTGTCCAGCTCGATTGACCGGCTGGCAAAGCAATCGGGCCTTCCCGGTGCGCAGGGCGGCAACAGGGTGGAACTTGTCGTGACGGGCCGGCAAGCCTACAGCGACCTCGCGGCGCTGATCGCGGGCGCAGGCACAAGCATCGAAATGACCTTCTACAAGTTCCACGACGACGAAGTGGGAATTGACATCGCCGAAAAATTGCGCGCCCGCGCCATGGAGGGTATTTCCGTGCGCCTGCTGCTCGATGGCTACGGCTCACGAAACCGTCCGCGTTCCGCACTTGCAGCACTGGAGGAAGCCGGCGGCAAGGTTCGTATATTTTCCCCGTTGGTACCCTATCCGGTGCGCGGACACATCAACTTGCGCAACCACCGCAAGACCGCGATCTTCGACCGCAGGACCGTGTTCGCCGGCGGCATGAACATCGCAGCGGAATATCTGGGCAATGCGGATCATCACGGGAAATGGTCGGATCTTGGATATGTCCTTGAAGGTCCGGCCGTCACCGGGTTCGAACAATTGTTTGCCTCCGACTGGGCGCGCGCCGCCAGCGAGGAGCCGGTATTCCCTCTGCCCGTGCCGCCAATGCGTTCCGGCGGCTCAATCGTCCAGCTTATTCCTTCCGGCCCCGACATCCGCGAGGACGTGCTGCACGATGCGATCGTGCTCGCCTGCCACCAGGCCCAGCATCGCATATCGATCGTCACCCCCTACTTCCTGCCCTCCTCCGCAATCACCGGAGCGCTTTCCATCGCGGTGCGGCGCGGCGTTCCGGTCACCTTGACGGTTCCGCAACGCTCCAACCAGCGCCTCGCAGACCTCGCCCGGGCATCTTTCCTGCGGGAAATGTCAGACGCTGGCGTCAAGGTGCTTGCCCATCCGGGCATGGTTCACGCAAAGGCGCTGATCATCGACGATTGCGGCTTTGTCGGCTCCGCCAATCTCGACATTCGCAGCCTCTTCATCAATTTCGAATCGATGCTGCTGCTGCACGGGTCGCAGGATACCGCCATGCTTGCCGATTGGATGGCGCAGTTGGAAGGCGGGGCGCTGCGCTGGCAGCCGGAACATGGAACATTCCAGCGGCTCGCCGAAGTCGTCTTCCGGCTGCCTGCCCCGCTGATGTGACAATGCGTTAACGCCGCTTGCCGCGCCCGCTTGACATGGGTTGATGCTTCGCCGATATGTCCGCCCGTGGGGCCTCGTGGCGGAGTGGTTACGCAGAGGACTGCAAATCCTTGCACCCCGGTTCGATTCCGGGCGAGGCCTCCATATGGTTTTTAAGTAGTTGTTGTTAAGTGCAAATCTGAAACACATGCACAGCATTTCAACCGTATCCGGCTCGAAGCTTACGGCACTCGAACCGCTGCCGTCGGGCAGCACCAGTCCCGGATGCAGGTGATCACAGGGCCGGACCGTAGTGGTGCAACCGGTGGGCGGACCGGAACACATTTGCATAAAGGTTTGCGATCCACTGCCGGCCGCTCGACGTGATGCTGAGGTAACGCAGCGCCTGCTGGATATGTGGTGAAACCATGTTGAAATAAAAGGCCGGGTACTTGTCTATCAGGTCGGCCGGCGTGGTGTAACCAAGTTGACGGTTAATCCCTACCTCCTCGAACTCATGATACAGCGCATTCGCCTTTCGGATGTAGTGCGGGTCGCCGAGTTGACCAATCAGATCGGCGGCGCGCAACAATGAACCTTCTTCGTCATCGCTGCCAACATTGGCGTCCGGAAAGCGCGTTGCCTCGATCAATCTAGCGATGCGGTCCGCATCCAGCAGGGCGATGTCCCTGATCCTGTCGAGCACGAAGAGTTTCGAGCGATTTACATGATAGGCGGTAAGGGATGCATCGGATGCGCCGCGCGGCAGTGAGACCTTGCGCTTGTCGGCGTCGATCACGAAGCCGTCTTCCCCGTCTTCCAGCAAGATATTGCGTACATAACCTATGTCGTGTGTCAGGCAGGCAATGATGATGTGAGCGTAGTCATCCGCGGTCGTGTGACGGTGCAAAGCCCTGCCGCGCAAGATGTCGTGGCCGGCAAGCGTAACCAGCATCGTGTGTTCGACATTGTGATACAATGCATCGCTGGTCGCGATGCATTCGACAGCAGTGCGTGCGAATGAGGGTACGAGATCGACAATTGCTGCTTCGGTGGCAGCAAATCGCTTATGCATGTAGTCGGAAAGAAACTTACTGAGCGCGTCGGTTGCAAGTTCCGGAATGGTAATCATGGGCCCCTCGCCTTTGTGCTGGCAAGCCTAGCTTCGTGAAGTATCAGCCAAATGACTGTCTCCATATCGGCAAGTTGACTGCCAAATGCCGGAAATTGCTGCCCGTTTCCGCAAGGGCATCACAGATCCCTGCCAGGCAAGGCGCAGCACTCCGCGCCATCCCGGAGTATTTCGGGTTATCTGATCATGGCGATATCGACGGCGGATCGCCCTTTGCCAGCAAGGTGTGTGCGGGCACACCAAGGCAGAACACGGATGTCGCCCGAACAATCCGTTGCTCATGCAATTGCCCCCGTCACTGCTCATCCGACAGCAAAGGCAAGTATCGCATGTCGAATCTCCAACCTATTGATCGATCTGCATTATTCCTCGTTTAATGTAAAATCAAAGTAACAATTGGATCTTTACGTATTCGTTGTTCAAGATATGCCGCTACCAAGAAGTGTTGCGTTCACGCAACAATCAATGAAAATTGGATAGTGTCATAAATACTTTATTAATATACACTGCCGGTCCACTAAATTATGTCCAGGAAATGCAGCCAAATACCAGAGGTGTCGCCATGTTATCCAAGACGTTGATGGGTTCCGCAGCTGTGATGGTTGCAGTTACGGGCGCGAATGCGGCCGATGCAGATGTTCTCGAACCTGAGCCAATTGAATATGTCAGAGTATGCGACGCCTACGGTTCGGGGTGGTTCTACATTCCCGGAACAGAAACTTGCCTGAAGTTCGACGGCGATGTTCGCGTGGACTGGGGCGCCAAGCACTATCACGAGCAGCAGGAAGACGAGACTTCGAACCATGAAAACCGCTACCGGGCCCGTCTCAACATCCGCGCCAACAATGAAACCGAGTATGGAACGTTGCAGTCGCGCTTTCGCTTGAAGGCAGAGTACAAAGACAAGGGGGAAACCGGGACAGGCGGTTCACACAACGACATGCTGTCGGAAGTTGAAGGACCGTCCAGTGCCGGCGTTGTCGTTGACATGGCAACGATCACGCTCGCCGGTTTCTATCTGGGATTTTACGACAACTACTGGAAGCGCGCCGGCAACGATGGATGGTATACTACCTTGTCGCGTTTCGAAGGTCCGTATGGTGATTATGATGCGCTGTTCTTTGAGTACAGCTATTCCAGCAATGGATTCAAGGCCACGATCGGCGTGGAAGACGGCGATGTCTCAGGCGAAGCAGGGGCGCCAGATCCCTATGCCGGCCTGACTTACACAAACGAGAACCTCTATCTCGCCGGCATAGCCTATTGGGATGGCTCGCAAGGCTCCGGCGCCTACAAGTTTCGCGGCGACTATGACTTCGGCTCCTCCTGGGCCGGCTTTAAAATTGGTGGCTGGTACATGTGGGATGATGGCGAAACAGACTATGTAAAGGGTCATGCACTCGGCATCACGGCACAGGTTGATCTGGGCGACAAACTGGTACTGTTTACCGGTTACGGCGCTTACGATGACCAGTATTTCGATGGGTCGGCTTGCACCAGTTCTTGTGAGAACGGAAGCGGAGAACAGACGGAAATCGGTCTTCAGTGGAACCCGGTTCCGAACCTGTACGTCATTCCCGAATACTTGTGGACCTCCTACGACGAGCAAACGGCCGATCAACAGAATTTCGGCCAGTTCAACATTCGCGTGGTTCGTCAGTTCTGATCTCTTCCAGCTTCGACTTCATTTGGGTAGGCGCTTGGAGATGGAGGGCATAGCCACGGCGCTTGATCGAGCACTTATTTCTTTTTCACTATGTGTCAGAGGTCTGTATAGTAAATTACAGCAAGATCGATATTCACCAACGAGCACTGGGGCGTAAGGCTGTGGTTCCCATAAGATTTCTGTTCGGCTTGGCATCGGGCGCGGCTGCGGTCTTCCTTCTGACCCGCAAATTTCCGCATGAAGTTCGTCCGGCGGCAAAGTCCGTTCTCGTTTCGGCAATGAAAGCGCTTCATGGCGCGAAAGTCGGGAGCGCTGAACTGATCGAGGCACTCGAAGACCTCTATGCCGAAGCAAAAGACGAGGCGACGCGGGAGATCATCGCCGAGGCGATGGCTGCCGCAATGGCGCGAGCGGCGGGCGCCGACAAGAAGGAAGGCGAGCCGATGGCGTCAGCGGAAGCAGAGATGCCGGCGAGCGGAAAGCCTTCCGAAGGCACTGACCCCAGCCCGGCCGGTAAGAAGCGCAAGCCGGCCAGGAAAAGCAGTTCTCCCCGCAAGAAGGCGGCTGGCAATGCCTGATCCCCTTCCGCACGCCGTGGTCGCACACAGCATCGGCACGCGCACGCGATTGCGCATTTCGCAAATGCCGGTCGATGGCGAATTGCTCGGGCATCTGGCCAAAAGACTGTCGATGCTTCCAGGCGTGGCGCAAGTGGTTGCCCGCCCCCACTCCGGCAGCCTGATCGTTTACCACTCGGCTCCGCTCGCATCGCTGCTGCACGCGGCAGGCTCTGAAGGCGTGCTCGCTATCGATCCGACAGCGCAAGGTGTCGAACGAAATACGTCTGCGCCTGAACCACACCATTGGGCCGCTTTAGGTTTTCTGATCCTCGCGCTGTGGCAAGCAGGGCGCGGAATGATACTTCCACCCGCTTTGCCGCTGATGCTCTATGCGGCTGAAATCGGCAGGTTCTTTCCGCTTGAAGGCAGCAAGGCGCCTGATTGAGATTCAGCCGCCCAAGGCCTCGACCATGTCCAGTCTTTCCCATGGAAGATCGAGCTCAGGCCTGCCGACGTGACCATAGACCGCCAGCTTCTTGTAGAAGCCGGTTCCATCCAAGGACGGGCGCGCCCGCATTGCGAACCGGGCTTCAATCGCGGCCGGACGGAAGTCGAAATGCGCCATGACCATCCGCGCCAGTTCCGTGTCGCTGCAGGCGCCGGTTCCGAAGGTTTCGACTGTCACGCTGACCGGTTCGGCGACGCCGATTTCGAACCCCAGATGAACCTCACAGCGATCGGCGAGTCCGGCGGCGACCAGATTTTTCGCGGCGTGGCGTGCTGCATAGGCGCCAGTGCGATCGATTCGCGAGGGATCCTTGCCCGACAATGCGGCAGCTCCCTGGCGCGCGAAATCACCATAGAGATCGATGCCGTTCTTCCTGCCTGTCAGGCCCGCATGATTTGCCGGTCCGCCAAGAACGACACTGTCGCTGGGGTTGATCCGGACCGAGGTGTTTTCGTCCTGGCGCAGGCTGCTTCCCGATAGTGCGGCACCGACCACTTCCCGGGCCTTGGCTATCCTTGCCGGTGTCATTCCCCCACTCCTGGCGCTGACATGCAGGGATACCGAGTGGATGCGTCTTGCCAAGCCGCGATCATACTCGACCGCCACCTGAACCTTCGCATCCGGCGCCAGCCAAGGGCATGCAGTACGGCGTTCGGCATCCAGTGCCATCGCTGCCCGGTGGGCGAATACGATCGGTGCCGGCATCAGGGACTCGGTATCGCGGCAAGCGAAACCGAAAACATTGGCATGTTCAGCAGGGACCGATGGCTGCGTGCCGTCATTCCCGCCCGCCAGCTCGGTGAGGCTGGTCAGGATAGAGCATTTGCGCGCATCGAAGTCACCGTCGAGATAGCCTGCCGATGCTATCACCTCGCGTGCCAGATTTGGCAAGTCGATCGGTGCGTTGGATGCGTATCGCGCGGCAATGAACAAGATGCCGGTGGCGACTGCGCACTCTACCACGGCGCGCGACTGGGCGTCCTGGCGAAGCAATGCATCGATGGCGGTATCGCTGATCTGGTCGCAAAGCTTGTCCGGATGGCCGGCGGTCACGGATTCGGAAGTGAATATCACGGTTCTTTGCTCTCCGGTCCCGTTGCTTTTCTGTTCGTTGGCCTGTCCATCCTGCTCACGGCAGCAGCGATGACGTCACTGGCGATTGCGCTGCCGGCAGCGATTGCGCCAATGGCTCCCAGGTCGCGCATCGAAAGTGGGGCCAGGCCGAGCAATCTGCGTGCAGTCGGGACAAGTTGGACACCTGCTTGCAAAGCCGCCGATACGCCGATCGCACCAAAAAGGGCAGGTGTTGGCCGGCGCAATATCCCTGACGTGAAACCGCCTCGCTCGGTTCGGCTGGCAAAGGCGTGAAGAAGCTGGGAAGCAGTCAATCCGTGAAATGTTACGGTCCCTGCACGGTTGCCGCTGCTTGCGCCGCCCATGAGATAATATCCGGCAAGGCTTGTCACGCCCATGGCGGCGCCTTCCGCGAGAATACGCCTGAAATCGGCTGCTGCAAGGATCGGCGCCCGCGGATCGTGGGGCCCGGCATCCATTACGCCCGGTTCCGGTGGCTCAAGCCCCAAGGCAAGCGCAGGCAGCGGATCGGAAGCCAGATTGAGCCACAGGAGTTGCATTGGATTGAGCGGCGCGTTGATGCCCGCCAGCCCCGCTGAAAACATCAGGATCGTTTCCGATGCGTTTGTCGACACAAGATAGCGCAGCACCTTTCGGATGTTCGAGTAAGTTGCGCGGCCCAGCCGGATCGCATCGATGATGCCTGCCAAGTCGTCGGTCAGCAGCACGATGTCAGCCACTTCCCGCGCCACCGCGTTGCCGGCGCCGCCCATCGAAACACCGACATCCGCCGCCCGAAGTGCAGGGCCGTCGTTCACTCCGTCACCGGTCATTGCCACGACACGGCCATTGGCCTGCAGCGCCTTGACGATGTTGAGCTTGTCGACCGGACTGACCCTTGAAAAAACCTGCGCCCGTTCGACCAGTGCGCCGAGGAGAGGAAACTCCTTGCCGGCAAGATCTCCCGCCTCCAAAACGCGTATTTCGCCAGCCCCGTCGAGCTTGAGTTCGCGTGCTATGGCGTAAGCCGTCGCGCTCTGGTCCCCTGTAATCATGATCGTGCGAATGCCGGCCCGGTGAAGCTGCTTCAGCGCGGGCGCCACGCTCGGCCGCAGCGGGTTGCGCAAGCCGGCAAGACCAAGCCAGACAAGTCCGCGCTCGTCCCTCGGATCCGGGTTGTCGGTCGACATTGCAACGCCGAGCACGCGAAGCGCTTGCCCGGCCATGGCGACATTCGCCTTGCGAATGCCAGCGCGCAGTTCGTCGTCGAGCGGCGCGATTCCGGTGGCCGTGCGAACGGCGGTGCAACGGTCCAAAATCTCAAGCGGATCGCCCTTCACGCAGAGCAGCCGAATGCCGCCGTCGCAAGCATGGAGAGTCGACATGCGCTTGCGACCCTCGCTTCTCAGCACCGTTGTCAGCAAGGGATGGCGGTTGCGAAGCAGGCCAACATCGATGCCGAAGGCGCTGGCTGCCTCCACCAGCGCCGCTTCGGTCGGCGTTCCCTCGAACCGGGTACCGGTGGCGGTGACGGCAATCAGGGTGTCGCTGCACAGCGACACCGTCTCCAGAAGGCTGGCAACGATGAGGCGGATGGCAGGCTCCATCGCCGGTGTTGCGCCATCGAAACGAACGGTCTCGCCAGCCGTGTGGATCGCAGCCATGGCCATCCGGTCTTCGGTCAGCGTGCCGGTCTTGTCGAGGCCGACCGTCTGAACGGCGCCGAGAGTTTCAACCGCGTCAAGCTTGCGGACGAGAACATTGCGTTTTTGCATGTCCCTGACGCCGATGGCCAAGGTCGTCGTCGCAACCGCCGGAAGTCCTTCGGGAATCGCGGCCACGGCAAGCGAAATGGCGGTGCGTATGTTTGCTACCAGGCTCTGTCCCCTGAGCGCGCCCATTGCGACCATGGCGGCGCAAATGGCAAGGTTCACGAAAACCAGTTCCCGTTCCACATCGCCAAGTTGCCGTTGGATTGGCGTTTGCGGCGGTCGTACGCTGCCCATCAACCGCTGGACACGGCCGATCTGCGTTTCCTGTCCAGTCTCGGTGACCATAGCCAGGCCCGATCCACCGGTCACGGCCGTCCCGCGAAACACCATATTGCTTCGGCTGGTAAGCAGGGTTTCCATGGGCAGGATCGCCCGCGCCTGTTTTTCGACCGGCATTGCCTCGCCGGTCAGCGGCGCTTCGTTGACCGCAAGTCCCTCCGACCAGACCAGACGGGCGTCGGCCGGAACCATCATGCCGCGCTCAAGCCTGAAGACATCGCCGGGAACCAGCATTGCCGGTTCCGTTGCGAGGAGGCTACCTTCACGCATTACCTGGACCATGCCCGGGTCCACTTGCGCCATGCCCAATATGGTGCGCTCAGCCCGCCGCTCTGTGGCGGCAGCGATCGATGCATTCGCCAGAACTACCGCACCGATGATGATCGCATCGGCTATTCCGCCCGTCGCAACCGAAAGCACCGCCGAAAAGCCCAGCAGAGCCACGGGAAGATTTGTCATCTGTTCGGCAAAAATTGCCTGGATGTGCCGCGGGTCCGAACGCTTCAGTTCGTTGCGGCCGTGGCGCGCGAGACGGCGACGGACCTCGTTTTCGGACAGTCCCTCCTTGGCGTTGCCACCGAGAATCCCTTCAACCTCCACGACCGGCAATGCATGCCATTTGATCTCGTCATCGCGAAGAGAGATGGCGCTGCCAGAGGGAGCCGCAGGCGCGGCTTTCCGGCTGACTTCATCCGGGAAGGCGATGGCATGGTCGATGGCCGCGAATATGCGATGGCGTGACGCGGGCGCCTTGAACCTGACGAGAACGGTTCCGGCGTGCAGATTGACGGAAACGGCAATGATCCCGGCCTCCGCCCGCAATGCTGCTTGAACGGCGCGGGTTCTCATTGGAGACAGGATCAACCGGGCGTCGCGTAAACGGAGCCGACCTGCAACGCGGTCGTTCAAGACCTCCGTCTGCACCGGCTGCGATGTCGAACGCTTGGGCTTGTCTTTGTCCGGCAAGGATACTGCCTCAAGTGCCCTAGTAAAAACCCCGCGCTCGGCGCGCCGCTACCTGCAACAAGGCGCCTACCACCGCCATCGAGATGGTTTGCGCCTTGCCAATCCCGATGAGTTGATCGTCGTCCCGCGCCGTCCCCTCGCGCATGGCGCAGTTCCATTTGCCACCCTGTCCAACCGACGCATTGCGCATGTCCATCTCCCATCCGGGGAGCACACGCTCGGCAAGCGCCAACGCAGCGTCTGTGGAGACGAGCACGCCCGCGTCGATCCTGTCCGCCTCGGCCGGGAAGACTTCCTTCAAGGCCTGCAGGATCTGCTTCACCCCTTCGGGATCGCCCGCCGAAACGTTGTCCACGCTGGCCGCGATCTTGTCGAGCTTGTCTGGCTTCATGGCGCGCCTCCATCTGCTTTATCAAGTTGCAGCATAGTGGACACTTCCAAGGTTTCGTTGATGCACGTCAAAGCGAATCCGGGGCGCAAGGAACAATTTGTCAAAGCTGTCATAACTTCCGGAGGCCGCTTATGGGCAAGGGCATTCGCAGGATCATCTGGTTCGAAACATTGAAGCGCGGTGACGTTGCTCTTGTCGGCGGCAAGAACGCGTCCCTTGGCGAAATGGTCGGAGCGCTGGCGCAGCAGGGCATACGGGTGCCGCCCGGCTTCGCCACCACGGCAGACGCCTTCCGTGAATACCTTGATGTGAACGGGCTGAACGAGACAATTTCTGCGACGCTGGCCCTGCTCGACAACGGCAGGACCACTTTGCCGGAAGCCGGCAGTGAAATCCGAAAGTCCATCGTCGCAGGAGAGTTTCGACCCGAAATGCGCGAAGCGCTGCTTGACGCCTATCGCGAACTGGCCCGGCGTACGGGCACTGCAGAGCCTGCCGTAGCCGTGCGCTCCAGCGCGACAGCGGAGGATCTTCCGGACGCCAGCTTTGCCGGGCAACAGGAGACATTTCTCAATGTGCGCGGCGAAGCCGCGCTGATGGATACCTGCAGGCGGTGCTACGCATCCCTCTTCACCGACCGGGCAATCACCTATCGCCGGCTAAAGGGCTTCGACCATGCCAAGGTGGCTCTTTCGGTCGGCGTGCAGTTGATGGTCCGCTCAGACATTGGCGGCGCGGGCGTGATGTTCTCCATCGATACGGAATCGGGCTTCGACAAGGTGGTGCTGATCAACGCCGCGTGGGGTTTGGGCGAAAACGTGGTGCAAGGTACCGTTACACCGGACGAGTACCAGGTTTTTAAGCCATTGCTCGCAAAACCGGAGCTCGTACCTATCCTCGACAAGAAGATCGGGGGCAAGGAACGCAAGATGATCTATGCCGGGAGTGCCGGCGGCGAAACCCGCAACGTCCCGACATCCAAGGCCGAGCGGGCGCGGCCTGTGCTCGAAGACGGCGAGATATTGGAGCTTGCCAGCCAAGCCTGCACGATCGAGCGCCACTACGGCCAGCCCATGGATATCGAATGGGCAAGGGACGGCGAGACAGGGCTGCTATACATTGTGCAGGCGAGGCCTGAAACGGTCCGCTCTCGCGCTGACCGCGGCAGCTTTCTGTCCTATCGCGTCGAGAGCCACGGCAAGGAATTGCTGCGTGGCCAAAGCATTGGCGAGGCGGTCGTTAACGGCCCGGTCTGCATCATCGAAAGCGCGCGCGACATTGGACGCTTCGTCGATGGCGCAATCCTTGTGACGCCCAACACCGATCCGGACTGGGTCCCGATCATGAAACGCGCGGCGGCTATCATCACCGACCATGGCGGACGCACTTCGCATGCCGCGATCGTCAGCCGCGAACTGGGCCTGCCGGCGATCGTGGGCACCGGCAACGGCACGGAATTGCTGCATGACCAGCAGGAGGTTACCGTTTCGTGCGCAGGGGGCGACGAAGGCGTCGTATACGACGGGCGGGCGCAGTTTACGGTCGAGGAACTACATCCAGGCGCCCTGCCGAAGACGCGCACCAAGATCATGCTGAACATGGCGAACCCGGCGGCCGCCTTCCGATGGTGGCGCCTGCCCGCCGATGGCGTGGGTCTGGCGCGAATGGAGTTCGTGATTTCCAATGCGATCAAGGTTCATCCGTTGGCGCTGACACGTTTCGACGAGATTCGTGACGGGGATGTTCGCGCGCAGATTGAGGCGCTGACCAAAGGTTATGACGACAAGTGCGAGTATTTC
Source organism: Salaquimonas sp. (assembly GCA_041742235.1). Classification (GTDB taxonomy): domain Bacteria; phylum Pseudomonadota; class Alphaproteobacteria; order Rhizobiales; family Rhizobiaceae; genus BOKV01. Next base: position 6,572 of record JBGSJA010000040.1, on the reverse strand, counting down.
ATCGACAAGCTGGCGCAGGGGCTTTCGCGGATCGCCGCTGTCCACTTCCCCAATCCGGTCATCATCCGGATGAGCGATTTCAAGACGAATGAGTACGCCAATCTGCTGGGGGGCAGCCAGTTCGAGCCGGCGGAAGAAAATCCGATGATCGGTTTCCGCGGCGCAAGCCGTTACTATTCGCCGCTCTACCGCGACGGCTTCGAACTCGAATGCCGCGCCATCCGGAAGCTGCGCGAGGAGAAAGGCTTCACAAACGTCAAGGTCATGATCCCCTTCTGCCGCACGCCCCAAGAGGCGGACAAGGTTTTGGAAGTGATGGCGGCGGCCGGGTTGGAGCGAAAGGAGGGCCTCGAAATCTACGTGATGTGCGAAATACCTTCCAACGTGATCCTTGCCGGGGAATTCGCTCGCCGCTTCGACGGCTTCTCGATCGGCTCGAACGACCTCACGCAACTGACGCTCGGCATTGACCGTGACTCCGAGCTGCTTTCATCCTTGTTCAGCGAACGCGACCCGGCGGTGGTCTGGATGATCGAAAACGTCATTGAAAAGGCGCATGCCGCCGGCGTGAAGGTTGGTCTGTGCGGTCAGGCGCCGAGCAATGATCCCGCCTTCGCGGCTATCCTGGTAGCGGCAGGCATTGACTCCATTTCCGTGACGCCCGACAGCTTCTTCTCCGTAAAACAGCATGTTGCACAGGCTGAGAATACTAATCATCGATAATTCTTACACGACACAAGAGGTCTGTCTGTATCGGCAACTCAAGGACATTCACCCTGCTGGGGCAGGTCCTTCCAGGCCGAAACCGGCACCGCCAGGGAGGCAGTGCGCTGAATGCTGCCGACCATCACGGCCGCCACGAATGTTTGGTCGCCCTGCGTCACGAACATCGGACCGCCCGAGCCGCCGCCATGGGTGTCGCAAGTGGTGACCCACAGTCCGTCGGCGACCGAGATTAGTCGCATTCGCGGTCAGCGGTCAACATGTAGCGGTGGTCCGCCATGTAGCCGCCAAACATCAGGGGCAAGCCTTCCTCGAATTCAGTCGGGCGAACAGGCACTGGTTCGACCGGAATGGGACCGGCCAGCACGATCGCGGCAATGTCCGACACGAACGCTTCCATTGGAACCAGTGCCATGCCGGGAAGAGTCTTCTTTTCAACTACTGGATTGTATTCCTTCGGAAACAGCAGGCATTTCGCCACCGAATGGCCAAGGCGTTTGTCCCGCCGCACACCGGCGACGAAATGGACCGTCTCTGGAATGTATGGCTTGTAGTTGCGAAAGTTCACCAGGCAATGCGCTGCTGTCAGCACCAAATTGTGGGCAACCAGCGTGCCGGTGCAATATACTAGGCTTGAAGCTCCCGAAACGTTGATCTGCCCGATGGCGCCCCAAGGCGGTTCCGTGGTCTCGACGAACTGGCGATCATCCTTGCCAACTATACCACCATACCAGTCGGGTTCTTTTTCCCCGGCACTGGCTAATGAGGCCAAGGCAACGACCCAAGTTGCTGCAGTAATCAAGTACCGGCACATTGTCTGAGACCCCAATGTTTATTATTTTATGTTACATCATGTTCAACGTGAAAGTGTTGAGACAGATCAATAGTATCGCGCGCCAGCTATCCTGGCCTTTGACGCCATGCACTTCCTCAATCCTTGGGCGGAGGAGTGGCACGAAAGAACGATGGGAAACATGCCGTCGTTGCGCAGCCCTGAGCGGCCCGCGTTCTAAGCCGCGCCGGATCATCGAAACACCTGCGCTGGATTCAGGATTGCGCTTGTCGGCCGATTGGCATGGCAAGCCATTTCTTGATCGACGCGAGAACCGCTTCCGGCTTTTCGAGGGTTGGCAGGTGTCCGGCGCCGGGGATTTCGACGAGCAACGGACTTCTTAACAACGAGGCGATTTCGCGATGACGTTCCGGCGGGCATAGCTGGTCTTCGGCCCCGTGCAGGACCAGCGCCGGGCCTTCGAAACTCCGGAGCGTCGCCTCGAAAGAAGGCCTGTTGCGCAGCGCGAGCGACTGCGAAATGAACACATCGGGACCAAGGTCCATCGCCATGTCGACCAGCAAATCCAGCAGGTCGCGCCGGCCGCGATTGGCGGCGGCCAGATAATTCGGCTTCATCTCGTCGATGATCACCTCGCGGAGTTTGCCCGCGCGGACATCGGCGATTTGCCTGTCGCGGATCGCTTGCCGCGCCGGCAGGTCTGCCAGATGATTGGTGTCCAGCAATGCCAGCCTGCCGATCGACTTGGGCGCGGCTTCAAGCATAGCCATCGCCACGATGCCACCCATGGACAGGCCCGCTACGTTGAGAGGCCCCACACCGGCTTGATTGAGCACAGAATGCGCCAAACCCTCAACGCTCTCCGACCCGGCCAGACGAGGCGTGACGATGTCATTCGCATCTTCGAGCGCCGCGCGTTGCGCCGAAAAAAGGCGTTCGTCGCACATCATTCCGGGCAGAAGGACCAGCTTCTCGCGCGGCATGGCAAGTCAGGCGCGGGCCGCAGTGATGTCCGTCCCGGTTCTCAAGGCCTTCAGCTTTGCCCATGCGATTTCCGGATCGACCGCGCCGAAGCCTGCGAATGTGCCGAAACCGCAATCCGATCCCGCAATGACGCGATCCGCCCCGACGATCGCAGTGAAGCGCTCAAGCCGTTGTGCGACGAGTTCGGGATGTTCGACAAAATTGGTGGTCGTGTCGACAAGCCCCGGAACAAGAATTCTGTCGTCGGGTATTTCGCCGCGGCGATCGCGGAAGACTGTCCATTCATGGCCATGGCGTGGATTGGCAGTCTCGAAAAGGATGTAGCGCGCCTTTGCCCGCATCAGGACCGGAAATACCTTCGCCATGTCGATGTCGCAGACATGCGGCCCCTCGTAATTGCCCCAGCAGATGTGGATCCTGATCCTGTCCTGCGGCACGTTTCGCAAGGCATGGTTCAGCGCATCGACATGCATGTGCGCGACCTTGACGAATTCCTCGTCGGAAAGTTGCGTAAAGAGCATGTGCCGCGACAGCGCCAGGTCCGGGCAGTCCAGTTGCAGGTCCAGACCAGAGGCAACGATGGTTTCGTACTCGGCCTGCATCGCATCGGCGAGGGCCGCCAGATAGGCTTCGCGATCGCGATAGTGGGAATTCTGCAGGAACAGGGAAATCACGCCAGGCGATGCGGCGTTCATGAATCCCCGGCTGGCTCCGTGGCGCGCCATCGCCGCCTTCAGGTTGGCAATGTCCTTGGCGAGTTCCCCCTGCCCCTTTGACCTCACTTCGCCGGTGCACATGGGACGGGCATATTTGGGCGTGCCGCCGCTCTCGGCCAGCCTCTGCAGGAATGTGGGAAAGAGTTTCAGGTCGGCCGGCGCTTTGCGGGGGCTGTCGCCGGAAAAGCCGGTGTAGCGGTCCTTCACATAGGTTGCATAGGATATTTTCGACGTCTCGCCATCCGAGACGATGTCGACGCCGGCCTCGACCTGGCGGCGCACCGTTTCGTCCACGGCCTCCGTCATCGCCGCGTCAAAGCCTGCCTCGTCGAAAGGCTCTGCGCGCTCCCGGGCGAAAAGGAAGTCGACGACCTTCTGGCTGCGCGGGAGGGAGCCGACATGGGTGGTGGCAATCTTTGTCATGGTTCACTCCGGCAGCGCCGGCTCCGCTCGATGTTTCAGGAACGCAGGGTCGGTCCGGCCTTGTCGTCGGTGTTGCGAACGCGGAACATCGAGGCCTCGCCGGTCATGGCCGGCGCCAGGGAATGTTCAAGACCGGGCGGCACGGCGCAGGTATCGCCCGGCGCCAGCACCTTTTCATGCCCGTTCCACGAAAGCTGCCAATGACCGCGCATCGCCATCAGCACCTCGTGTCGCGGCGTGGAATAGGGAGCCTGCGGAATGGATCCGCGCGTGATGAAATCGACTTCGAATCCCGGCCTGTCGCGCAACATGGCGTCGGCTCCGATCACTTTGGCGGGCTGCCGGTCGGCAAGCGCCATCATGTCCCAATAGCGGGCGACATGGTTCGGAATGACTTCGCCCGTGGCAGGCTCTGGAAAGCCTTTCAATTCGTCTTCGGTCAGCACTGGCATCTGCTTCACCCCTTCCGGCAACTTCTCGCCCTTCTTGGTATCATAGAGCCGGCCGTTTTCGCCGAGCACGAGACCGTGGTCCTTTGCGTCCTCAATGACTTGCGGGGCCCAGATGACACCGCCCCCGGCATCGTCGCCACCGAGGATCGCCATGATCATCCCGTAGTCCGTGCCGATATTCTCGAACCCGCGAAAAATGCCGGTGGGGATGTTGAAGATGTCGCCTTCCTCCAGCACCACTTCCCCCGCTTTGCCCCAGCGGCCCCAGAAGAACCGCCACCGGCCCTTGAGCACGAAAAACACTTCGGCCGTACGATGTGAATGCAGCGAGTTGCGGCATTTCGGCGGCTGGCCGGCCGCGCCGATGTTGAATCCAGGTGTTTCCTTGATATGGACATGTTGCTCGGGCGACTCCGACACCCCGGCGCCGATGATCGTGAAGTTCTCCTTCAGGTTGGAGCCGGGCGTATGGGCGTCGATAAATGCGGTGCGGCAGGGCTTCAGGTCGCCGTAGCGGACGATGCGCGCTTCCATTTGTTCCGGAGTCATTTTGTCTGTCCCGTCTTGAGAATGATCTGCTTCCAGATCGCCGTTTCGTCGAAAAGCACGTATTCGCGCCGCAATCCCCACGGACCGAATTCCGCGTGGCTCATGCCCATGACGTGAACCTGCGCACCGGATGGCGTGCCGAAACTCCCCCAACCGTCATGCTTGCCGGTAAGCGACCAGCGCAGGGCCGCGCGGGGCGACATCAGCGGATCCTCGCGGCCGATCGTGTGGTGGATTTCGAACTTCGCCGACGGGAATGAAGAGCGCAGGCCCATCCAGAACTGGTCGGCATCGCCATGGCTGTGCCCGGTCACGCCCCCGGGAAGCTCCAACTGGCAGGCACGGTCATATTCGCGCGGGACCAGGCTGAATTCGCCGCCCATCATGCGCGACAGGATCTGGGCATACCGCGCGCCCCATTCATTGTCGTTCCCCTTGCCCTTGTAGGGACCTGGAACATCGTTGTCGGGCGTGAACGGCTTTGTGCATTTATCGGGGCCCCCTTCCCGCTCGATCAGGTCGGCCGCGAAAGCCTTGGGTTCCCATCCCATCTGGCGCACGATGGCGCCCTGGTCGCGGATCAGCCATTCATCGTCGATCATGTCGTCATGCGCGGCACAGTCGGCGATGATCCGGTAAGTGAGTTTCCTGCCCGTCGGCGCGCCATACATTCCCGCGCGCGAGTGGGTTGCAGTTGAAAGCAGCCGGTGCGAGGACAGGAGATATCCGTCCGGACCCTCGCACCAGATCACGTCCTCCCCGAGCAATGTGCGGTCCGGGAACTCCGCCAACGTCGCCATGGTGGCGCGGATCACCGCCTCGTTGCCGATCACCACGGAGGCGGGCGAACGGACCGGTATCTCCTTCCCGTAATATTGGTGCAAGGTGTCAATGCCGCGGCCTTCCCAGATCTCGTGCGTGATGCCGAGGATGTAGTCCGGAAAATCCTTCCAGCGTTGCGAAAATCCCTTGAGGCTCATGTTCTCTCCTTTGCCTCTAATGTGCAGTCCAGCCGCCATCGACACTGATCGAAGTTCCGGTCACCAGCGCCGACGCATCGCCCGCCAGGAACACAATGGCGCCCATGACGTCCGCAACCTCTCCCACGCGGCCAAGGACGATGTTGGATTTGATCCAGGCGACGCGATCGGGGTTTGCGAAAGTGGGTTCGGTCAGTGGCGTGCGAATGAAGGTGGGACACACCGTATTGACGCGAATGCCATGTTTTCCCCACTCGACGGCCATCGATTTCGTCATGCCTTCCACGGCATGCTTGGACGCTGCATAGACCGAGCGGTCGATGCCGCCGACATGGGCCATCTGCGAAGAGACATTGATGATCGACCCGCCCCTTGCCGCGGCAATCATTCCCTTTGCCACCTCGCGCGCGGCAAAATGCGCTGCGCGCCAGTTCACGGCCATGACGGCGTCGAAATCGGCAACGCTAGTTTCCAGCGCCGGTCCATGCCGGGCAATGCCGGCCGAATTGACGAAAACATCGAACGGGCCGTGCGAGGCGATTGCCTTGGCTGTCGCATCAAGGTCGGCAAGGTCGAGGCAAAGCGCTTGCGCGGTCAGGCCCTGTTCCAGCATTTGCGCAACGGTTGCATTCAGTCTTTCCTCGCCGCGCGCGGCGCACACGACATGGGCTCCGGCTTCGGCGAGTGCGACTGCACAGCCGAGCCCGATGCCCGACGATGCGCCCGCGACGAGTGCACGGCGGCCATCCAGGCGAAATGAAGGCGTGCGCGGCAGCGTCATTGCAAACCCGCCTTGTTCGCATTTGCCAGTTCGCGCATCCGCTCCATCAGGTCCACGCCCATCTGCGCAAACAGATGCACCATGTCGACATAGACCCAGTTTTCGGTGAAGCGATCCCCGGTGCGAAACCAGAAATCGATGCCGTTGACGACAATGGGTTTGCCGGATGCC
>JBGSJA010000039.1:0-8008 GCA_041742235.1 Salaquimonas sp. | reverse complement strand
AGCACGTAGTGGCGCAGCGTGCCGCCAAAGGCGGTCTGCAGATTGGCCTGCGTGAACACCTCGTCCGTCGGTCCCGATGCAAGGATGCGCCGGTTGATCAGCACGGCGCGGTCGCAAAATTCGGGCACGCTGCCGAGGTTGTGCGTCGAGACGAGCATGACCCGGCCCTCGTCGCGCAACTCCCGCAGCAATTGCGTGATCTGCTCTTCCGTCGTGACATCGACGCCGGTGAAGGGCTCGTCCAGCAGGATCACCTGCCCCTCTTGCGCCAGCGCGCGGGCCAGAAACACCCGCTTGCGCTGCCCGCCCGAGAGTTCACCGATCTGGCGCTTGCGATAAGCTTCCATGCCGACACGGGTCAGCGCCTCGTCCACTTTCTGCCGATCGATGGATCGGGTCTGACGCAGCCAGTTCATGTGGCCGTAGCGCCCCATCAGCACCACGTCCTCTACCAGGACCGGGAAGTTCCAATCGACCTCCTCGGCCTGAGGAACATAGGCGACGAGGTTCTTGCGTAACGCCTGCGCGCCCGGCATGCCGAGGATGCGCACGCTTCCGCCTGCCGCCGGCACGAAGCCCATGATCGCCTTGAACAGGGTGGACTTGCCGGAGCCGTTGACGCCGACCAGCGCCGTGATCGTGCCGCGCGGGATCGAGAACGTCGCATGCGAAAGCGCCGTCATGCCATTGCGATAGGTGACGGTCACGTCCTCGACGTCGAGGCCTGGACTGGTTTGCGCTGGCGTTGATGCGACGCGTTCCAGCATGGCTTTATTGCACTGCCGCGCCGGAAAGCCCGGTCGCAATGGTTTGCGTGGTTACCTTGAGAAGGTCGGCATAGGTCGGCACCGGACCGCCCGCGTCGCTGAGCGAGTCCACGTAGAGCACGCCGCCATAGGCAATGCCTGTTTCGCGCGCCACCTGTTGCGCGGGGTCGGGCGGGACCGTGCTTTCCGAAAAGATCACCGGTACCATATACTCGCGTATCCGGTCGATGACCCGGCGCACCTGTTGCGGCGTGCCCTGCTGGTCGGCATTGATCGGCCAGATGTAAAGCTCGTTCAGGCCGAGGTCGCGCGCGAGATAGCTGAACGCCCCTTCCGAGGTCGCAAGCCAGCGCTGGCCTTCGGGGATGGTGGCGATCGCCGCGCGGATCGGTTCGGCAAGCGCCTTGAGTTCCGCGCTGTAGCGGGCGGCATTGTCGGCATAGGCCTGCGCATTGGCCGGATCGGCCTCGCTCATCGCCTTGCGGATGTTCTCGACATAGATCAGCGCGTTGTCGATCGACATCCACGCGTGCGGGTTGGGCTTGTCCTTGTACGGCCCCTCGCCGATACCGATGGGCACGACACCGTCGCTGACCACAGCCGATGGCACGTCGCGCAGATTGGCGAAGAACTTCTCGAACCAGGCCTCGAGATTGAGCCCGTTCCACAGCACCAGATCCGCACCCTGCGCCTTGACGATGTCGCGTGGCGTCGGCTGGTAATTGTGGATCTCGGCGCCGGGCTTGGTGATGGATTCGACATCCGCCGCCTCGCCCGCGACGTTGCGGGCCATGTCGGCAATAACAGTGAAGGTGGTCACCACCTTGAGCCGCTCGGCTGCATTCGCGCCTTGCGGAATGAGCATGCTCGCGGCGAAAATTGCCGCCATCAATCCCCTTGCGGAAAATGCGAACCCGAAACCCATGCGCCTACCTTGTCTTTGTTGCGACTAAGTTGCAACTGCAAAAGTAGGTAATATGCGCGGCCTGTCAAGTCAGATGCGAATTGTTCGCAACTGGACTGAACCTTGGAATTGGAAACCGGCTCGGCGTGCCTGCAAGAATTTCCGGCTCAAGCCACCCTTTCACCCGCCTCGCGGCTGTTGCGGCGCTTGGTCAGATGCGCCACGACGTTTTCGATCATCCGCATGCCGGCCTCGCCGCCAAGGCTCATGATCGATTCCGGGTGAAACTGCACCGCCGCCACCGGCTCGCTGCGATGCTCGATCGCCATGACGATGCCGTCCGAGGTTTGCGCCGTTATGGTGAAATCGCGGGGCAGGCGCACCGGATCGGCGAAGATCGAGTGGTAGCGCCCGACGGTCACCTCCTTGTCGAGGCCGGAGAAAATGATGCCTGGCTTCATGATCTTGATGCGCGAGGGCTTGCCGTGCATCGGGATCGCCAACTGCCGCAACTGGCCGCCATAGGCTTCCGCAAGCGCCTGCAGCCCGAGGCACACGCCGAAGATCGGCATCCCGCGCTGGCGCGCGGCCTTGATCGTCGCGGCGCAATCGAAATCCTTCGGTGTGCCGGGGCCCGGCGACAGCACGACCAGGTCGGGCTTCATCGTGTCGAAGAGATCAGCGGATACGGGCGTGCGCACCGTCGTCACTGTGGCACCGGTCTGGCGGAAATAATTGGCCAGAGTGTGCACGAAACTGTCTTCGTGGTCGACGAGAAGGATGTTGACCCCCTCGCCCACCCGCGCAACCAAACGCTTGGCGCCCGTCTCGTTCGACTTTCCGGCCTCGCGCACTGCTGCCAGCATGGCCGACGCCTTGAGCTCGGTCTCGTGCTCCTCCTCAACCGGATCGCTGTCGTAGAGCAGTGTCGCGCCCGCGCGCACCTCGGCGATGCCATCCTTGAGCCGCACCGTGCGCAGCGTCAGCCCCGTGTTCATGTTGCCGTTGAAATGCACCATGCCGACTGCTCCGCCATACCAGGCGCGCGGGCTCTTCTCCACTTCCTCGATGTAGCGCATTGCCCAAAGCTTCGGGGCGCCGGTCACCGTCACGGCCCAGGCATGCGACAGGAACCCGTCGAAGGCGTCCATGTCGGCGCGCAGGCGTCCCTCGATGTGATCGACGGTGTGGATGAGCCGCGAATACATCTCGATCTGCCGCCGGCCGATGACGCGAACGCTGCCAGGCTCGCACACCCGGCTCTTGTCGTTGCGGTCGACATCGGAACACATGGTCAGTTCGGATTCGTCCTTTTTCGAGTTCAACAGCTTGAGGATTTGTTCGGAATCCTCGATGGCGTCGCGGCCGCGCTTGATGGTGCCCGAGATCGGGCAGGTTTCGATTCGCCTGCCGACGACACGAACGAACATTTCCGGCGATGCGCCGATCAAGAATTCGTTTTCGCCAAGGTTGATGAAGAAGGAATAGGGCGACGGATTGATCTCCTTCAGCCGACGCGAGATCGCCGATGGCTGGGTGGTGCAGCGTTCGTAGAAGGTCTGCCCCGGCACCACTTCGAAAAGGTCGCCGCGCTTGAACTTCTCCTTCGCCTTCTCCACGATCTTCGAATATTCGCCAGGCTGGTGATCGCCGCGCGGCGGGTCAATTTCGGCCGCGGCAAAGGGCTGGTCGGCCGTGCCGCGCGGCAGGCCGCGCGTCGTCTTGGCGCCGAAGGAATATTCATAGTGGTCGTGCCAGGCGATCGCCTGATGGTGATCCACCACAAGGATTTCATCCGGCAGGTACAACACCAGATCGCGCTGCCCCCGTGGCCGGGAAAGCTTCTTCTCGATATGGTCGAACTGAAAGGCGAGGTCGTAGCCGAACGCTCCGTAAAGGCCGAGATTTGCGTCCTCCTCGCTGAAGAAGAGATCGACGATCGCCCGCACCACGGAGAAAACGGTTGGCGCACGCGACCGGTTTTCCTCCGCCAGAACTTTCCCGCCCTCGGCCACCTTGATGTCGATGCGCGACATCAAGACCGCCATCGACGCGACATGTTCGTGCTCTGCAAGGTGCGCGGCCACCGCCCCCAGCAGGGTTTCGCCCCGGCTGTTGTAGGCGATGATCGCCACATCCCGGCCATTGGCTTCGATCCCGAGTGGCGGATCGACTATTGCCGTATCCCAACGTGTATATCTGCCGGGATATTCATAGTTGGACGAAAAGATCGCGCCGCGCCTGACATCGACGCGGTCGAGCGTGCGGGCAATCGCGGTCGCGTACTCGTCAGGCGTGCTTTGGCGCGTAACGGTGATCCCGCCCTTGGTGGTGTATTCGATCGTTTGCGATGTCATGGCCCTTCTTTCCCGCTTGCCCGCCCGGGCCGCACCGGCAACAAAAAAAGCCGCCGGGCTGTCCCAGGCGGCTCACTTCCATACGCGCGCGAATGGTCGCCAGGCCGCCTCAGCGAACCTGCCACCACCAATTGCGTGCGCGGTTGTTGTTCATGACGCAATTCTTAGACAGGGAAAGCGCAAGGCGCAAGTGCCCTCGAAGGCGATGGGTAGGGGGAGATCCGGACCGGGCGGTTTGGTCCGGATCTCCCCTTTCCCTTAACCAGCCACAGGGACGCTGAAGACTGGTACACGTTGTGCCGTTTGATGCAGGGGGGTACGGCACACTGTGTTTCGCGACACGGCGTCAGTTCCGTGTGTTGCTCTATACATATAACCATAGGTTGTATATGTAAAGAATGTTCTAACGGGACAGACATTCCAGTTTCGTCCGAAAACTTCAATCTTACAATGCTTTAGTCGGATTTATTGCAATTGTGAGGGCGTTTTTCTCGCAGCTGCCGATGCACTTTTGGAATGGCGGAAGGTGTGATTCGCGCGCCCTCTCAAAGCGCAATGCCGCCCTCGGCATGCGCCTTGTGTTCCGGTTCGACATGAATGGAAATCCGCGCGCCGGGAATGTCGCGCCGCAGCGCGTTTTCAATCCGGTCGCAAAGGATATGTGCGGCATCTACCGTCATGTCCCCTGAAACCACGAGATGAAACTCTATGAACGTCGTTTGCGCCGACCGGCGCGAGCGGATGTCATGGGCCTGCAATGCTCCGGCTCCCGATTCCGAGATGGCCCGCGCGATCGCTTCCTGCGTTTCCTTGTCGGGCGCCATGTCCATCAATCCCGCCACGGACATCTTGAGCAGCTTGTAGCCTGACCACAGTATGTTGACGGCGACCAGACCGGCAAGCAAAGGGTCGAACCAATAGAGCCCGGTCATCTGTGCCAGAAGCACGCCTGCAAGCACGCCCGCCGAGGACAACACGTCGGAAAACAGGTGCCAGCCATCTGATTCGAGGGCAGCCGATCGCAGCGCCCTGCCCCGCGTGACCAGAAGATAACACCAGCCGCCGTTGAGCAGGCCGGCTGCGATGTTTGCAACATAGGCCGAGGCTGGCGGCGCAACGGGCGCAGCCTCGTTCCAGGCCTCCCAGGCCCGCTCGAAAATCGACCATGCGGCGGCGCCGATCAGGAGCGCTACCAGAAGCGCCACAAAATACTCCGCCTTGTCATGGCCATAGGGATGGTTCTCGTCGGCCGGCCGGGCCGCGTAGCGGACTGCGGCAAGCGCCGCGGTTGCGGTCACCACGTTGACGACGCTTTCAACCGCATCCGAAAGTAGCGCAACGCTGCCGGAAAGCCATGCGGCCACTGCCTTCAGGACCAGCACGGCGATTGCGACAACAATGCTGACAGCAGCAATCCGGGTGGCATTTTCGACAAAGCCGGCCCGCGTTGCAGGTTTCATGGCAGCCCTCGCTTTCAAGGGCAGCCGTTACGCGAAAGCCTGCCGGACCTCAAGGCCGGGCTGTCAGAACAGTCCTTCGATCTGGCCCTGTTCGTTGAGGAAGATCTTTTCCGACGACGGGACTTTTGGCAGCCCCGGCATGGTCATGATCTCGCCGCAGATGGCGACAACGAAGCCCGCACCGGCGGAAAGGCGAACTTCGCGGACCGGGACGGCATGGCCGGTTGGCGCGCCGCGCAAATTCGGATCGGTCGAGAAGGAGTACTGGGTCTTGGCCATGCACACCGGCAGATTGCCGTACCCGGCATCTTCCCATGCCTTGAGCTGGTCGCGCACGCTCTTGTCGGCAATTGCCTCCGACCCGCGATAGATGCGCTTCACGATGGTGTCGATCTTGTCGAACAGGCTCATCTCGTCGGGATAGAGCGGCGAGAACTGCGCCGAGCCGCCCTCGGCGAGCTGCACCACCTTGTGCGCCAGTTCCTCGATGCCGGCCGAGCCATGCGCCCAGTGCTTGCAAAGGATCGCATCGGCGCCCTGGCTTGCGACATAGTCCTTCATGGCCGCGATCTCGGCTTCGGTATCCGTGCCGAAATGGTTGATCGCCACGACAGTGGGCACGCCGAACTGTTTCACGTTTTCGATGTGTCGCCCGAGATTGGCGCAGCCTTTCTTGACGGCTTCGACATTCTCGGCGCCGAGGTTTTCCTTCTTCACGCCGCCATTCATCTTCATGGCGCGAACGGTCGCCACGATCACGGCGGCGGCGGGCTTGAGGCCGGCCTTGCGGCACTTGATGTCGAAGAACTTCTCCGCGCCAAGGTCGGCCCCGAAACCGGCTTCCGTCACGACGTAATCGGCAAGCTTCAGCGCCGTCGTGGTCGCGACAACCGAGTTGCAGCCATGGGCGATATTGGCGAAGGGGCCGCCATGCACGAAGGCCGGATTGTTTTCGAGCGTCTGGACGAGGTTCGGCTGCATTGCATCCTTCAGCAGCACGGTCATCGCGCCATCGGCCTTGAGGTCGCGCGCACGGATCGGCGTCTTGTCGCGCTTGTAGGCAACTATGATGTCGCCGAGCCGGCGCTCCAGATCCTTGAGGTCATTGGCAAGGCACAGGATCGCCATGACTTCGGAGGCCACGGTGATGTCGAACCCGGCTTCGCGCGGGTAACCATTCGCAACGCCGCCGAGCGAGCAGATGATTTCGCGCAGCGCCCGGTCGTTCATGTCCATGACACGCCGCCAGACAACGCGCCGGGTGTCGATACCGAGTTCATTGCCCCAATAAATGTGATTGTCGATGATCGCCGACAGGAGGTTGTGCGCCGTCGTGATGGCATGGAAATCGCCGGTGAAGTGGAGGTTCATGTCCTCCATCGGCACCACTTGCGCATGGCCGCCGCCGGCCGCGCCGCCCTTGACGCCGAAATTGGGCCCGAGCGATGCCTCGCGAATGCACACGATCGCCTTCTTGCCGATACGATTGAGACCGTCGCCGAGGCCCACGGTCGTGGTCGTCTTGCCTTCGCCGGCCGGCGTCGGGTTGATCGCTGTCACGAGGATGAGCTTGCCGTCCTTGCCGCCGCGCTTCGACGCGATGAACTCGGCAGAAATCTTCGCCTTGTCGTGCCCGTAAGGGAGCAGGTGCTCGTAGGGAATGCCGATCTTCTCGCCGATATCCTTGATCGGCTGTTTCTTTGCGGCGCGCGCGATCTCGATGTCGGTCTTGAATTCGGCCATTTCGTTCCCCTTCTGGCGAAAAACGCCGGAGTCCCGGCGTTCGGGTTAAATCCTGAATGGGAAATTCCTGCCGTTCAAAACAGGCCGTTCAATGCGGCAATTGCGACACGGCACATATGTCACAATTTCTAGACGTGCTAGGTTGTAAAAACAAACTTACAGTTGTAGCGTCAGTTTTCCGTTTGGAGGCTCTGCATGACCTATGATCTCGAAATAGCAATGACGATCGCTTTCGCGATCGCCATCGTTTCCATTGCCGCGTTGGTTTAGGGACAGGACCGGAGCATGGCTCCGGGACTAACGGTCGAGAATATCGCGCATTTCGGTAATGTTTGCGCGCACCCGCAGCAGGTTGAAGCCCATCGTCGCCAAATGGGAAGGCATGATGAATGCCGACTCGTCGCCATTGGAGATGATCAGCGGCCGGATGTTCAGCGCCGCCCGCAACTGCGTCGACAATTCGTCCCAGGTCCGCGTCAGGTTGCGCTCCGCAACGACATCGCGGAAGTCGGAGCGCGCACCGGACATGATGCCGTTGAGCGCGTAGAGCTGGCCATAGGCAAACCAGAACCGGTCGTCGGCGCGCGGATCGAACCAGCCTGCGTCGCTGGCGCGGATCTGGTCGTTGAGGATGTCCGACGTGCTGCCGATCGTGCTCGACATCTGCTCCAGGAAACGCAGCAGATTGTCCGCACGCGGATCGAACACGGCCCGGCAGGCTTCAAGGTCCGTGTTGAACGCGTTGAAATTGCGCACCGCCTCGCGGTACCGGGTCGG
>JBGSJA010000038.1:0-12896 GCA_041742235.1 Salaquimonas sp. | reverse complement strand
GCAGCTCTACGAGCATTGGCTGACGACGCCGCAGATCCTCTCCGAATTTGCCCGCCATCATGAAACAGGCGAAGCAATGCCGCAGGCCCTGCTCGACAAGGTGATTGCCGCCCGCAATTTCAACGCCGGCTTCAACACGGTCGAATTCACGTCTTCGGCGCTTGTCGACATGGCCTTCCATACCGCGGGCGAAGTTGCCGATCCCATGGCGTTCGAGGCGGCCAAGCTTGCCGAGATCGACATGCCCTCGCAAATCGTCATGCGGCACCGCACCCCGCATTTCCAGCACGTGTTCTCCGGCGATGGTTATTCAGCCGGCTATTATTCCTACATGTGGTCGGAAGTGCTGGACGCGGACGCCTTCTCCGCCTTCGAGGAGACCGGCGATCCGTTCGACCCGCAGGTTGCGGCAAGGCTGCGCGAGCACATCTACGCCGCCGGCGGCTCGCGAGACCCGGAGGAGCTTTACAAGGCCTTCCGCGGCAGCCTGCCGAGCGCGGAGGCGATGATGCGAAAGCGCGGCCTTTCCTGACGCAAATTCGCGTTTGCCCAAACCGCTCTTTCGCACTTGCGAAAAAACCTGTATGAGCACGCCAAATCCTGCCGGCCGCCGCATCCGTGGCCGGCTTTTTGCTTTTTGGTGAACCCCCATGAAAATGCGCAACATTGCGATCATCGCCCACGTCGACCATGGCAAGACCACGCTGGTCGACCAGTTGCTGAAACAATCCGGCTCGGTTCGAGAGAACCAGCGCGTCGCCGAACGGGCGATGGACAGCAACGACCTCGAAAAGGAACGCGGCATCACCATCCTTGCCAAGGCGACTTCGGTCGACTGGAAGGACATGCGCATCAACATCGTCGACACCCCCGGCCACGCCGATTTCGGCGGCGAGGTTGAGCGCATCCTCAACATGGTGGATGGCGCCATCGTGCTTGTCGACGCTGCCGAGGGGCCGATGCCGCAGACCAAGTTCGTGGTCGGCAAGGCGCTCAAGGTTGGATTGAAGCCGATCGTCGCGATCAACAAGATCGACCGGCCCGACGCACGCCATGTCGAGGTGGTCAACGAGGTGTTCGACCTCTTCGCCGCGCTCGACGCAACCGACGAGCAGCTTGATTTCCCGATCCTTTATGGTTCGGGCCGCGACGGCTGGATGGCCGAAAAGCCGGAAGGCCCGAAGGAAGACGGCCTTGCGCCGCTGTTCGAACTCGTGCTTCGGCACGTGCCGCCGCCGACCGTTCA
Source organism: Salaquimonas sp. (assembly GCA_041742235.1). Taxonomy (GTDB): domain Bacteria; phylum Pseudomonadota; class Alphaproteobacteria; order Rhizobiales; family Rhizobiaceae; genus BOKV01. Next base: position 11,650 of record JBGSJA010000038.1, on the reverse strand, counting down.
CGAAGGTCCGTTCCGCATGATCGGCACGATCCTGGAGGCAAACCCGTTCCTGGGGCGCATCATCACCGGTCGCATCGAATCGGGATCGATCAAGCCGAACCAGGCGGTGAAAGTGCTTTCCCATGAAGGCGCGCTGCTGGAAACCGGTCGCATCTCGAAGATCCTCGCCTTTCGCGGCCTCGAACGCCAGCCGATCGACGAGGCCCATGCCGGCGACATCGTTGCCATCGCGGGCCTTTCAAAGGGCACCGTCGCCGACACCTTCTGCGACCCGTCGGTGAACGTGCCGCTGCCTGCGCAGCCGATCGACCCCCCGACCGTGACGATGTCCTTCATCGTCAATGATTCACCGCTTGCCGGCACCGAAGGCGACAAGGTCACGAGCCGCGTCATCCGCGACCGGCTGCTGCGCGAGGCGGAAGGCAATGTCGCGCTCAAGATCGAGGAATCGGCAGACAAGGACAGCTTCTTCGTTTCAGGACGCGGCGAGTTGCAGCTTGCCGTTCTCATCGAGACCATGCGCCGCGAAGGCTTCGAACTGGCCGTCTCGCGGCCCCGCGTGGTGATGCAGAAGGACGAGAGCGGCCGCCTGCTGGAGCCGGTCGAGGAAGTCGTCATCGACGTCGACGAGGAACATGCGGGCATCGTCGTGCAGAAGATGTCGGAGCGAAAGGCCGAAATGGTCGAGCTGCGCCCCTCCGGCGGCAACCGCCAACGACTGGTTTTCCACGCCCCGACGCGCGGCCTGATCGGCTACCAGTCGGAATTGCTCACCGACACGCGCGGCACCGCGGTGATGAACCGGCTCTTCCACGCCTACGAGCCATACAAGGGCGAACTGCCCGGCCGCATCAACGGCGTGCTGATTTCCAACGAGGCGGGCGAATCGGTTGCTTACGCCCTTTGGAACCTAGAGGATCGCGGCCCGATGATCATCGATGCCGGCGTCAAGGTGTACCAGGGCATGATCATCGGTATCCACACGCGCGACAACGATCTTGAAGTGAACGTGCTGAAGGGCAAGAAGCTCACCAACATCCGCGCCGCCGGCAAGGATGAGGCGGTGCGCCTGACCCCGCCGGTGCGCATGACGCTGGAACGCGCGCTTGCCTGGATCCAGGACGACGAACTGGTCGAAGTCACGCCGAAATCCATCCGCCTGCGCAAGCTCTACCTCGACCCGAACGACCGCAAGCGATTTGAAAAGAGCCGCGCCGCCAGCCTGGCTGGGTGAGACTTGAAAAAGCCACGAATGCAAGGGGCGCGGCATGGCCGCGCCCTTGTTTTTTCAGTCCTGGATGCCTGGTTGAAAAAGCGGTGAAGCCCCTTGTCCGGTAAGGCCTTGTTAACTTATCATCGAAGCCATGGGTACGTTGGCGATAGAAACAAGGCGGGCCGGACCGCGGGATGCAGGCGCAATCGCAAGCGTCCATGATGCAGCCTGGACCAACGCCTATACCGGCATGGTGCCGCATGGCGCGCTGACCAAGATGGTGCGCCGCCGCGGCGAAAAATGGTGGGCGGATGCCATTCGCCGCTCCACCATCGTACTCGTTCTTGAGATCGCCGGCAGCGTCGTCGGCTATGCCACGCTCGGCCGCAACCGTGTAAAGACCTTGCCCTATGACGGCGAGGTTTATGAGCTTTATCTGCTGCCGGAATATCAGGGCGTGGGCCTCGGCACCCGGCTTTTTCTTGCGGCCCGCGGCGAATTGAAGCGTCGCAGCCTCAAAGGCTCCGTCGTCTGGGTGCTCGCTGACAATCAGCGGGCGATTTCGTTCTACGAAAACGCCGGTGGCAAGGCGGTTGCCGAAGGCGCCGAATTCTTCGACGGCAAGCGCCTCGCGAAATACGCTTTCGCCTGGGATTGAGCCCTTATTCGACCGTTTCGACCGGATTTCCCGACAATGGGCCGCGTTTCCCGTGCCATGCCGGCCTGTCCTTGCCGCAGGTGAAATCCCGGGCAAGGCTGTCGGCAAGTTCACGCGCTAGTTCATTGGCATTGGCGTTCTCGCGTGCATCGACATAGGCCACAGGGCATGAGCCCCGCCCGTCGCCCGGTTGCGCAACGCTCGACACGACCAGCACCTGCCCTTCCAGCGCCTTGCTCATCATGCCAGTCGTCGGATCGGGAATTTCGATATGCCAGCGCAGGATGGCGGCTATCGGTTCGCCGTCATCGATGCGCCACTCGATCTTGCCGCCGGTGCGGTTGAACTCCGCGAAGCCGCCGGGGACACGGCCGTCCTCGTCGACTTCGCCGAAAGCTGCATATTGCCGCAGGTCAAACTCGGAGAAATGCACGGGATAGCCCGGAAGACCCCGGCAGACCGCCGAATTGCCCAGCATCTCCTCCTTTTCAGATTCGCTCAGATGATCGAGCGAATCCCAGGTGCAGCCGCCTTCAAGATCTAGGTCCGTGTAGTCACTGACAATTTCTCCGGCGTCGGCAATGCCCTGCGCGACAAGAAAAATGACAGCCGCTATGCCGGCCTTGGCCGAGTGTCTGGCGTTCGCGAGCATGGCTGTCCCCCTCCCCGCAAGAAATTTGTCGCTTTTCTGTAGTTATCGCAAGGGCAACGCCATCAACGCCTCTCCCAACGTCGGATTGCGGTGTATCGGCAGGAACGGTATTAGCGATTTCCTGCCAGAGTTCTCCAGCCACGGGATACCCCATGCGCATCGACGCGATTTCCATCGGAAACAATCCTCCCCACGACGTGAACGTGATCGTGGAGGTCCCGGTTGGCGGACAGCCGATCAAGTACGAGATGGACAAGGAGGCAGGCACCCTTGTGGTCGACCGGTTCCTTTACACGCCGATGTCCTACCCCGGAAATTACGGCTTCGTGCCGCACACGCTTTCGGAAGACGGCGACCCGATCGATGTGTTGATCGCCAACACAAGGCCGCTGGTTCCCGGCTGCGTGATCAATGTGCGCCCCATCGGCGTGCTCGTCATGGAAGACAATGCCGGCAAGGACGAAAAGGTGCTTGCCGTGCCCTCGCCCAAGCTGACCAAACGCTACGAGAATGTGCATGAGTTCTCGGACATGCCCGACATAACGCTGCAGCAGATCCAGCACTTTTTCGAGCATTACAAGGATCTGGAGCCCGGCAAATGGGTGAAGATCGGCGAATGGATGGGGGCGGCCGACGCTCGCCGCATGATCACCGAGGCAATCGAGCGGGCGAAATACGCGAAGGCATGATCAGCCACCCAGCGCCGCCAGCGCCGCGGTTTCGGCGTCGCTCGCCCCGCTGACGAACAGCACCTTGGCCCGGTTCGTGTGCCCGGAGGCTACCGCTATGCGGCCCTTGGCGATCCCGGCCGTCTTGGCGACAAGCGCCACCAAAGCTTCGTTCGCCTTTCCGTCATCCGCTATGGCGCGCACGGATGCTTTGAGCCAAACCTGCCCGGCGCTGTCTTGATGAGGGCCGCCGAAGCCTTCCTTGCGCGCGTTGGGTGTCAGCCGGATCCTGAGCCGCACGCCGCCTTGCGCAGGTTCGACGAAACCCGCCAATCGCGTCAGAAAACGTTGGGATAGATGTAATATGCGATGATGCGCTGCAGCAGGAATATTCCAAGCAGCAATGCCAGCGGCGAAAGGTCGATGCCGCCCATGTTCGGCATGTAGCGCCGGATTGGCCGCAGCAGCGGCTCGGTCAGTCGGTAGAGCACGTCGCCGATCGTCGCCACCACCTGGTTGCGCTGGTTGACGACGTTGAAGGCCGCCAGCCAGGAGAAGACGGCCATCGCGATGATGATGTAGACATAGATGTCGAGGACGACGAGGACAACGTCGAGGAGCGCGCGCATTCAATTCTCCGGGAACCGGCCGAGGGACACCTTCATCTAGCCTTGTGGCAGGCGATCTTCAACCCGCTTGCGCGCTTGCGGCATCCCGAGACCCAGCCACGCTTTCGGGAGGCTGCGCCGGACCTACCCAAATCTGCAGGAAATCATGCAGCCAGCGGCGCACTGCAGGGTCGTACATGTAGCGCCCCTCGATATGCCGGTCGCGATCCTGCGCGCCGTTGAGCACGAAACGATGCGCCCCGCGGATTGTCCAGCGGTTCAGCATGGCGAAGGTCAGTTCGGCATGGAACTGCACCCCAAAGGCCTTGTCGCCGACGCGGATCGCTTGATTCGGATATTCCTCTCCCGTCGCCAGCAGCGTCGCGCCGGACGGCATTGAAAACCCCTCGCGGTGCCACTGGTAGATCATCGTCGGCCAGTCCATCAGCGCGCTGCCATGCTCCGTGGGCATTATGGGATAATAGCCGATCTCGGCAAATTCGCGCTCGTTGCAGCACACCTTGCCGCCCAATTGCTTGACCATCATCTGCGCGCCTAGGCAAATGCCGTAGAAGGGCTTGTTTTCCTTCAGCGGCACGGCAATCCAGTCGATCTCCCGCTTGATGTATTCGTCGGGGTCGTTGGCGCTCATCGGCCCGCCAAAAATCACTGCCCCGGCATGGTCTTCCATGGTCGCGGGCAAATCCTGCCCCATGGGCGGGCGCCTGATGTCGAGCGCATAGCCCATTTGCTGCAATATCATGCCGACACGGCCGGGGGACGAAGTCTCCTGGTGAAGCACGATGAGGATCTGCGGCTGGCCTGGCCTTCGCTTCTCGATGATCACGGCGGCCTCAGTCTTTCGGACCGGCATTGCCACGGACCGACTGCTTCAGCGCCAGCCGGTCGCGCGCCTCCACGTCGAGCAGTTCGGCGACGCGCCACACGATGTTGTCCTCGAATTCATGCACCTCGCCGTCCGCATAGACCATCTGCCAAAGATCGCGAACAATCGCCAGCCGCGCGACCGGATCAAGTTCGCGCTTGAGCGTGCGGGTAAATGTGTAGAGGTCGACAGCCTCGCTGTCGGCCTGCCGCGCCTCCTCGATCAACCGTTTCGCTTCGCCGGCCGACAGCCCGAACTTGTCGGAAAGCTGGGCGGATAGCCGCTTGCGCTCGTCGGCGGTAACGGTTCCGTCTGCGGCGATGACATGGAACATCAGCGCGGCCTCGGCCAGTTGCAAATCGTCGGCGCGAAAGCCTTCACCTGCTTTCGCGGCCTTGCCCTTGCCGAAGATCAGTGCCTTCAATTCGTCGAACACGCTGGCCTTTCCTCGCACCTTTTGCGATGGTATTTGCCGTGAGTATCGCGGGAATCAACCTTAAAATTGCATCGGCGGACGTGAAAGTCCATGGCCCGCGCAACTTCCTGCAACAACGCCATTCGCCAATATTTGCCGTGACGGCACGTGCGCCATATCTTCTGGCGTAGACGGGGAGAACACAGGCGATGGACAAGATGGCCGGCTCGGCATTGGTCTATGGGCGGCAAAGCCCTGTCCTTGCGGGCCTTGCGGACGGGCTGCGCGAATTCACGTCGAACCGCAAAACCTACCTTGCCAATGGCGACGCGGAAGCACTCCACCGGCTGCGGATAGCCCTGCGCCGCATGCGCACCGCCTTCTCGATCCTCAAAGACCATGAAGGCAATGCGCGTATCGCCGGTCTGGCTGCACAGGCGCGCCTTGTGTTTGCCGCCACCGGCCCTGCCCGCGAAGGCGATGTCTTCGCCGCACGCATCGGGCGGGACATACCGGATCACGGCGATGCCGCAAATACCGGCAAACTGCTCGAGATCGTCGAGGCGTACCGCCTTCATTGCCATGCCGATGCGCGCGCCTTCCTTGCCGGCGCTGATGCGAAGGCGCTGTTGCGCGATACCAAGGCCTTCCTCACCAGTTCCCTGCCGTATCGCGTGGCCGGTCCCCGCAAGGTGCTGGGCCGCCTTTACAGGCGGGCGCGCAAGCATGGGCGGCATTTCTCGCGGCTAGACGACGAAGGCCGGCACGAACTGCGCATTGCGCTCAAGAAATTGCGATACGGAACCGCATTTTTCCATGAAACTTTCGGAGCCAGGCGGCGATACACAAGACTGCTGTCCGCGACCGGCGCTCTCCAGGACTTGCTCGGCGCACATAACGATCTCGTTGCGGCCGGCGCATTTCTCGACAATTTGCCCGGCGCGGATTCGCTTGCGCTGGCGCAGGTCCGGCGCACGATCATGGAGGATTTCAGGCGCACTGACGCGGACGCCGCGGGGCACCTGGCCCGGGCCTGGAAGAAGTTCAAGCGGGCAAAGCCTTTCTGGCGGTGAGACGGCCCGTTTTCAGCCGGGCCGCACCATGCGCTCCATCACACCGCTCTTGAACCAGAAGCGGTGGGCGAGCGCCGCAACCACATGCAGGATCACCAGCGCGATCAAGACCTTGGCGGCAACGCCATGCGCTTGCGCCGGCAGCGCGAAGCCGCCGAACCAGGCGACTGCGCCCGATAGCGGCATGCCGAGCAACAGCACGTAGAAAAGCACATGCACTGCGGCGGCCAGAAAACGAAGCGCCGGGTGCTCGTCAACCGGCGGCGGCGGTGCGCCATGGCGAAGCCGAAGCACCACGCGCCAGATCATCAGCACGAAGATGAGCAGGCCTGCGATGGTGTGCGGCGTCGGCGAAGGTTCGTTGGGCACAGAACCCTCCATGCGCGCGCGCCACAGTTCCTCGATGCCATTGTGGAAGAAGATCTGGAAAAACACCAATGCTGCGATCAACCAGTGCAACCCGATCTGGCTGCGGGTGTATGAAACGGGAATGGCCACGGCCTCTCTCCATGCTTGAGTCGCAAAATTTTACCACGCCCAGCAAGGCAAGACGATGTATCCGCGCGGCGTTGCGGCGAATATATTGCAAATCCTCTATTCTTTTTTGCCCCGTGGCGCTCGGACCGAAGCCGGACCGGCCTGCTCATTTTGGGCACGTGTTGGCTCGTAGCCGCTCGCCGGCAGTGGTATGAAATAATTCTTTCCCGCTATCGACGGAGATGTTGAATGTTCGATCCAGACAAATTCCGCCTGGATGGCCAGGTCGCCTTGGTGACCGGCGCAGGGGCAGGCATCGGGCGGGGGATCGCGCGGCTTTTCGCCGGTGCGGGCGCTGCTGTCGTCGTAAGCGACCTGAAGCCCGAAACCGCAGAGGCCGTTGCGGCCGACATCGTCGCGGAAGGCGGAAAGGCAATTGGCCTTGCCTGCAATGTAACGAAGGAAAGCGAACTGGAACGGGCGGTCACCGCTGCGCTCGACCGGTTCGGCAAGCTTACCATCCTCGTCAACAATGCCGGCGGCGGAGGACCAAAGCCATTCGACATGCCGATGGACGATTTCCGGTGGGCCTATGAGCTCAACGTCTTTTCGCTTTTCCGCCTGACGCAATTGGCCGCGCCGCACATGCAATCGGCGGGGTATGGCGCGATCCTCAACATCTCGTCGATGGCAGGCGAGAACAAGAACCGGAAAATGGCGTCCTACGCATCTTCGAAGGCGGCAGTGAACCACCTCACGCGCAACATCGCCTTCGACCTCGGGGCCATGGGCGTGCGCGTCAACGCCATCGCTCCTGGCGCCATCAAGACCGATGCCCTGGCTTCGGTGCTGAACCCCCAGGTCGAAAAAGCGATGCTCAAGCACACGCCGCTTGGCCGCCTCGGGGAGGCGCAGGACATTGCCTATGCTGCGCTCTTCCTGTGTTCGCCCGCCTCGTCCTGGATCAGCGGGCAGGTGCTGACCGTTTCGGGCGGCGGCGTCCAGGAACTCGACTGAAGCGGCGGCGCCGCAAATCGCAACATTCGGAGGACTATCCGTGACTTATGACGCATTTGCCGAATTCCGCATGAACGGCCACAACGCGATCATCACCGGCGGCGCCCAGAACATCGGGGCTGGCATCGCCAAGATGCTGAGCGGAGCCGGCGCGAAGGTCGTGATCGCCGACCTCAATGGCGAAAAGGCCGCACAGACCGCTGCGCAAATCGCGAAGGAAACCGGAAACGACTGCCGCGGCATGGCCTGCGACGTGACCGACAAGACCGCCATCGACAAGGTTGTGGCGACGACCGTCGAAGCGTTCGGCGGAATTTCAACGCTCGTAAACAATGTCGGATGGGGCGGAAGGCAGGAAGATCCGTCAGCGATCCCCGAGGAGGAATTCATAGCATCCTACAAGCTCAACACCATCAGCGCCTACCGCATGAGCATGGCTTGTCTGCCCTTTCTGGAGAAGTCGGCGAACCCGACGATCACGAATTCCGGTTCGTTTTCCTCCGCCACCCCCGCCTACGACATCCTGCCTTATGCAACCGCCAAGGCGGCGCTCAACCAAATGATGATCTCCATCGCCCATCTCCTGGCCAAGCGCGTGCGGGTCAATTCCGTCCTGATCGGAACCGTCATGACAGAGGGTTATGCCGATGCCGGCATTGACCCACAGATGCAGGAACGGCTCATGCATCCCGACAGCCTGACCGGCCGGCCGGGCCGTGCCGAGGATGTCGCGAACGCCATGCTGTGGCTTTGCTCCCCGGCTTCGGGCTGGGTGAGCGGACAGACAATCAATATCCATGGCGGCGGATCGGTCGTCCGTATTTTTGGAAAATGACCGGAAGCGGGAAGGCCACGCGCCCGTTCCGGCCGGGGCATTGCGCCATCGCCGCAGTCTTCTTCTTTCTCCCTGTGCTGTCCGGCCGGTTTGCGTTCGCGCAGGAATCGTCGACCCACCCGAACTACCTGACCCAAACGCGCCAGGCAGAGGATGTGCCTGTCAGTTCAGTCACCGCTACCCTGGCGGAAAGTTCCGGCGACAGCGTGCGCGACAAGGCCGCCCTCGACGCGGTTCGCAGGTTTGCCCGAGAACTGCCCGGCGCCCGTTTCAGCACGATCGAGATCGCCGGCCTGCTGGCGCGCATGGAGCGCGAAACACCGGTTGCGAATGTCAACTACCGCTTGCTGCCGGCCGGCGCGAACAGCGTACGCATAGAGTTCCTTGTGGATGCCGCGCCGCCGGCGGACGCCAACACCGCTCCGCAAGGAGTGCTGGCAGGCGAGTTTTCCGATTTTCCCATCCTCTACAAGGACGGGCGCAGCCTCTATACCGCCATCGTGGCGGGTGGATTGGGCGTTTACTCCGATGGCAATGCCTGGTTCGGCCAGCCGGAAATGTTTAATGCGTTCAATCCGCTCGCAGGCAATCTCCCCGGCAACCGGGCCAGCTGGACGGAGGGAAGCCTCGAACTCGGCGGCGGCTTTGCCACCCAGCTTGGCGACCAGCCGCTCTATGCCTTCGGCGCATTGACGGGCATGACGACGTGGACCGTCGGCCAGGACATTTTCCAGGACGGGCAACGCGACTTCGATGCGATCGAAAAGGCCTATGCGGGAATTCTGTATGCCGACGCGCAAACGCGCGACCGCGCCAAGCTTTCCATCGGCCGCCAGAACTACACGCTGAATGACGGCTTCCTCGTCAATCTGGTGCGAGGCTCGAGCAATGTAGGGCCGCGCGGGGCAACCTATCTGGGTCCCCGCCTTGCCAACGATTTCTCCGTGCTGGCCGACGGGCGCTTCGGCGGCTGGAGCTTCAACGCGTTCTACATCGACCCTAACGAGCTCGAGGAACTCGAAAGCGACAGCACGTTTCTTGGCGCCAATGTCGGCTATGCCTTCAACGACAAGGTGTCTTTGGATGGCACGGTGATCACCATTCCCCGCTCGAAATCCACCTATGCCAATCCGCAAGGGCTGCTGCTCGAGCGTGAAGGGCTCAATACCGTCGCGGGTCATCTCAAGTTTCGCGATCTTCTCTTCGACGGCTTCCTGGCGGAAGGCGAACTCGCGCACCAGTTCCACCCGGGTCATACGATCTCGACTTGGGCCGGATACGGCACGCTCGGCTACATCGCGCGCGAAGCGCGGTGGACACCGAGCATCACCTATCGCTATGCGATGTTTTCGGGCGACGATCCCGGCACCGCGACATATGAACGCTTCGATTCCCTCCTCTCCACCGGACTTGGCATCTGGCTGCAGGGCATCTCCTTCGGAAAGCTTTTCTCCAACTCGAACCTGGCCACCCACCGGGTGCAGCTGAACCTCGTGCCGGCCGAAACACTGAACGTCACTTTCGACTACCACAAGCTCATGGCGCCGGAGTTGAACAATCTCGGCTCGAACCCTGCCCTGGGCAGGCTCTCTTCACATGATATCGGCCAGGAGTTCACGCTTTCGGCGCGCTGGGCAATCAACCGGAATCTTTATCTGCAGGGTGTTGCCTCCCACGCCATTCCGGGGGAGGCGTTGCGCAACATCGGCGCCCGACAGAACTGGTCGACCCTTCAACTCAGCCTGTACTGGAGCCTCTAGATGGAACAGACAACGGATGTCTGGCTCCTCGCCGGCAAGCTCTTTCCGCTGCTCTTCAACTTGATGGGGCCGATCGGCCTTGTTCCGGGGTGTTTCCGTGGAACCGGCGACCGACTTGGCTTTCGACCCGATTGCCGCACCGCCAATCCTGCTTGGTCACATGCTGAAATGGTGCCGCTTAGGTGACTCGAACACCTGACCCCATCATTACGAATGATGTGCTCTACCAACTGAGCTAAAGCGGCCCGGCGCGGAATTGCGCGCGAGCGCGCTTATACAGGAGGCGAGGCGGCAAATCATCCGGTTTTTTCTGGCGGCTATGCGTCGATCGTGCGGCCGGGCGCGATGTCGCGCGGATCGAGCTTGAGATGGATGAGCGCCGGGCCTTCCACCGCGCGCGCCGCCGAAAGGGCACTGGGAAAATCCGCATCGCTTTCCACCGTGAAGGCTTGTGCGCCATAGCTGCGCGCCCAGGCGGCAAAGTCCGGGTTGCGCATGTTCGTCGCCTCGACGCGTCCTGGAAACTCGCGTTCCTGGTGCATGCGGATCGTGCCATAGATGCCGTTGTCGCAAACCACGGAACGGATCTTCAGCCCGTGTTCAACGGCGACCCCAAATTCCATGCCGGTCATCTGGAAGCAGCCGTCGCCGGCGAAGGCAAAGACCTCGCGCCCACGATGGCGCAGCGCTGCCGCGATAGCCGCCGGAAGGCCGTAGCCCATCGAACCGGAGGTCGGGGCAAGCTGCATGCCCGGCCGGTAGCGCATGAAGCGGTGCAGCCAGCTTGCGTAGTTGCCCGCGCCATTGGTGATGATTTCGATGCCGTCGAGCGCGTCGCGCAAATGCGCCACCGCCGCCGACATCGTCACCTTGCCTACCCCCTTGGGCGGCTGCCCGCTCCAGGCCTCGTAATCGGCATGCGCAGCCTGCGCCAGCACAGAAAAATCGGCGACAGCATCGGTTTCCAGCAAGGCCTCCAAGAAGCTGCCCGGCACGGCATTGATGCCAAGATGCGGCGTGTATATCCGTCCGATCTCCTCGGCGCCAGGATGCACGTGAACCAGCGTCTGCCGCGGCGCGGGAATGTCGAGCAGTTCGAACCCCTGGCTGGGAATTTCGGAAAAGCGGCTGCCGACCAGCAGCAGCAGATCGGCGTCGCGCACGCGCTGCGCCAGTTTCGGGTTGACGTTGATGCCAATGTCGCCGGCGAAATTTCGATGATCATTGGGGAAGAGGCCCTGCCGTCGGAAGGTCGCCGCAACGGGCAGGCCGAACCGCTCAGAAACCTGCTGCAAGGCCGCGATGCCGGCATCGTCCCAGCGCGAACCGGCGGCAACGAGCAACGGATTGCGGGCTTTTTCGATCAATGCTGCAGCCTGCCTGGCTTG
>JBGSJA010000037.1:0-14736 GCA_041742235.1 Salaquimonas sp. | reverse complement strand
CGAAACATCGCGCATCTTGGGAACGAAGTAGGCGATGAGGCCGCTATAGACCACGAGCCACAGAATCAATGGCAGCATCAGCCGCCAGTCCGCGGAACCGACAAGAAACAGCACGGAAATGAAATAGACGCCGACGAACACGAGGATGTCCATCAGCTTCATCACCGCCTCGCGGATGGCGAGCGAGGTCTGCATGACGCGCGTCGCGACGCGGCCGGCGAACTCGTTGGCGAAGAAGGCCATGGATTGGCGCAGCAGATAGCGGTGCATCTGCCAGCGAGCGATCATCGGATAGTTGCCCAGCAAGGTCTGGTGGATGATCGTCGAGTGAAGGAAAACCAGAACCGGAAGCACGATGAGCACGAAAACCCCCATGCCGGCGAGCCGCCAGAATTCGGTCTCCAGGAAATTGGTGCGGTCAGCGCCGGAAAGCCAGTCGACGATGCTGCCGAGGAAGCCGAAGACCATCACTTCGGCGATGGCAATCAGCGCGGAAAGCACCGACATGGCGACGAGCCAGGGCCACACATCCCTGGAATAATGCCAGCAGAACGCGACCAGCCCCGTCGGCGGGCGAACGGGTTCCTCGGAAGGAAATGGATTTATGCGTTTTTCAAACCAGTCAAACATTTGCAGCGCTCCGCCAACCTCTTTATGGCGCTTTGTCCCCCGCGGGCAACAACAAGCGCATGAACATCGTGTAACCTGTTGCCGGCATTCCACTTCAGGAGACCAAATGACGGAACGCAAGGGCGACCCGGATGCCCGCGCCAGCATCCCCGCGCCGGAACTCGCGCTATACCAGCCCGACATTCCCGGCAACACCGGTACCTTGCTGCGGCTGGCCGCCTGCACGGGCACCGTGCTCAACGTCATCGGTCCGGCTGGGTTCCGGATGGATGACTCTGCGTTGCGCCGGGCCGGCATGGACTATCTCGAAATCGCGGCGACAAGGCGGCATTCCAGCTGGGCAGCATTCGAAATGTGGCGCAAGGACCAGCGCCGCCGCCTCGTGCTGCTGACAACCCGCGCCACGCATCCTTATCACCAATTCGCCTTCGAGGCAGCAGATGTCATCCTGCTAGGCCGCGAATCTGCAGGCGTTCCGCAGGAAGTTCATGAAGCCGCCGATGCCAGCCTGCTCATTCCCATGGCCGCGGCTGCGCGCTCCATCAACCTTGCCTTGTCCGGTGCGATCGTGTTGGGCGAAGCCTTGCGCCAGACCGGCGCATGGCCGCAGCAGCCTTATTCGTGAACGGTGATCGCCCTGCCGCCGCAGGCCGCCAGCAGCTTTTGCGGATCGACGGCGAAAATGGCATTCGGCGTTCCCGCCGCCGCATGGACCACCGGATATTGCAAAAGCGCTTCGTCGAACCAGGTTTCCAGCGGCTCGGCGTGACCGAGCGGCGGAATGCCGCCAATGGCAAAGCCGGTCTTTTCGCGCACGAAATCGGCGTCCGGCCGTACGATCTTTTCGCCGATGGCACGCGCCACGGCATTTTCCTTCACCCGGTTAGCCCCGCTGACGAGGAGCAGGATCGGCCTGCCGCTTTCCTTGCCCTGGAACACCAGCGACTTGACGATCTGGCCGACTTCGCAGCCGCAGGCCGCCGCCGCTTCCTCGGCCGTGCGCGTGCTGGCGTCCATGATGCGGATGTCGATCGAAAGCCCCGCGGCGCGCGCGGCATCGGCAACGGCGCGGCAGGCGCGCGGCAAGGAAACGTGGTTGTTTTCCATCGAGGCGATCCGTGAAACGTTGAAGACAAGCCACCGTTAGGGAATTGGCGACTGCTTGGCAATTGCTGTGGCGTTCCGCTAGCGAAGCTGCAATTTCGCGACCAGTTCGACCGCCGATCCCGGCCCGCCATAGCCGTATTCCTCCATCGCCACCGACCAGCCTTTTGCGGTTTGGGAGATGTCGAAGATGTTGTAGCGAGCCGCCGGCTTGCGCATCGCTGCCAAGGGCGCCTGCGCCCCGGACGGAACCCCGACTACCGGCACCGGTCCGTCGGGTCCTGCGATGGTGTGGATCGTGTTCAAATGGGTGTGCCCGTGCAGCACGAGTTCAGCGCCATGTTCGGCAATCACCTTGCGAAAAAGCGACTGCCCGTTGAGGCGCTTGGAGGGGTTCGTGGCGCCGCGAACCGGCGGATGGTGGATCAGCACGACGCGAAACCGCCCCTCCTTTCCTTCTTTCGCCAGGATCGCGGAAAGCCGCCTCGCCTGCCCTGCGCGAAAGAACCCTGTCGCCAGGAATGGCATCGTTGCACGCGCCGAATTGCAACCGATGATGGACACCATGCCGCGCCGCCGCAGCGTGGGGAAATCATGCTGGCCACGGATTTGCCGCCTGTCATCGCCGACGACAAAGGGCTGCCACTGTTTCAGCGCCTTTGACAGCGCGCCAGGCACATAGGCGTCGTGGTTTCCACAGACCACGGTCACCTTTTCCGGCGGAGCCAGCATTTCCAGCCATTCGCGGGCATTCTGGATTTCGGCTTCAAGACCCAGATTGATGAGGTCGCCAGTGACCGCGATATGGTCTGCATTGCGCGTGGCAAGATCTTCGAGAAGCCTCGTCAACACCTCCGGCTGATGGGTGTGGACGCGGTTGCGCCGCCAGTTTACATAACCGGTGATGCGCTTGGACATGAGTTGCCGCCGCCGCAAGACCGGCATGGGCGACAAATGGATGTCCGATAGATGGGCCAGCCTGAACATGATAGCCGCGAATAATGCAGACACCGGCTTCGCACAAGATCACGCCGGGTGATGGCGCCATGCACATGACCAGAATCGCCCGCTGGCTGCGTCACCGCGCCGGCCTCTACGCTGCACCGCTGTCGATCGGGGTGCGCGCATTCGTGGAGGATGGCGAAGGCTCAATCCTGCTCGTCCGCCACACCTACATGCCTGGCTGGCACTTTCCCGGCGGCGGCGTTGCGCCCGGCGAGACCGCGATCGAGGCGGTCGACCGGGAACTCGGCGAGGAATCAGGGCTGCGACTGGCGGGCGAGGCAGGTCTTTTCGGCGTCTATCTCAATCGCAGCCTCGGCGCACGCGATCATGTGCTTCTGTATCGCTGCCCGCAATGGCGGCGGGTGCGCGATTTCAACCCCAATTTCGAAATCGCCGAGGCGCGATTCTTCGCGCCATCGATGCTTCCTGAAAACGTATCGCGCGGCACCGCCCGCCGCCTTGCCGAGATCGCCGGGAAAGCCGCATCGCCCTACTGGTGAGCGCGCAGCCTTTCGCGATCATGCGGCCGCGAGAAACCCAGCCGTGGACCAAGCGGAACAATCCGCGTCGGATTGATCATGTCGTGGCTGGCAAAATAGTGCCCCTTGATGTGCTCGAAATTCACCGTCTCCTTTACGCCCGGAATCTGGAAAAGTTCGCGCAAATAGTTGGAAAGGTTCGGGAAATCCTCGATGCGTTGGCGGTTGCACTTGAAATGGCTGTAGTAGACCGCGTCGAACCGGATCAGTGTTGTGAAGAGCCTCCAGTCGGCCTCGGTGATCCGGCCGCCTGCGAGATACCGGTTTCGGTCCAGTATCTCCTCCAGCCAGTCCAGCGTGGCGAAAAGTTCGCCATAGGCTTCCTCATAGGCTTCCTGGCTCGTCGCAAACCCGCAGCGATAGACCCCGTTGTTGAGCGTTGCATAGACACGCTCGTTGATTTCGTCGATCCGTCCGCGAAGCGGTTCGGGGTAGAAATCGAGATCCGCATCTCCCTGCGCATCGAACGCGCTGTTCAGCATCCGGATGATTTCGGACGATTCGTTGCTGACGATCGTCCGGCGCTCCTTGTCCCACAGCACCGGTACCGTTACGCGGCCCGAATAGTCGTCTTGCGCCTTTTTGTAGACCTGCCAGAGGAACTGCGTGCCGTTGACCGTGTCGGTCACGACGCCGTCGCGCTCCTGAAAGGTCCAGCCATCCTTGGCCATGAACCAGTCGACGACGGAGAGCGAAATGGCGTCCTCCAGTTTCTTGAGGGTGCGGAAGATGAGCGTGCGGTGCGCCCACGGACAAGCGAGCGAAACGTAAAGGTGATAGCGGCCGGCCTCTGCCTTGAATCCGCCAGCACCTGACGGGCCTTGCGAGCCGTCCGCTGTCACCCAGTTGCGGAACGCCGCAGCAGAGCGAACGAATTTCCCGCCGGATTTCGACGTGTCGTACCATTGGTCGCGCCAGACGCCATCCACCAGCAATCCCATCTGTTCGCCTCGCTCTCGGGTTGTCCTTGTCGATATGGCCTATCTATTCACCTGCGGACCACATGCAACCGGCCTTCGTGGTGAACGCTGCGTAGACCCCCGCCGTTCCGCCTTCACATTTGATTGGACGCAACCCTCGCCCTGTGTTATTCGCGCCACCGTTTTCGGCGTATTTTCCGTGAGAAATTTCGTCGGCCCACGCGAGACCAAAGCGATGTCCAGTTTGCGACGACGAATGAATGCCCGGCCGGCGCTTTTTGCGACCGGTTCGCGCATGTCGATCCGGCTGGAGCGCTGACACCCCGCAGCGCGTTCCGGCCGGGCCAATGCCCTCTTCCGCCGGAACACGCCAATGATCTATTTCACCCTTCGGATTCGTCCCGAGACGCCTGACCTCGACCGCGAGATCGAGGCCCTGTCCGCAGCCGCCTTCGGGCCGGGGCGTTTCGCGCGCGCCGCATTCCGGCTTCGCGAGGGCGTGTGCCCGGAATCGGATCTGAGTTTCGTCGCGCTGATGCAGGACGCGGCTGGCCGGGAAAGCCTCGCCGGTTCGATTCGCCTCACCCGCATCCGCATCGGTGGCGAACCCGCGCTGGTACTCGGCCCCCTGATCGTGTCGCCACAATACAAGAGCATGGGTATCGGCCGCGAGTTGATGAACCGGTCATTGTTCGCGGCCCGCGCACGCGGCGACAAATTCGTCCTTCTCGTCGGCGACGAGCCCTACTACGCCAAGTTCGGCTTCAAAGTCGTGCCACATGGGCAGATTCTCCTGCCCGGACCTGCAGATCCGGCGCGCACGCTGTACTGCGAACTCGAGAACGGCGCGCTTGCAAGATACAAGGGCCGGGCCGTCCGCGATTTGCAATAATGCAACGCACGGGCGAAACTTTCTTCAAGGCGTGCGGGACGCGTTGACAAGCGAAATTAAGGATTTACACGTTTTTCCATGCAGCGAGAGGGCGCGCAATATGCTTGCGTGAACCGCCCGCTTGTCGCCACCGGCCTGCCGCCGGAAACCTTCGTGCCGGATTGACCCATGAAAAACAGCTCTTCTTTCGCTTTCGCTGTCGCACTTGCCTTGACGACCGCTGCAGCGCCTGCTCTTTCGCAGCAATCGCCAGTGATCGATAACGCCGTCGTAGACGCAAAGCCTGCTGCGGCGCTGACCGCCCCGGCAATGTCGTCGACGATCGCTTCGACCCCTCCTTCGCTTGGCATGGCCAAGGCGCCTGCCGCACCTGTTGCAACCGCCGACATCCGCCTCCCGGCGCCAAAACTGACATTGCCCGCGACGCCGCCTGCCATGGCGCCGACAGTGGCGAAGGCTGAAACGCCGTCCGTGACCGGCGCCGCACCGGCCAAACCCGCTGCCGTCGTGCTCAAGAAGCCGATTGGCACGAAGGCGGAGCAGACGGCCGAAACCGCCGCAGCGGAAGAAGGCAACAAGCCCGCCAAGAACACAGCTGAAAAAAAGCCGGCGGACAAGAAAACCGTTGCCAACAAAAAGGTCGCCGAGAAGGCAAAGGAACCGGTCAAGAAGGCCGGCCTGCTCAAGAAGAAGGAACCGCCTGTCGAAGTCTCGGCTAGATTGGCGCCGGGCGAGGTGGTTGCCCGCACACGCCCGAAGTTCTTCTTCGGCCTTTTTGATGCGCCCAAGCCGGAGGATGAAATCCTCTCGCCCGAGCAGTCTGCATATGACCAGAAACTTGCCACCGTTCCGGAAAAGAAGAAGTTCAAGGTCAAAGAAGAATTCATTCCCGTGACCGTACCTTTCAAGGGATACAAGCCCGGCACGATCGTCATCGACACGCAGTCGAAATATCTCTACTTCGTCGAGTCACCGGCAACAGCGCTGCGCTATGCCGTTGCGGTAGGCAAGGAAGGCCTGCTTTTCACCGGCAAGACGACAGTGGGCGCAAAGCAGCCATGGCCGCGCTGGACCCCGACCAAGGACATGATCGCCCGCGATCCGAAGAAGTACGGCAAATATTCCGAGGGAATGGACGGCGGTCCGGACAATCCGCTGGGTGCGCGCGCCATCTATCTGTACCAGGGCAAGCAGGACACCTACCTGCGCATCCACGGCACCAACCAGCCGCAGTCCATCGGAACCGCCTCGTCGAACGGCTGCTTCCGCATGATCAACGAACACGTCATCGACCTTTACAAGCGGGTCGGCGTCGGTGCAGAAGTCGTGGTTCTCTAGGTCTCTCAAGGTCGTAAATCAAATGGAAAGGCCGGCTTGAAGCCGGCCTTTTTTCGGCTGGGAATTGCGCTGTCAGCGCCCTTCGCGCGCCCACATGCCTGCAAGCGCGAGCATCAGCAATCCCAGGCCCAGCAGCCCCGAGAACAACGGGATGCGGTTGATGCCCTTCAAGACGCTCGCTTGCGTATTCTCCAGCCCGATCCAGTTCTGCCCGGACGCAGCCGCGCCCTGGCGAACCGGAACAAGCCTGGGCATGTCGCTAGCCGATGCGCGGCGTACCGAACCGCGAGCCGCTTCCAGCACCGGCGCGAGCGATGTCAGGGTGCTTGTCACTTCCGAGAACTCGCGTGGATTGGGCGGCCCGACATGGACCAGCGCCGAAAGATCGCCGTTTGTCACACTGTAAAGGCCGAACTCGGCAACGTCCGCCTCGCCGGAAAACATTCCCGGCTCGCCGGCGGAAAGCTTGATGGCCACTTCCGCGCCAGATGGCGACTTTACCACCGCCTCGCCCGGCGCTTCGCCCAGCGTTTGGCGCTGGATAAGCACCTTGCGGCCGTCGGAGACTGCGGTCAGCCGCTCCTCGTCGAGTTCCGGCTCCTTCATCAGCCAATGCGCCGTACGCCGAAGCAATTGCACATGCGGGCCGCCGCCTTCAAAGCCGCGCGCCCAAAGCCAGGGGTGATCGGACAGGAACAGCGCCACGCGCCCCTCGTCGGCGCGATTGAGCACCAATAGCGGCGCGCCCTCCTTGCCGGTCATCACCGTGCTGCCCTCAATATCGGTGGCTCCAACCGACCGGAACCAGCTGCCCCAGCCGGGCTTTCCGTCCAACCAGCCTTCGAGACCGCGTGTCACGGGATGCTTGAGCCCGGTTTCCGCGATCATCGGCTTGAACTTGGCTTCGATCGTCTGTCCGCTTGGCGTCGCCGGCATGACATCGCCCAAGGGCCCGGCAATGCTGTCGCCCTCGCCGATTTCAGGCCCGCTGGCGATCAGCATGGCGCCGCCATCGCGCACATAGCGCGCGATGTTGTCGTAATAGACCAGCGGCAGGATACCCCGGTGCCGGTAGCGGTCGAAGATGATGAGGTCGAATTCGTCGATCTTCTCGATGAACAGTTCGCGCGTCGGAAACGCGATCAGCGAGAGCTGGTTGATCGGCGTGCCGTCTTGCTTGTCCGGCGGACGAAGAATGGTGAAATGGACGAGATCGACAGACGGGTCGGATTTCAGGAGGTTTCGCCAGGTGCGCTCGCCCGGATGCGGCTCGCCGGAAACGAGCAGCACGCGAAGGTTCTCGCGAATGCCGTTGAGCGTGACAAACGCCCGGTTGTTGACGTCGGTGATTTCCTCCGGGTCCGCCTCGACGCGGAACTCGATGATATTCTTGCCGCCATGCGCCACCTCGGCGACGAAACGCGCCGGCATTCCGGGAGAAACCTCGTCCGTCGCCACCGATTCGCCGTCAAGCAACACGGTCACCGTCACCGGCCCGCTCGCCTCGGGAAAACCTGTCTGCAGCACGCGGTAGTCCACCTCGTAGCTTTCACCGACGACGCCGAAGCGCGGCGCCTGGTCAATCACCACGCGGCGGTCGCGCTCGTCTTCGCGGCCAGTGATGAGTGCGTGTACCGGGGCGTTGATGCCGATCTGCGCCAACGACTGCGGGATGTCGTGCACCTGCCCGTCGGTGATCATAACCGCGCCGGCGACCCTGTCGGGCGGCACGTCCTGCAACGCACCGCTGAGTGCGCGGAACAGCGCGGTGGATACATCCGTCGTCGCCGACACAAGGTCCTCGACCGTGACTTCGCGGATTTCGAACGCATCGAGCCTGCCGAACCGTTCTGCAAGGGCGGCGCGGATCGCCTCGGTTTGCTCCGTGCGCCCGTCCAGCTTCTGGCTGCCGCTCGCATCCGTGACGATGACGGCGACGCTCTTCAGCGGCTCGCGCTCCTCGAATTGCGCCGAAGGATTGGTCAGCGCCAGCACGATGATCGCCCAGGCAGCGGCGCGCACCCATGAGCCGCGCACGCCGGACCAAAGGCCCCATAGCACCAGCAGGCCGGACGCGGCGGCGAGCAGGACGATCAGCCAGATCGGTAATTGCGGGGCGAAGGCAAGGTTGAAGTTCATCGAACCCTCACTGGCCAAGCCGCTCGAGAAGCGCGGGAATATGCACCTGGTCTGCCTTGTAGTTGCCGGTCATGGCATACATGACGATGTTGACGCCCGAGCGGAAGGCCATTTCCCGCTGTGTGATGTCCGCCGATGCCGTGGGGAACATGGCCTGGCCGCCCGAATCGATGGCCCACGCCGCCGCGAGGTCGTTGGAGGTAATAAGGATCGTCGAGACGCCGTCGCCTGCGCGCGCAGGCCGGTCGGCATCCTCGACATTTCGCACCACCGACTGCTCCACCCACAGATCCCCGCCGGTATAGCGGCCGGGGAAGCTGGTCAGCAGATAAAAGGCCTTGGTGAGCACGTGGTCGCTGGGCACCGCTTCGAGCGGGGGAATGTCGAGGCTCGCAAGCATCAATTGCAGCCTTTGCGCCTCCGGCGAGTTCGCCGTGCCGCCAAGCACCCCTCCACCCTGGTCGCGTGTGTCGAACAATATGGTGCCGCCCTGCTTCATGAAGGTATCGACCCGCGCCATTGTTGCGGCATCGGGCAGCGGCGCGTTGAGGCTGATCGGCCAATAGATCAGCGGATAGAAGGCAAGTTCGTCGGTGGCAAGATCAAGGCCGACCGGTTCGCCCGGCTCCAGCGCCGTGCGGCTGGCGACAAATTGCGTGAGGCCAGTCAGTCCGGCGCGGCTGATTTCATCGACAGTGCTGTCGCCGGTAATGACATAGGCAAGCCGTGTTGTCAGCGCAGCAGCAAAATCGGCATCGCTGTCCTGTGCGGCGGCGCGCGGCGGATTGGCGGTGAATGCAAGGGCCATGGCGAGAGCGGCGACCGCAGCCGTGGCGGCTCCACGTCCGGTCGGCCGGCGCAGGTTGGCCGGACGCAACGAACCCGCAATCCAAAGCACGGCAAGGCAATCGAGCACCAGAAGCAATGCCGCCAATGCAAGCAGCCAGGGCTTCAAATCCACCGCGGCGTCGCGCGCAAACGAGGAGACCTCAACGCCGCCACCGAAGATTGACCGGTCGAGCGGCGTCAGCTTCTCGCCGCCTTCAAAGAGGTTCAGCGACAGGAAACCGTCCTCCGTGCCGTAAAAGCCCGGCGGATTGTCGATGCTTACCTTCGGCGTTTCGTTCTGGCGAAGCACCACCGGCTTGACTGCCACGTCAGGGGGCATCAACTCCCCGCGCCCGTTGAGGACGTTCAGCGGCGGCAGGCGCACGTCGCCGGTACCGCCATCGCCACGAATGCCGGTCGAATTCGACTGGCTGACCACACGGCGCAGCATGTCGACGAACGTGCCTGAAATCGGCAGGTTTGACCACGTCGCGTCGGAACTGACATGGAACAGCACGATCCAACCCGCATCGCGCCGCTCGGCGGTTACCAGCGGCGTGCCGTCGTCCAGCGCTGCCCAGGTCTTGGCTTCAAGATCGAAATCCTGCAGTGCCAGGACCTGCCGCTGCACCGTCACTTCCTTCGGCGGCTCAAGCCCGAAGAACGGCGAGCCGCGTTCGAAGGGCGCGACCGGCTTGGGCGATTCCCACGACAATGCGCCGCCGAGACTGCGGTCGCCATCGCGCAGGCGCACCGGCAGCAGCGCCGAGTTGCCCGCCGCGGCCAGCCTTGGGCCTGCGAAGCGGATGAGCATGCCGCCCTTGGCGATCCAGTCGGACAGCGTCTTTTCGGTTTCCTCCGGAATGGTGCCGACATCGGCAAGCACCAACGCCGCCACGCCCTGTCCGATCAGTTCCGGCACCGCCGTCGCAAGGTTTGGCGTGGATGCCTCGCGCACGTCGCCAAAGGGCGAGAGCGCTTTGGAGATGTAGTATAGCGGGGCGAGCAATGGCTGCGAGACATCCGCCGCCTCGCCCGAAATGAGGCCGACCAGCCGGCGCCGGAAACGATCGTCGAGAAGCTGAACGGCCCCCGCGCTCTTCATTTCGGTCACGGAAATGCGCACGATCTGGTTGCGCAATTCGACCGGCTCGTCGAGCCGGAATTGCGCATTGTCGGCGCCCGGTTCGAATGTCACGGTCCGCCGGGCTAGCGGCAGACCCTTCAGATCGAACGCCTCGACGGTCACGGCGGCCGCTTCGGCCGACGGGGTCCGCAGCACCGTTCCGGTCATGGCGTCGGGGTCGTTGCGCACGGTGTCGAGTGCAACGATCCGGTCGGTCCGCGCGGCTATCACCGACCGCTGGCCGCCCGCATTCGCCATGGCTGCGGCCAGGCTGTCCGTCCCTGTCCGTGACAGCCCGTCCGAAAGCAGGAAGACCGATCCCGGCGAAATCTCGGCAACGAGGCGCGAAAGCGCGCCTGCAGCAGCGGCATGGTCCGGCTTGAGCGGCTTCGGTTCCATTCCGGACAGCACGGCCCGCGCAGCAGCGGCATCCATTGGCTGCATCGCCGCCGGATCGAGGCCCGCCGTCTCGACGAAAGCGACCGTGCGGCTTGCGGTCTCCGCCTCGCCGACGAGGGCGAGCGCCGCATCGCGCCTGTCCTCCCAGTCGGGCGCCGAGGCCCAGCCATTGTCGAGGACCATGACGACCGGACCTTCCCCGGCCAGCTTGGCGGCGCGAGGATTGAGAACCGGCCCGGCCATGGCAAGGATGACCAGCGCCGCCATCAGCAGGCGAAGCAGCGTCAGCCACCAGGGGCTCTTCGCCGGCGTCTCTTCCTTGCGCACCAGCCGCGCCAGAATCGCCAGCGGCGGGAAAAGCTCGGTCTGTGGACGTGGCGGCGTCAGGCGCAGCAGCCACCAGATAACAGGCAGCAGGACCAGCGCGGTCAGGATCATCGGGGTGGCGAAAGCGAGCGGCAGGCCAAGCATCAGCGCGTTCCCCTGCCCTGTGTCATGTGGACATGCAGCGATGCGAGCGCCTGCGATGCCAGCTTGTCGGTGTGATGCAGCGTATGGCTCCACGAGAAGGACCGGGCGAGCGAGCGGACTTCCTCGATATGGTTCGAGAACAGCGCGCCATAGCCCGATTTGAGCGCCTGCGCATTTCCCGCTGTCAGCCTCTCGCCTGTTTCAGGATCGGTGAATTCGACGCGGCCGGCATAGGGAAAATCCTCCTCGGCCGGATCGACCACCTGCACCAGATGGCCGCGCGCGCCATTGCGCGCCATCGACCGGATGCGATCGGAAATCTCGTCCAACGGCTGCAGGAAATCGGAAATCAGCACGACATCGCTGTGGTTTCGAACCTCGGTGCCGGTCGGAAATCGCGATTGCGGCGGCGTCGCGATCAAGGCTTCGCCGAGCCTCTCGGCAGCATGGCGGCTGGTGATCGGGCGCGACACGCCGAGCCAGCCGAGGCGCTCGCCGCTGCGCGCCAGCAATTCGGCGAGCGCGAACGCAATGACCAGCGATCGCGACTGCTTGGGAACGCGCGCTGTCTGCGACTTGAACAGCATCGAAGGCGATTCATCCACCCACAGCCAGACCATGTGCGCGGCCTGCCATTCGCGGTCACGGACATAGACATGATCGTCGCGCGCGGAGCGGCGCCAATCGATTGCCGCCATGTTCTCGCCGGGCACATAGGGCCGGAATTGCCAGAAATCCTCGCCAATGCCGCGTTTGCGCCGCCCGTGCCAGCCGGCAAAGACATTGCCGGCAACCTTGCGCGCCTCGACCAGCAAATCGGGAATGAGCGCTGCCCTGGCTCGGGCGCGCGCCATGGTCTCACGGCTGGTCTCGCGCGGCGCGGCGCTGCCGATAGCCGGGCTCAAGCGCGACGCTCCAGTCTGCCCGCCGCCATCAACCGATCCGCTTCTTTCGTTCGGAAATGACGTCCCTGACGGTGACGCGGTTCTCCGCAGCCCGCGCGGCGAAGGAAAGCTGCATGCGGTGTTGCAGCACCGGCTCGGCAAGCGCCAGAACATCGTCTACCGAAGGCGCAAGCCGCCCCTGCAACATGGCCCTTGCGCGCACGGTCAACATCAGCGCCTGGCTGGCGCGGGGCCCCGGACCCCAATCGATATAGGCATCATACTCGTCCTTGACGCCGCCGGGTCGCGCTGAACGCACGAGCTCGAGAATGGCTTCTACGACACTGGCGCCGGCCGGAATGCGGCGCACCAGTCCCTGAAGCTCCTGCAAATTTTTTGCCGTCAGAACTTCCGACGCACGCGATTCTGTCACGCCCGTCGTCTCGAACAGGATCTGCCGCTCGGCCTGCAGGCTCGGATAGTTCACGTCGATCTGCATCAGGAACCGGTCTAGCTGCGCTTCCGGCAGCGGATAGGTGCCTTCCTGCTCCAGCGGGTTCTGGGTCGCGAGTACGTGGAACGGCGCCGGCAGGTCGTAGCGCTGGCCGGCGATGGTGACATGGTATTCCTGCATGGCCTGCAGCAGCGCGGCCTGCGTACGCGGGCTGGCGCGGTTGATTTCGTCCGCCATCAGCAGCTGGGCGAAAATCGGCCCCTTGACGAACTGGAACGAACGGCTGCCGTCCGGCTCCGTGCGCAGGATTTCCGTACCCAGAATGTCGGAAGGCATCAGGTCGGGCGTGAACTGGATGCGCTGTTCGGCAAGGCCCAGCACGGTGCCGAGCGTCTCCACCAGCTTGGTCTTGGCAAGGCCCGGCAGGCCGACAAGAAGGCCATGGCCGCCGGAAAGGATGGTGATAAGCGCGCGCTCGACGACGTCCTCCTGACCAAAGATGACTTTCGCGATGGTTTCGCGCACTCGGGCCACGTCCGTGACGGCCTTTTCAGCCGATGCGATGATCTCCTTTTCTTCAGTCTTGGAAAGGGTGCGGTCGATCGCGCTCATGCTTTGCTCCATGGTAGGCCGGACTGGCCGTTCGCCTTCCATCCAAGCTTAAGACCGGAAAGGGAGACAATTGTGGCATTGGCCAAGGCATTATCATGGTAGGCGCAAGCCTCCCAATTACAAGTTGTTCAACTTGCCATTCATGCTTGCGGGGGTATCTTTCCAATCATGGAAAACGAAACACGATCAACGGCAGGCAATAATGGCGGGGCGTCGGGCCTCGCAGCGCTGATTGAACGCGCGGGAGCGTCCGGCAAGGGCATTCCGCCTGTCGAAAAATGGAATCCGCCGTTTTGCGGCGACATCGACATGGAAATCCGGCGCGATGGCACGTGGTTCTACATGGGAACGCCCATCGGTCGCATGCCGCTGGTAAAGCTGTTTTCGAGCGTCCTGCGCAAGGACGAGGACGGCAAGACCTATCTCGTGACGCCTGTGGAAAAGATCGGCATCCGGGTCGAGGATGCGCATTTTCTGGCAGTCGAGATGAACGCGCACGCCGAAGACGGCGAGCAGGTCCTCACATTCCGCACCCAGACCGGCGATCTGGTCGAAGCGGGCGCCGACCATCCGCTTCGGTTCGAGACTGCCACGCCAAACGAAGGCGTGAAGCCTTATCTGCGCGTACGCGGACGGCTCGACGCCCTCATATCCCGTCCGGTGATGTATGAACTTGTGGGCCTTGGCGAGGAAATGGAAATCGGCGGCAGACTGATGTATGCGGTCAGAAGCAAAGGAGAGGTGTTCCCGATAATGCCGGCCGACGAATTGTCGCGCCGCTTGTCGGAAGCCTGAAAACCCCGCCAAGAATGTTGGAAACAAGATTGCGCCCGGACCTTGCCCGCTTCGCCACCGACGATCTTCGCCGGCTGGCACGGGAACGGCTGGCCATAGAGATTGCGGATGCGCATGGCGACCACATGCACAGTCCCGGCTATTCCGACTGGGTGGTGCCGCGCGCGGTTAAGCCGGCGGCGGTGCTCATCCCTTTCGCCGAGCGCGCGGGCGGACTGCACATCATCCTCACGAAACGGCACGACAATCTGCGCTCCCATTCTGGGCAGGTCGCCTTTCCCGGCGGCAAGATCGATCCGGAAGACGCCAGCCCGGAGGCGGCGGCACTTCGCGAGGCGCATGAGGAGATTGCGCTCGATCCGTCGCTGGTCGAGGTTCTGGGCCGGCTGCCCGACTACCTCACCGGTTCGGGTTACAGGATCGCACCGATCCTGGGCATGATCGATCCCGTGGCGCCCCTGGCGGCAAACCCCCAGGAGGTCGACTACATCTTCGAAGTGCCGCTGGCGTTCCTGATGGAGCCGTCGAACCACCACCGTGGCAGCCGCATGTTCCAGGGCGCCGAGCGGCAATTCATCGAGATGCCTTACGGCGAGCATT
>JBGSJA010000036.1:0-11106 GCA_041742235.1 Salaquimonas sp. | reverse complement strand
GCGCGCGACGCGATCGCCAAGGCCAAGAAGGAAGGCCGCAAGTCCGTCCTCTTGCTGGTCCAGCGCAAGGATGGCCAGAACTTCGTGGCCCTGCCCTTCGCCCAGAGCTGATTTGGCAGGCATGAAAATGAAAAGGCGGAGCCGTGGCTCCGCCTTTTTTATTCAGAACGGATACAGCGCCGATTCCTGACGTTCGAGAACCTTGCGGTCGTAACCGGCCTTTTCGAGGCTCTGGTCATCCATCGCAAGTAGAACGCCATTGACGTAACGCTGGGCCTGGCGCTGGCGCGCCTCGACAACGCGGTTGAAACTGTTTCGTGTGGCTAGGGCAACATCGCCGAAGAACGACATGGGTGCGCTCCTGATTGATTCGCTTCCTGTCTCCTCCACACGCAGAAATCTATGCTGCACTGCGGAATCAAGCAACGGACGCAAACGCAACAGGCCCGTGCGCGTGGCGCATACGTGGCGCACTCAGCGTGCATGACCTGCCGCATTCTTCGCCAGTTGCATTTCAACGTGCTGTTTGCAGGCGACTGCGCCGGGCCTATAGTCCGCCGAAGATCGTTCCGGGGAAGCCGCATGTTCCAGACATTCGACGTCAAGTCACAACCCGGCGCCGTTGCGCCGCGCATTGCGCGGTTGCGCGAGGCCATGCAGGCTGCCCGCATCGACGCATTTCTCGTTCCGCATTCGGATGAATACCAGAACGAGTATCTTCCCGCCTGCGCCGAGCGGCTTGCATGGCTGACCGGCTTCACCGGTTCTGCGGGGTTTGCAATTCTCACGGAGCAGTCCGCGGTGCTTTTCGTCGATGGCCGCTACACCTTGCAGGCGCGCGACCAGACGGACAGGTCGATTTTCGCAATCGAAAGCCTCACCGACCATCCGCCATCGCGATGGCTGGCGCAACACGCGCAGTCGGGCTGGAAGATCGGTTTCGACCCGCACCTTTTGACCATCGGCCAAAAGGATGTCTTCGAACGCAAGGCCAGGCAGGCGGGCGCGGAACTCGTCGCGATGGAAAATCTCGTAGACAAGGTCTGGGATGACCGCCCTGCCCCGCCCATGGGCAAGGCCTCGATCCAGAAGATGAAATTCGCCGGCGACCGGGCCAGGGACAAGCTTGCGCGGTTGGCGAGGGATGTCGCTTCCGCGGGAGCCGATCTTTGTCTCATAACCGATCCGGTATCGGTTGCATGGGCGTTCAACATTCGCGGCGCCGACATGGCGCATATTCCCGTGACACTGGCACGCGCGATCGTGAAGAAGGAGGGCTATCCGCTGCTCTTCGTCGATGCCGGCAAGCTCAACCGCGAATGCGAGGCCTATCTCACCCAGCTTGCCGATTTGCGCGACCCGCAAGCGCTCGAGGCGGAACTTTCCACCCTTGCGAAGGGCGCGAAGGTGTTGTGCGACCCTGAACGGGTTTCAGCAGCGCTCGGCGAAATCGTGACGCGTTCGGAGGGCGAAATCGTCAAGGCGCGCGATCCGGTGGCTCTGCCGCGTGCCATCAAGAACGAAACGGAAATCGCCGGATCGCACGCAGCGCATTTGCGCGATGGCGTGGCGGTCACCCGGTTCCTGGCATGGCTTGACCGCCAGCCTGCCGGCTCGCTCGACGAGATCGGCACAGCCCGCAAGCTTGAGGAAATGCGCGCCGAAACCGCAAAGGCGATGGATTCGCGGCTTCTCGACATTTCCTTCGACACGATTTCCGGCGCGGGGCCGAACGGCGCCATTGTCCACTACCGTGTCAACGAAGGCACCAATACACGGTTTGCGGACGGTTCGCTCTATCTCGTCGATTCCGGTGCGCAGTACCGCGACGGGACGACCGACATCACCCGCACGATTGCAATTGGCAATCCGCCGGCGCTTGCCTGCCGCGATTTCACACTGGTGCTGAAGGGCCACATCGCGATTGCCACCGCCCGCTTTCCGAAGGGAACGCGCGGCGTCGACATCGACGCGCTGGCCCGTATCGCGCTTTGGCGCAACGGCCGCGACTACGGGCATGGCACAGGGCACGGCATCGGCTCGTACCTCTCGGTGCATGAAGGGCCGCAGTCGATCTCCAAACGCGGCATGGAACCGCTGGTCGCCGGCATGATCATTTCCAACGAGCCGGGCTTTTACCGTGAGGGGCAATGGGGCATCCGCATCGAGAACCTCGTGCTGGTGGAACCTGCGCTGGCCATCGAGGATGGCAATGTCGAAACGCATTCCTTTCAGACGCTGACGCTGGCGCCCGTCGACCGGCGGCTGATCGATACTTCGATCATGACGCGCGAGGAACTCGTCTGGCTGGACGCCTATCACGCACGGGTGATGGAGACACTGTCGCCGCATCTGGACGAAGCGGATCGGCAGTGGCTGGCGAAAGCCTGCGCGCCGCTGCGCAACTGATTTCTAGAAGAGGTTTCGCCCGGCCACCAGCACCGCGACGCCAAGTGCAACGGTAGGGATGGCGCCGAGCCGCATCGAAGCGACGCACACGAACAGGATCGCAATTGCCTCAGCAGGTCCGTTCGTCAGCGCCGGCGGCACGATCAGCGGCGTCATCACCGCAACCGGGACTGCCTCCAGTCCTGCCTCGATGCGCGGATCGAGCTTCTTGAACCGCGACAGGACCAGATGCCCGCCAATACGTGTGAGATAGGTCACCAGCGCCATCACAATGATGAGCGCGGTGATGTCGCCGTGACTGCCCGATTCAAGCAACCGTCCGCCCCCGTGCCGTAAAGGAAGCCGCGCCGATGCCGGCGAAAGCGCCGAGCGAAATGTGCCATGGCGTGCCAAGCGTCTTGTACGCCAGCATTGAAACGATGCCGCTGGCGAGGACGATGAGGACGAACCGTTCGCGCGTGCGAAAACCCATTAGAACGGCGAGGAAATAGATCGGCAGGATGAAATCGAGGCCCCATTGTTCGGGATGTTTGATAAGCTTGCCGAACAGCGCACCCAGCACCGCCGTGGCCACCCACATGACGTAGATCGGGATGCCCATGCCGAAATAGTAGGCCGCGCTGATGCGACCATGCGGATCGCGGGCCGCGCGTGCTTCGGCCCCGGCAAACTGGATGTCGGTGAGCAGGAAGAAGGCCGCGGCCTTCTGGAGGAAGCTCATGGCGGCAATGCGCCGCCCGATCGAAGCCGAATAGAGGATGTGCCGGAAGTTAATCGCAAATACCGCCAGCACCACCATCCAGGCGGGCACGGCCTGCGCGTTCACCTCGATGAACACGAACTGGCTGGCCCCGGCAAACATGGCCGCGCTGGTCAGGACCGTTTCGTAAAGGGAATAGCCCGCAGCCACCGCCGCCGCGCCGAAAACGATGCCGAACGGCGCGGCCGCCACCAGGATCGGCAGCGTGTCGCGCGCGCCTTCCATGAATTCACGGCCGCGGGCTGCCTTAACGCTGTCTTCGATTTGCATGCTCAGCGCCCTGCAACCAGGGCAAGCCAGGCGGCTTCGTCGATGACCTCGACACCGTGCTTCTGTGCATCCGCGAGCTTCGAGCCCGCGCCGGGACCGGCGACCACAAGGTCGGTCTTTTTCGAGACGGAACCGGCCACCTTGGCGCCCAGCCGCTCGGCCATCGCCTTGGCCTCGTCGCGGGTCATCTGTTCCAAGGCGCCGGTGAAGACGACGGTCTTGCCGGCGACCGGCGTGTCGGAAGCCGCCGCTGCCATGGGCTTTGGCCGCACCTCGCGCAGCAGCGCGTTGAAAACCTCAAGGTTACGCGGCTCGTCGAAGAATTCCTGAAGAGCCTCGGCTACCGTCGCCCCGATCCCGTCAATGGCGATGAGGTCGCGCCATGCATCGCTTTGCGGCCTGTCGAGCGCAATCGCGGCTGCGGCGAAAGCCTCGACGCTGCCATAGGCGCGGGCGAGATCTTTCGCCGTCTGCTCGCCGACATGGCGGATGCCAAGCGCGTGGATGAAACGGTTGAGTTCGATGTCGCGGCGCGCCTCGATGGCCTCGAACAGCTTGCGCGCGCTTGTCTCGCCCCAGCCTTCGCGATCCTTCAGCTTCTTGAGGGAACGCTTGTCGCGCTCGGCGAGCGTGAAGATGTCCGCCGCATTGGCGATAAGGCCATCCAGATAGAACGTCTCGACCTGTTTCGCCCCCAGTCCGTCGATGTCAAACGCATCGCGCGCGACGAAATGTTTGAGGCGCTCCACCGCCTGCGCCGGGCAGACAAGACCACCGGTGCAACGTGTGACCGAATCGAGCCTGCCGGTGCGCGGGTTTATCTCCCTTACCGCATGGCTGCCGCAAGCCGGACAGATTTTCGGGAACTCATACGCAACGGCATCGGGAGGGCGGCGGTCGAGATCGACATCGAGGATCTGCGGGATCACGTCGCCGGCACGCTGCAGCATCACCGTATCGCCCACGCGCAAATCCTTGCCGCCGCGAATGATTTCGCCGTCCTTGCCGAGGCCCTTGATATAGTCCTCGTTGTGCAGCGTGGCATTCTCCACCACCACGCCGCCAACCGTCACCGGAGCCAGCCGCGCCACGGGCGTCAGCGCGCCGGTACGCCCGACCTGGATGTCGATTGCTTTCAGCACCGTCCAGGCTTTCTCGGCGGAAAACTTGTGCGCCAACGCCCAGCGCGGGCTGTTCGAGCGCAGCCCCAGACGCTCCTGCAGCGCGAGATCGTTGACCTTGTAGACGACGCCGTCGATGTCGTAGCCGAGTGTCGCGCGCTCTTCCTCGATGGCATGGTAATGCGCAATCAGCGTCTCCACGTCGGTGAAGAGCCGCATCAGCGGATTGGTGACGAACCCCCAGCCGCGCATGGCATCCACCATGCCCATTTGCGCAGGCGCCGGCATGCTGCTCATCTCGCCCCAGGCATAGGCGAAGAACTTCAGCGGGCGCGAGGCGGTGACGGCCGGGTTCTTCTGGCGAAGCGAGCCGGCCGCGGTGTTACGCGGATTGACATAGGTCTGCCGGCCTTCCGCTTCCATGCGTTGGTTGAGCGCGCGGAAGGACTCGATGGTCATGTAGACCTCGCCGCGCACTTCCGCGATGTCAGGCACGCCGGCGCCAGAGAGCACCTGCGGAATGTCGGGGATTGTTCGGGCATTGGCGGTGACGTCCTCGCCGACCGCGCCATCGCCGCGGGTAGCGGCGCTGACGAGGTGGCCCTTCTCGTAACGCAACGACAGCGAAAGGCCGTCGATCTTCGGCTCGGCCGTCAAGGCAAGCTCGGCACCTTCCGGCAGCTTGAGGAACCGCCGGTTGCGATCCGCGAAATCGCGCACATCCTCGTCGGTGAACGCGTTTTCCAGCGACAGCATCGGCCGGCGGTGAACAACCTTGGCGAAGGTCTCGGCCACGGGTGCGCCCACCCGCCGCGATGGTGAATCGGCCCGCACCAGCCCCGGATATCGCTGTTCGATGGCAAGGTTGCGCGCCCGCAGCGCGTCATACTGCGCGTCGGTTATCTCCGGCGCGTCCTTGGCGTGGTAAAGCTCGTCGTGGCGGGCAATTTCGGCCGCCAGCCATGCGAGTTCCGCAGCGGCGTGCTCTTCGTCCAGTTGATCTACGGGAACGGGATTTTTCTGCATGTCAAACCGGCTGCGGCGGCAAATGGGTGTACCGCCCTTCCTTACGCGCCCCGCCGCGCGCGCTCAAGCCGCATGGCTCAGTCGGCCTTGAGCAGCGACACTTGCAGCTTTGTGATCCTGCTTGAACCCTTGTTTTCACGCGCATCGAAGGCGATCTGCTGGCGTCTCAGGTCCTCGGAAATCCTTTCGAAGCGCTGGTCGGCGAAGCGGCCGAAATCGCTGCAACCCAAGGCCACCGTGCCCGAAAGGCTCTTGAGTTCCTTCTCCATGCGCGCCGCGGCCTTCTTGGCGATGGCGCCATGTGTGCGCTCATGCTTGAGCAGTTCGGCATAGAACGCATTCCAAGCCTTGCGGACACCGGGCTTGGCCTGGTTCACGCTCGACCATTTTGGATAGAGATACTCTATCTTGAGAGTCACCTTGACGTCTTCAACCACGCACCGGCCATTCTTGACGCCCACCTTGGCATCGCTGATCGAAAAACGCGTTGTAGTCGCGGCGATGGCATGGCGCATGTTGATGTTGCGCGCGCCGCCAACCAGCATGGCCTTGCTGACCTCAATGCCGTTGCGCCCCTTCACCGGGTAGTATTTGACGCTTTCCTTCACCACCACCTTTGCGGAGGCATCCGACGGCGCAAGGGCGCTCATGACGCAAATCGCGGCTCCCAAGGCGAGTGCAGGCAATCGACCGTAACGCATGAACCTGTCCGTCCGCTGTACTGCAATGGAGAATAACCCCAGTTGCCATTGTGGAAAATCGAAAACTTTAACAGCCGTGCCTTTTTCAACCCAGGCACGCGCACCGCAGGGCAAGCGGTTGTTTCACGCTGCCGTCTGGCTGATCAGTTTCTCCGCCGCGGCGCGGGCTTCCTCGGTAATGGTGGCCCCTGCCAGCATGCGGGCGATCTCTTCGCGCCGCGCACCGCCCTCGATACGGTTGACCGCAGTTGCAACGCGGCTGGCCGCGCCTTCCACCGCATCCTTGCTGATGAGGAAATGCTCGCCGGCCCGCGCGGCGATCTGCGGCGCGTGAGTTACCGAAAGCACCTGCACACGCGAGGCAAGCCGGGCCAGGCGACGGCCTATCGCATCCGCGACAGCCCCGCCAACGCCTGAATCGATCTCGTCGAAAACCAGGGTCGGCGCAGAACCGCGATCCGCCAGTGAAACCTTGAGCGCCAATAGGAAGCGCGCGAGTTCGCCGCCCGATGCGACCTTCATCATCGGACCCGGACGGGTTCCCGGATTGGTCTGCACCCAGAACTCTACGCCATCCAGGCCGCTCGGCCCGGGTTCCGACTGCGTGAACTCGACCATGAACTGCGCTCGCTCCAGTTTCAGCGAGGGCAGTTCCTGCGCGACCGAGGCTGTCAACGCCTCGGCGGCCTCCCGGCGCTTGCGCGACAAATTGGCGGCAAGCCGCTGGTATTCCGCTTCCATCGCATGCGCCTGCCGGGTCAGCGCGGCGAGGCGTTCCCCGCCGGCATCGAGGGTCGAAAGCGCATCGGCGAATTTGACTGCAAGCGCCGGCAAATCGTCGACGGGTACGGAGAATTTCCGCGATGCGGCCCGCAGGGCGAACAGCCGCTCTTCGGAGCGTTCCAGCGCATGCGGGTCAAATTCGGTTTCGCGAAGCGCCCGCTCGAGTTCCTGCGAGGCGACCAGCAATGAATTGACGCCTTGTTCCAGCGCCTCGACCGCTCCGCCAAGGATGTCGCGCATGTCGGCCGCCTTGCGCTCAAGCCTGCGCAACAGGCTTGAAAGGCCCGGAATGGGCGAAGCCTGGCCGGAAAGCTGTTCGCTGGCCTCGTGCAATTCGCCGGCGATCTTCTCTACCTTCATCATCCGAGAGCGCTGCTCGGCGAGGCGTTCTTCCTCGCCCGGCTCCAGGGCCAGCGCTGTCAACTCATCGAGACTCGCACGCAAATAATCGCTTTCGCGGGCGCCGGCATCGACCCGAGCCTGCAGTGCGGAAAGCTCGGCCAATGCCTTGCGCCACGAAGTCCATGCCGCAGCCACCAGCGCCGAATCCGCATCGAGCAGGCCATAGGCATCGAGCAGCGCGCGATGCGCGGCGGGGTCAACCAGCGCCCGCTCGTCATGCTGGCCGTGGATCTCGACAAGCGTGCGGCCGATATCGCGAAGGAGCGAGGCTGAAACCGGCTGGTCGTTCACGAACGCGCGGGTTCGGCCATCGGAACCTTGCGAACGGCGCAGGATGAGCTGCCCCTCTTCTGCAATGCCGTTTCCGGCGAGGATGCCAAGCGCCGGGTGCTGCGGGCCGGGTTCGAACACGGCAGTGACCTGCCCTTGCGATGCGCCACTGCGCACCAGCGCACCGTCGCCGCGCGCGCCCAAGGCCAGCGACAGCGCGTCTAGCAGAATGGACTTGCCCGCTCCGGTCTCGCCGGTCAACACGCAAAGACCGGCCGGAAACTCGAGGTCAAGCCGCTCGATGAGCACGATGTCACGGATGGAAAGGCTGGAGAGCATCGCGCCGGAAGCTCCCGCAATCAGCTCTTGGGGTTTGCGCCGAACAGCTTTGAAATCCAGGAGCCGGAATTCTCCTGAGGCTCGAACCCGCCGCTCTGCAACAGCTTGACGGAGTCCTTGTACCACTGGCTTTCGGGGTAATTGTGCCCGAGCACCGCCGCAGCCGCCTGCGCCTCCTCGACCATGCCGAGCGAATAATACGACTCGGTCAGGCGCGCGAGCGCTTCCTCGATATGGCGGGTGGTCTGGTAATTCTCCACCACTTTGCGGAAACGGTTGATTGCCGCCAGGAATTCGCGCCGTTCAAGATAATAGCGCCCGGTCAGCATTTCCTTGCCTGCGAGCTGGTCGAGGCATATGCGCATCTTCGTGCGTGAATCCTCGACATATTCGCTTTCGGGATAGCGTTCGATCACTTCGTTGAAGGCGTTGTAGGAGCGCTGCGTGATGGTCTGGTCGCGGCTGACATCCGGCATTTGCCGGAAGTAGGACATGCCGACCAGATACTGCGCATAGGCAGCCTCCGAATCGCCGGGATACAGCGACACATACCGCTTGCCGGTGTTGATCGCGTCCTCGAACTGGCCCTTGCGGTAGTGGATGAAGGTTTGAAGGACGAGCGAACGGCGCGAATATTCCGAATACGGATGCTGCTTGTCGATCTCTTCAAGCTTCTTGCGGGCATTGGCCATGTCGCCATCGTCGAGTTCGGCGATTGCCTGATTGTACAGGCGGTCCGCCGGTTCGATATTGTCGACGAAATCATTGCTGCTTGTTTCGCTGGAAGTGCAGGCGGCGAGTGCGAGCAATGCACAAACCGGTACGGCGCGAAGCACGAAATCGCTGGCGCGGCCTCGTTTTTGCGTCCGGTTGGCCATTTTGCTCAATTTCATCAAACTTCCCGCTTGTGAATGCACGCCCTGCGAGGGCAAGCGTGCACCTTATCCCCTAAAATGGCATTTTGCGCCAGTGCCCTGCATCATGCCATGGGCGTTAACGCCGCATTGGCGCGAAACTGTGGCAAAGCCTGCATCCGGGGCGCGATGCCGCGCGGAGGATCAGATCAGCTGGGCCGCGTAGGCGGGTGCATGCACCGCCACCAGTTCAGCATGGCGAACGCGCGGCTGATACGTGGCCGGCTCCACAAAATCAAAGGCGCTGCGGTCGGACAGCAGCGCCTTCAAGACGAGCGAATTGAGCTTGTGGCCACCGCGATAGGAGCGGTAGCAGCCCAGGAAGGGCGCGCCGGCAAGCGCCAGGTCGCCAACCGCGTCGAGCGCCTTGTGGCGTACGAACTCGTCGCGATAGCGCAAGCCTTCCGGATTGACGATACGGTTGTCGTCGCCGATGACGACGGAATTCTCGAGGCTCGAACCCAGTGCAAATCCCGCAGCCCATAGGCGCTCGACATCCTTCATGAAGCCGAAGGTGCGCGCGCGCGACAGGTCGCGGCGGAACACTTCCTCGTTCAGGTCGGAGCGGAAGCTCTGGCGGCCGATCGCCGGGCTGTCGAAATCGATCTCGATCTCATAGCGGGTGCCTTCATAGGGAACGAACTCGCCCCATGATGCGCCCATGTCGACACGGACGGGTTTGTTGATGCGGATGTAGCAGCGCATTGCCGCCAGCGATTGCAAGCCAACCGCGCCGATGGCGTCGACGAATTCTGCCGCGCTGCCGTCCATGACCGGAACTTCGTTGGAATCGACTTCTACGATGACATTGTCGACATTGAGGGCGCGTAATGCTGCCAGGAGATGTTCGACAGTTGCGATGTGAATGCCCGAAGGGCTGCCGAGCACGGTGCAAAGGTCGGTTGCGCCGATGGCGGATACATTACCGGGAAGATCGAGGGTCCGCCCGGATTTGGGGCAAGTGACGCTGAAGACGATGCCGGTGTTTGCCTCGGCGGGGCACAAGGTCATGCTGACCGGTTTGCCGGAGTGTACGCCAACGCCTGTCAGTTCGACGCGCTCGCGTAACGTTGTCTGGAAGCCCAGAACGTTGATCCCCATTTCATCCGCCTTGCTTGCGGAGCGCACTTTGAAGGTCTTCCGAACCCGTCAGGACGTTGCCTTCCGGATGCCTTGAACCTTTGTGCGTCCCCTTCTTTTCTACCCTGCGAACCGGGATGGAACATACAAATTGGGGCCACAATGACCAAATCACGCTTTCTTACCTTTTGTTACCTGACGGAATGAATCCGTGGTCCGTTATTATAACAAAATCAGGGGCATGCAGAGATTTCTCCACATGCCCCGGATGTAACAATCGCCCTTTGGCGGTCACGGCAAGGCGCTTTTTCAGCTCGATTGACGCCTCAGGAAAGCCGGAATTTCCAATTGGTCGTCCTCGCTCACGGTCTTTTCGCCCGGAGTGATTCGCCCGTGCCGGTCGAGGGCCGTCCGCTTTGGCGCGAACGGGTTGTCATCCACCCTGCCGTGACCTGCCGCCGGGGCGGGCTGTGCCGGGCGAACCTGCGGCTCGACGCGGGGCTGCGTCCGTTGTGCGGTGCGTGGCTGTTCGGGCTCTTCCTCGCGAACGCCGAAATTGTGCGCGAGCTTCTTGAGCAGCCCGCCCATCGATCCGCCGCGCTCTTCGTGCTGCGGACGGTTGCCCGTCCGCTCTTCAAGTTCAGCCTGAACCATCGGCGGAAAATCCTGCACTTCCGGCATGCGCGCTGGCGCAAATCCCGTATCGGGCATTTCCGGCGCGGGCGGGATGAACTCGTCCGATGCCGGCGTCAATTCCACCTCGAGCGCGACGCGAAACTCCTCCTCGATGGTCTCGTCAGTGAACATTGCAGCGGGCTGCAGCGGCTCGATATTGACGCCATCGCGTTCAAAACGCGGGGGCTGGGCCACAGCAGGCGCGATCGAAGGTACTGATGCCGGACGTGCGGGCTGTCCGGTGAGCGCCGGCTGCGCACGCTGCATCGGCTGCGGTGCAGGGCGCATCGGGGCAGTTCCCACATTGATGGGCCGCGATTGCGGCTGTGCGGCGGTCGAACGCGAGATCGCGGCTG
>JBGSJA010000035.1:0-2137 GCA_041742235.1 Salaquimonas sp. | reverse complement strand
GCCGCGTGCAAGTGCTCCCTCGACATGCCCCAGGAGTTCGTCGATCCGCGACAGCGGCATCGCCGTCGTCCTGATCGGCTGCCTGCCCGCCGGCTTGTCCGTCAGTTTCGAAACGTCCATGTCGCCGAAATAGGAGAGCACCAGCGTGCGTGGGATCGGCGTCGCGGTCATGACCAGAATGTCGGTGGCGCCGCCCTTGTCGCCAAGCGCCAGCCGCTGGTGGACACCGAAGCGATGCTGCTCGTCGATCACCGCAAGTGCGAGGTCCTTGAAGGCGACCGGCCCCTGGAACAGCGCGTGCGTGCCCACAAGAATGTCGATGCTGCCATCCGCCAGCCCGGCAAGGACAGCCTCGCGTTCGCGCCCCTTCTCGCGGCCCGTCAGCACGGCGAGCCTTATGCCAGCCGCCTGGCAAAGTGGCGTCAACGTCGCATGATGCTGCCGGGCGAGGATTTCGGTCGGCGCCATCAATGTACCCTGTCCGCCATCCTCGACCACCGATGCCAGTGCAAGCAGCGCGACGATGGTCTTTCCCGAACCGACATCGCCCTGCAGCAGGCGCAGCATCCTGTCGGGCTTGCGCAGATCGTCGATGATTTCCCCGATCGATTGTCGCTGCGAAGGCGTGAGCGTCCGGCCGAACGCGGCTTCGATCTTCGTCGCAAGCGCGCCCGTCGGATTGCGTGCCTTTCCGGCCGAGCGGCGCATCCGCTCGCGCATCAGCGCCAGCGCGAGCTGTCCGGAAAGGAACTCGTCATGGGCGAGGCGCTTGCGGGCAGGCGAAAGCGGATCGAGGTCGTGCGTATCGTTCGGGGCGTGCACCTGCGCCAGCGCATCGCGAATGGACGGCCAGCCTTCACGCTTGACAGTGGCCGGATCGGTCCATTCCGGCAGGTCCGGAAGCCGAGCCAGCGCCGCCCGCGCGGCTTTTTGAACCAGTTTCAGCGACAGCCCGCCGGTCAGGGGATAGACCGGTTCGACCAATGGAAGCGCGGCAAAGCCTTGCTCGTCCACCACATGGTCCGGATGCACCATGCTGGGCCGGCCGTTGAACCAGTCGACCTTTCCGGAGACATAGCGCGTCTCGCCCACCGGCAGGCTCTTGGCCACCCAGTCGAAGCTCGCATTGAAGAACACAAGCGCCATCTCGCCCGTGTCATCATGTACGAAAATGCGCGACGGCACCCGCCTGTTGCCGCGCGGGGCCGGCTGGTGCCGGTCCACCCGCACCTTCAGCGTCACGATTGCACCGTTCGGAGCGAGCGCGATGCCTGGCTGGTTGCGCCGGTCGATGACCGTATGCGGCAGATGGAAGAGGAGGTTGGCAACGCGCGCCGGTTCGCCATGTTCCGATCCGCGCAACAGGCGCGTCAACGTCTTTTCAAGCTTTGGCCCCACGCCCTCGAGGGCCGAGACGGGAGCAAAGAGCGGGTTGAGGATATCCGGGCGCATGGTCAAGGTTTAGCCAAAGCGGAACGCAAATGCCATGTTGCATGGCGGCGCGGCCGCAAGGTCTTTCCCTTCCGCTTGTGGCGCACTATAGACAGCCACCTGACCGCAGGACGAAACGAAGGCGGAACATCCGGCATGCAACATTTTGAAACGGCGCAACTCGACGCGCGGCGCAAGCAATTGCTTTACCGGGCCTGCCATCGCGGCATCAAGGAAATGGACATCATCCTTGGCGGTTTTGCCGCTACGCATCTCGCGACGCTGGACGATGCCGGGCTGGACACGCTCGAGGCGCTGATGGAGGAATCGGACCGCGATCTTCTGACCTGGTTCACCGGGGAGATTCCCGCGCCCGCGCATCTGCGCACACCCTTGTTCGACGCCATAGCCGCGCATCAGGCCGCGAGCGTTTCCTCATCGCCATGAAGTTCGAATTGCCAGCCTTTCCAGACCTAGCCGATGGCGACCTAGCCGTCACGCTTGCCGGCGTGCCGGACGGCTTCAAGGGCGAAATCATTGCCAGGCTCGCCTTCGGCGCCTGGAATGCCGGCCGCAAGGGTCTCGTCTACGCGGCAAGCGATGGGCAGGAGCTCTCGGTGCTGGAATCGGCGCTGGCCTTTCACGCGCCGGGGCTTGAGGCAATCACCCTGCCGGGGTGGGATTGCCTTCCCTATGACCGCGTGTC
>JBGSJA010000034.1:0-11572 GCA_041742235.1 Salaquimonas sp. | reverse complement strand
ACCATTGCCATTTTCTGCGACGTCCTGGATCCGGTATCGGGCGAGCCCTACAACCGCGACCCGCGCGGCACCGCCAAGAAGGCGGAAGCCTATCTCAAGGCATCGGGCATCGGCGACACCATCTTCGTTGGTCCTGAAGCCGAATTCTTCGTCTTCGACGACGTGCGCTTCTCGTCCGACCCCTACAACACGAGCTTCCGCCTCGATTCCAACGAACTGCCGTCCAACAACGACACCGAGTTCGAAGGCGGCAACATGGGCCACCGCCCGCGCGTCAAGGGCGGCTACTTCCCGGTTCCCCCGGTCGATGCCGGCCAGGATTACCGTTCGGAAATTCTCTCGGTTCTGACTGAGATGGGCGTGAAGGTCGAAAAGCACCACCACGAAGTGGCGGCCGCGCAGCACGAACTCGGCATCATGTTCGACACCATGGTGCGCAACGCCGACAAGATGCAGATCTACAAATACGCCGTGCACCAGGTCGCCCATGCCTATGGCAAGACCGCGACCTTCATGCCGAAGCCGATCTTCGGCGACAACGGCTCGGGCATGCACGTGCACCAGTCGATCTGGAAGGACGGCAAGCCGACCTTCGCCGGCAACGAGTATGCGGGCCTGTCTGAGTCCTGCCTCTACTACATCGGCGGCGTCATCAAGCATGCCAAGGCAATAAACGCCTTCACCAACCCGTCGACCAACTCCTACAAGCGCCTTGTCCCGGGCTATGAAGCACCGGTCCTGCTCGCCTATTCGGCACGCAACCGCTCTGCTTCCTGCCGCATTCCCTTCGGCTCCTCGCCGAAGTCGAAGCGCGTGGAAGTCCGCTTCCCCGATCCGCTGGCGAACCCCTATCTCGGCTTTGCCGCCATGCTGATGGCCGGCATCGACGGCATCAAGAACAAGATCCATCCGGGCGCAGCCATGGACAAGGACCTGTACGACCTGCCGCCGAAGGAGCTGAAGAAGATCCCGACAGTCTGCGGCTCGCTGCGCGAAGCGCTGAGCAGCCTGGCGGCCGACCACAAGTTCCTTCTCGAAGGCGGCGTTTTCGACAAGGACCAGATCGATGCCTATATCGAATTGAAGATGACCGAGGTGATGCGCTTCGAAATGACCCCGCATCCGGTCGAATTCGACATGTACTACTCGGGCTGATTTCCACTATCAGTGTCTGCCAAAAGAAAACCCCGGCGCGGTGCGCCGGGGTTTTTTGTTCACCAGACTTAAATCAGCGGGTGCCGAGGAAATCCGGCTTGCCCAGCGGCACGCCGTTGTGACGCAGGATGTTGTAGGCCGTCGTCATGTGGAAATAGAAGTTCGGCAGCCCGTAGCGGAAAAGGTAGTCGTTGCCGGTGAACGAGATCTCGCCGGCGCGGGTGCGCACCGCCACCGTTCTGGTTTCCGCGCCTGCGAATTCCTCCGGACGCGCTTCCGCCAACATTGCCCGCACCTTTTCGATCCGCTCATGCAGCTCGGCGAAGCTGGTTTCCTCGTCAGCCATCGACGGAACTTCGCGGCCGGCGAGCCGGTGCGCCATGCCCTTTGCCTGGTCGGTTGCGATCTGCACCTGCCGCGTCAGCGTGAACATGTCGGGCGCAAGGCGCGCGGTCAGGAACACCTGAGGGTCGATGTTGCGCTCCTTCGCATTGGCCTCTCCGATCGCCAGGCACGCCGAAAGATTGGCCAGCATGGAGGACAGGACTGGTACGCTGGCAGTGTAGAGCGGGGGATGTGTGGTCATCGGTCGGCCTTTTCTGTGTCGCCGTTGCATTTTGTCCGGCCAGCCGGCCGACCGCAGACCCTTATCCGGGGCGAAGTTTTAAGCAAGGCCCCGGCGGGCGCGAATTCGTGATTGACGCTTCAGAATCAACCGCAACGCGTTAAGGTGCGGCAAAGCGGAGGCCGCAATGAACGTTACGGAAGCAGTGGCGGAAAGGAAGTCGATCCGGGCCTTTACCCTGGAACCGGTCGAAACATCCCTCATCCTGCAATTGCTGGAAAAGGCCGCGCGTGCACCCTCGGGCGGCAACCTTCAGCCCTGGCGGGTCGCCGTGCTGAACGGCGAATCCATGGGACGTTTCAAGGCCGTCATGGAGGAACGTCTGGCCGGAAAGCCGCGTCCGGGCGGCGACCGCCCGCAATATGCCGTCTATCCACCGAACCTGAAGGAACCGTACCGCTCCACCCGCTTCGCCGTCGGTGAACAGATGTACGCATTGCTCGGCATAGAGCGGGAAGACCGCCCTGCCCGCTTGCAATGGTTCGCCAACAATTTCCGCTTCTTCGGCGCGCCTGCGGCGATCTTCTGTTTTGTCGACCGCATCATGGGACCGCCGCAATGGTCGGATCTCGGCATGTTCCTGCAGACCTTCATGTTGCTCGCGCCGGAAGCAGGCCTTGGCACCTGCGCGCAGGAATGCTGGTCGCAATGGCCCGAAACCGTGAACGATTTTTGCGGCATGGACGACGAACTGATGTTGTTTTGCGGCGTCGCCATTGGCCACCCCGACAGGGATGCACCCGTCAACCGCCTCCACAGCGAGCGCGAACCACAGGAGCGATGGGTAAAGGTTCTTTAGCCGAACACGCCCTTGCCTTCGACCGGCTCCGTTCGGATCAGGCGTGAATCGAACACCGCCGCCTGACGATGCTTGACCGCCCTGCGGTAATCTTCGTCTCGCAGCATCGCGATGAAGGCGTCGGCATTGGGGTATTCGGCGATGAAGCAGATGTCCCAGTACTCGCTGTCCGGGCCGATCAGCGTCAGGTCGAACTTGCCTGACCAGACGATCCGGCCGCCCAGTCTTTTGAATACCGGCCCGCTCTCGCGCCCATAGGCGGCATAGGCCTCGTGGCCGGTCACCATCGTGCCGTCCTCGTAGACGGCGGTTTCACGCAGCCGCACGAGATTGAGCATGTGGATCTTTCCGGTCCTCGGAAGCTCCTTGAAGATTGCGTAGCGTTCCTTGTCCGGATCCACATGCCCGCTCATACCTGACCTCACTTTTGCGAGAAAGTTATGCTGCCTGCCGGTTCGAACGCGCCGGATGCATTGTCGAAGACAAAGAAATCCGCCTTGAAGCCTGAGCCCGCCTTGCGGATGACCTGCTGTGTGCGCGCAAGCTGGCCGGTGGCATTCTCGACGAAGTTCGACGAGACAGTCAACCTGCCGCCACTGACTGCGCCGGAGGACTTTGTCATCGACGCGCCCCTGAACGCGTTGATGAAGGAGCCTGTGACCTTCTCCCCTGCATGGTTCAGCCTGCCGGAAACGGAGGTCTTGCCTTGCGTGGAGGCGCATTCGCCGCTGACGACCAGCGCTTGCCCCTCGTAGTTGTTGGTCACCTGGC
Source organism: Salaquimonas sp. (assembly GCA_041742235.1). Classification (GTDB taxonomy): domain Bacteria; phylum Pseudomonadota; class Alphaproteobacteria; order Rhizobiales; family Rhizobiaceae; genus BOKV01. The sequence continues at coordinate 8,222 of JBGSJA010000034.1, read as the reverse complement.
AGGTTATCCGCTCGGATTTTTCCCGGCCCGGAATGACAGCCGAACCACGCCCGCGCCACGAGCCTTCAAGGCCTTTCAAGAAGTCGCCCGCCGCGTCAGCCTGCGCGATGCCCGGCAGCGACGCGAAAATGGCGAGGCCCATGGCAAGGGATGCGATCTTGTTTTCAATGACTTTCAAAGCTGTTTCTCCTCGATCTTGTCCATCGCCGGCTCGGGATCGCCCGCGTTTTCGGGGAAGTAACGCTTGAGCGCAAGGATGTTTGCCGGAAGTATGGCGAGATTGGAAATCAATGCGACAATCAGCGTGGCGATGATCATGGCGCCGACCGCCGGAACCATCGGCAGCACGCTGATCTGCGTCACAAGGCTCGAAACGCAAATGATGACGGTGCTGGCGCCAAGCGCCGGGCCTGCTTCGCGCATGGCCGCGCGCGTCGCGTCCTCGACGGACAGGCCCCTGCCTCGCGCCTGCGTGAACATGTTGATGAGGTGTACGGCATTGTCGATGGCAATGCCAAAGGCAATGGTCAGCGCGATCACTTCGGAAATGTTGATTCCCCCGCCCCGCAGCCAAACGGCCAGTTCCACCACGAGAATGGGCAGCAGGTTGGGCGTCAGCGCCGCGACGGCCAGCAGCGGCGAACGGGCGGCGACCGCCACGATGAAGACGCCAAGGAAGATCGCCACGATCAAGCTCAGCCGCAATTGCTCGATCAGGCCCGTGAATTCCTGCGCCATCAGCACGTCGAAGCCGGTGATCACGACCGATTCGCCATAGGAAAGCGGCTTCAAGCCCGCTTCGACCGCTTTGATCTGCTTCAGCGTGTCGACAATCGACTGATCCGAGGGGACGCGAACGGTAATCATCATCGAGCCGCCATCGCGCGAAACGCTGCCGGTACGCGCTTCGCTGCCCGAAGCCTCCATCTGTTCGGCAAGGCGTTGCAGCGCCGCCTCGTTGGACATGCCCTCTGCCAGCCGGCTGGCGGAGGTGATCCGGGCCGGATCGAACACGCCAGCCAGCACTGCTTCAACCTCCGCCAGCCTTTGGCGGTTTGCGGCTGAAAGCAGCGGCCCGGGCTCAGCCTTGGGAACCGAGAAAAGCAGTAGCGAACGCCCGCCGAAAATCTCGTTGGTGACGGCTTCCGCCTGCCGCACCTCGCTTTGTGCCGGCAGGAAATCGGTGATCTTGTATTCGGGCCGGACGTTGAAGTGAACCAACATCAAGACGAGCACCGCCGCGATCGCCGCGGCAGAGATGGCGAACGGTCGCGGGGACACGAACGCGGAAGCTCGCTGCCCGAGTTCCCCGAACCGGGGCTCGGGAACCTTGCCCGCCTTCACCAGCCCGCTCCGCGATGCCCAGTGACCGGCAACCGGCAGGCCGATGATCACGGCCAGATAGGCAAGGGCAATCGCCACCGCGCCCAGCAGCGCGAACTCGTGCAGCGCCCTCCCCGGCCCGAACAGGAACGAAAGAAAGGCCAGCAGCGTGGTGATGGATGTCAGCGAAGATGCCGGGCCAACCGAAACGAGGGTCCGAACCATGTTGGCGTCTGCATCGGGACCGGCGGCGTTTTCCTGCTGCCAGCGAAAATAGAGCATGATGCCGTCCGCATAGGAGACGATCAACGCCAGCGTCGGCAAGACCGTTGTCAAGTAGTTGATCGGAATGCCGAGCCAGCCAAAAAGGCCGATCATCCACAAAGCCGTCAAACCTGGCGCGACCGCGCAGATCAGCGCCGCGGCAAAGCTGCGAAAGACCACCAGCGCAATCGCCGCCCCCAGCAGAATGCCGATCACCGTCAGGCGCAACTGGTCGGTCAGAAGCCCGGAAACAATTGTGGCCCCTATCGGTGTAAGCCCGGTGAACCGCAGCGTGAAATCTTGCGGCGCGGCGGCAAGCGCAGCTTCCTTGATTGCGATGTAGCTCGAGTAACCCTCGAATTTCGGCAAATTGTCAGGCAGGGTGACGATGATCAGCGCCGCATTGCTGTCCGGCGCAATCAATTGCCCCGCCTGCGGGTAGGTCTCGAGCAGGCGGCGGACAAGGCCGGCCGCTTCCTCATCGCTTTGGATTTCCTCGGGGAAGAACTGGCCCAGTTCGCCGGTTTCCCGGTCCGGCAGCGGAATGGAAAACAGCGTTGTGGCGTTCGCGACGTTTTCGGTCACAGCCATTTCGAGTTGCAGGAAGCGCAGATCCTCGAGACCGGAGGCGGTCATCAGCCGGGGCGATTCGACCAGTATCGTGATGTCGCGCGAGAAATCGCGAAAACGCTCCCGATTGTCGAAATAGTTCCTGTAGGCCTCGCTGTTTTCCGGGAGGACCGCCGTTACGTCACCGTCGAACCTGACCTTCGAGATCTGCGAAGCGGCAGCGATCGAAACCAGCAGCAGCAATAGCGTGTGAAGTACTGGCCGGCGCATTGCGGCAAGGCCGATTTTCTCAAGTCCGAAGCCGATGCTCCACATGCCCATGCCTTCTTTTGCCAAGCTGCCCTGCGCCTACAGGCGCTTGAAGCCTCAACGATTTGGTGTCAATGGGTGATTTCGCGCCCGGCCTCGCCCATATAGGATGTTCACGCGCTTTATCGATGGCAGGTGCGCCCCACGAACGGAATCGACCGATGCAGAACTACATCCATGCCGATCTGGCGCCACTCAAGAACACCGGCACCATAAAGCTGTACGGCGAAGACGGCTTTGCCGGAATGCGCAAGGCCTGCGGACTCACGGCGCAGTGCCTTGACGAGGTATCGGCGCTTGTCGCACCGGGCGTGACCACACAGGCAATCGACAGTTTCATCTTCGATTTCGCGCGCCGCCATGGCGCCTTGCCGGCAACGCTCAACTATCGTGGCTACACCAAGTCGAGCTGCATCTCGATCAATCACGTCGTTTGCCATGGCATTCCCAACGAAAAGCCGCTGCGCGAGGGCGACATCGTCAACATCGACGTCACGCTGATCGTCGATGGCTGGCATGGCGATTCCAGCCGAATGTATTTTGCCGGGCACGTCAAGCGCGCTGCCGAGCGCCTCGTGGAAGTCACTTACGAGGCCATGATGCGCGGCATTGCACAGGTGAAGCCCGGCAATCATACCGGCGATATCGGCGCGGCGATCCAGGAATATGCCGAGGGCGAGCGCTGCTCGGTGGTGCGCGATTTCTGCGGCCATGGCGTCGGCCTGCTGTTTCACGATGCGCCAAACATCCTGCATTACGGACGGCGCGGCGAGGGTGTGGAGATGAGGCCGGGCATGATCTTCACAGTCGAGCCGATGATCAATCTCGGCCGGGCCGGCGTGAAGATCCTCGCCGACGGATGGACCGCAGTCACCCGCGACCGCTCTCTTTCGGCGCAGTTCGAGCATACCGTCGGCGTGACAGAAAACGGTTGCGAGATATTTACGCTTTCGCCCGCAGGTTATACCTTTCCACCATACGGCTGATCTCGCTGGGGGGCGATTCCTTGGTAGAAAAGAAGGCGCGTCCGGGCGAAGGCGCCGTGCCCGGCTTGTCGGATTCCGCAGGGCATGTATCCGAGCCGCATTATGTCGGCCATCGCGACCGGCTGCGCGAAAGGTTCCGCCTCAAGGGGCCGGATGCACTTGCCGAATACGAACTGCTCGAACTCGTGCTTTTCCGCTCGATTCCCAGGCGCGACGTAAAACCGCTGGCAAAGGCGCTGATCGCCGAGTTCGGCTCCTTTGCCGAGGTCATCGCCGCGCCGACCTTGCGCCTTGAAAAGGTGAAGGGCCTTTCGGAAATCTCCGTCGCCGACATCAAGCTCATCCACGCGGCCGCGCTGGCGATGAATAGCGGCAAGGCGCGCGAGCGCCCGCTCCTCTCTTCGTGGCGGCAGGTGCTCGAATATTGCCGCACGGCCATGGCGTTCGAGGACCGCGAACAGTTCCGCATCCTGTTCCTCGACAAGCGCAACCAGTTGATCCGCGACGAGGTGCAATCGGTCGGCACGGTCGACCACACGCCCGTCTACCCGCGTGAAGTGGTCAAACGCGCACTCGAGCTTTCGTCGACCGCGGTGCTGCTCGTCCACAATCATCCTTCCGGCGATCCCTCGCCCTCCCGTGCCGATATCGAGATGACAAAGACCATCATGGAAATCGCCGCGCCGCTGGGCATCACCGTTCACGACCACATCATCATCGGTCGCGACGGCCATGCCAGCCTAAAGGGATTGCAACTGATCTGATGGCGAAGATGCGCAACAAGGCCGACCTGCCGACCAAGACCTGCGCGCATTGCGGCCGCCCTTTTGCCTGGCGCAAGAAATGGGAAAAGGTATGGGCCGAGGTGAAATACTGCTCGGACCGGTGCCGGGGCGAAGCCCGCAAAAAGGCCTAGCCGGGGAGCATTCCCCCGGCATCGGCAAGCGCCTGCGGCGTGTCGAGATCGAAACCTGCCGCCTCCCCCAATTCCACGGCGATCACCCGCCTGCCTTCCTCGGCGATACGCTCACGCGCGCCCTTGTCGCCGCTGATCGTCTTTAGCGCCGGGAAATCGCCCTTCGGCCACAGCACGGGATTGCCGCGCTCGCCATTATGGCTTGCCATGACGATGGCGGCTGGGGCAGCGGCGTGAGCCTCGATCATCCGGTCGATCATTGCGGCCGTAACCAGCGGCATGTCTCCCAGCAGCACGATCGCCGCGCGGCTTCCCGGCGAAACCGCCTCGATGCCCGCAGCCAGCGACGTCGCCATTCCTTCCGCGAAGTCTGGGTTGCGCACGATCCTGACCGGCAGGCTTGCAAGCGCCGCTTCCACCAGTTCGGCCTCGTGGCCGGTGACAATGATCGTCTCGCTGGCGCGGCTGGCGGCCGCCGCTTCCACCACGTGGCGGACCATCGCCTTGCCGTCGAGACGGGCCAGCAGCTTGTTGTGTGCGCCCATGCGGGTGGAGCGGCCGGCGGCGAGGATTACCGCCGACACAACAGGCTCGGTCGCGCTTTTCTCGCGCGGCTGCGGGCGCGTGCCGATCTCCATGAGCAGACCGCCGACGCCAAGCCCGGTGACTTCACTTGCGGTGACCTTCCGGCCTGCGATCAGCCGTTGCAATATCCAGTCGAAGCCGTTCTCGGCGGGGCTGCGGGCACAGCCGGGCGCACCGATTACCGGCTTTCCGCCCGCTTCGCCCAAAAGCATCAGATTGCCCGGATCGACCGGCATGCCGAAATGCTCGATGCGCCCGCCATTGGCGCGGATCGCGGTCGGTATCACGTCGTCGATATCGCAGATCGCCGATGCACCAAAAATCAGCACGATATCGCTTTGCGGCAGTAATTCGCCGATGGCTCCGGCTACCGAGGCTTCATCGTGGCCCGTGCGGATTTCGCGTATGATACGGGATCCGGAGGGCGCCAGCCGGTCCTCGAGAACCCTGATCGTCTTTTCCATGACGCTTGTCTTGAGCGACGGCAGCATTGTGGCGATCACGCCAATGCGCCTGGGGGAGTAGGCGTCCAACCCGATCGCGCCGCCGGCGATGTCCGCGGCCATTTCGACCGCCGCGCCCGGCAAGGCGTAGGGAATGATCTTCACCGTCGCAACCATGCGTCCGGCCTCGACCTCGGTCCGGTCGGAGAGCGTTGCAAGGGTAATGCCCGGATCGCAGGCGTTTATTGCATCGACCCTTGCCCTGTCTGCGATGAATAGCCCGTTGACGGTGGCGTGCAGATTGACGCGCCCGGTGGCGGCTGGCGCAAGCCGGATGCCCGGCGCCAGCATGGCGCCTGCGATCTGCTGCGCTGCTTCGTCCTCGTCCACATCGCCGGGACCGGGCCGCGCCACGATGATTTCGCCGATGCCGGCAGCAACGATATCGGCAATGTCGGCAGCAGCAAGCCGGCTGCCCTTGGCAATCCTGCGCCCGGATGGAAGTTTCAAGGCATGCGCCAGAATCGCGCCTTCGCCCTCTTCCGCCGGAACCGGACCGAATTTCATGCGTCGAGGATCCGCTCGACCTCGGCGGCGTTGGCAGCCACCTGGCCACGCTTGCGCAGGGCGGAAATGATCTGCGCCATCACCGCGACCGCGATTTCCTGCGGCGAGGATGCGGCGATGTCGAGCCCGATCGGCGCGTGGATGCGCTCGATCAGCGTATCCGGCAGACCGGCGGCCTGAAGCCTCTCCACGCGGCGGGCATGGGTCTTTCGGCTGCCCAGCGCACCGACATAGAAGCAGTTGCGCCGCAGCGCCTCGGCAAGCGGCCAGTCGTCGATCTTGGGATCATGCGTCAATGCCGCCACGGCGGTATAGGCATCGAAAGGCCGGTCTTTCAGCGCCGTTTCCGGCCATTCGGCGGTAAGCTGCACGCCCGCGAAGCGTTCCGGCGTCGCGAATGCTGTGCGCGGATCGATCACCTCGATGTCGTAGCCGGCAATGCGGGCAATCGGGGCAAGCGCCTGGCTGATATGGACAGCCCCGATGGCGACGATGCGCGCCGGCGGCACATGCACATTGAGGAAATAATCTACACCATCGATTGCGACCGTGCCGGACTTGCCGGTCCGGAACGCCTTTGCGACCGCTTCGCCCAGTTCGCCTTCGACCCGGTCGGTCTCCTTGATGACCCGGTCGCGCCCCTCGGCAAGATTGGTCAGCAGCAATGCCGCGCGCCGCGCGTGCTTCTCGGCATTGAGCGTCTTGAGGTGAAGCGGGTCCATCAGCCCACCCGCTCGACATAGACGCGGATGCGCCCGCCGCAAGAGAGGCCGGCGCGCCATGCGGTTTCGTCGGCCACTCCGAATTCCAGCATCTTGGGTTCGCCCGTATTGATCACGTCGGCTGCGGCGGAAATCACATCGCCTTCCACGCAGCCTCCCGAGACCGAGCCTTCGAAATTGCCTTCCTCGTCGATTACGAGATGCGAGCCGACGGGGCGCGGCGCCGATCCCCAGGTTTCAACGACGGTGGCGATAGCCACTTCCCGCCCGGCCTTGATCCAGTCCTCGGCGATTTCGAGTTCGTCGCGTGTTGTGTTCATCTGAACCTCCTTGCCGGCCTCAGGCAGCCATGGCCTTCAGCCAGTTCCTTGGATCGGTGGTCCGGTCCATTTCGCCCGACAGCGAGCGCGTCAGGTCGGCAATCGCCTCAAGCGAATGGACCGGCCGGAATTCATCGACATGCGGCAGCATCGCCCTGATCCCCCGCGCCCGCGCCTCGAATCCGTCGAAACGCAGCAGCGGATTGAGCCAGACAAGCCTGCGGCAGGAGCGGTGAAGCCTGTCCATCTCGACCGAGAGGATATCATCCCCGTCCCGCTCAAGGCCATCGGTGATCAGCAGCACGTTCGCCCCGCCGGCAAGCACGCGCCGGGACCACAGCCGGTTGAATTCGTGCAGCGCCGTGCCGATCCGCGTTCCGCCGGACCAGTCCTGCACGGCATCGGAACAATGCGCCAGCGCGACATCCGGGTCCTTGGCCCGCAACATCCGGGTCACATTGGTGAGCCGCGTACCGAACACGAAAGCATGGACGCGCCGCCGCCGCTCCATCAGTGCATGGGTGAAATGCAGGAACAGCCGCGAGTAATTGCTCATCGAACCGGAAATGTCGGCGAGGATGACCAGCGGCGGATGCGCCGTGCGGTGGCGGCGGAATTCGGGCAGGATCAGATCACCTCCGGTGCGAAGGCTGGAAGCCAGCGTCCGGCGCAGGTCGATCGCCTTGGGCCGGTTCACCGGCTCGAAGCGCCTGATCGTCATTTCATCGTTCGGCAGCACCATCTCGGCCAGCGCCTTGCGCGCCACGGCAAGCTCGGCTGCTGTCATCTGCGCGAAGTCCTTGCGGCGCAGGATCTCCCGCTCGGATGCGGAGAACTGCGCATCGACCTCGATTTCTTCCTTTTGCGGCTGCTGGCGGGCGTCCCTGCCCGAGAACATCGACTGCGAAACGCGCGACTCGGCGGCGCGCTGTTTTTCCTCCCGCGGTGCCTGGCGGGCCATCGGCGAGAACATCTGCAGCATCTTTTCGACGAGTTCGCGCGAACGCCAGTAGAGCTTGAACGCCTCGTCGAAAACCGGATGATCCTCGTGGCGGGTTACGAAAACGCAGTGCAGCGTCCAGTAGAAATCGTCGCGGCTTGAAATACCCGCAGCCTCGACAGCCTTCACCGCATCGACCACCGCCGCCGGGCCGACGCGCATTCCCGCCCCCCGCAGCGTGCGGGCAAAATAAAGGATGTTCTCGGCAAGCCTGCCG
>JBGSJA010000033.1:0-4900 GCA_041742235.1 Salaquimonas sp. | reverse complement strand
CACGCGCATTGCCGGGGCCTGTCCCGCGCTCGACGTCGAGCGGGTGCGCAGCGGCCCGCTGGGAGGCGACCAGCAGATCGGTGCGCGCATCGCCGAGGGGCGCATTTTCGCTCTGGTTTTCTTCATCGACCCCCTCACTCCGATGCCGCACGATGTTGACGTGAAGGCGTTGATGCGCCTTGCCGCACTCTACGACATCCCGATGGCGCTGAACGCGGCAACGGCATCCATTCTGTTCGGCTCCGGCCTGCTGGAGGTCGAAAAAGCGGTTCGGGAACGCGGCGCCAAGCAGGCCGCACACTGAAATCTTGAAACTCGGGGAAGTAGCGTGAATTTCAGTTTTCCGGTCCTTATCGGCGACATCGGCGGCACCAATGCCCGCTTCGCGATTGTCCCGGACGCGCAAAGCACGGCTGAAAGTTTCGAGCCGCTGAAACTTTCCGGCCATCCCCGGCTCACGGACGCCATCGACGCGGTGCTGTCCAGAACGGCCATGCGTCCGGCGACAACCCTGATGGCAATCGCCACGCCGCTGGTCGGCGAGCGGTTCCGGCTGACCAATGCCGACTGGATGATCGATCCCGCGCAATTGATCGCCGGCTACGGCCTTTCCGAGGTGGTGCTGATGAACGATTTCGCGGCGCAGGGCCTTGCCGCGCTGGCGCTTGGGCCCGGCGATCTTTCGCGGATCGGCGGCGGCGAAATTCTCGGCACGCATCCCAAGGCGGTGCTGGGGGCGGGTACCGGCCTCGGCATCGCCCAGCTCGTCAATGTCGGCGGCAAATGGACCGTGATCTCGGGCGAGGGCGGCCATATCGATCTTGGTCCGCGGACGCAGCGCGAATTCGCGATCTGGCCTCATCTTGCCAAGCAGCAGGGGCGCATGAGCGCGGAGGAGGCGCTTTCCGGCCGCGGCATGGAAAACCTGTTCCAGGCGATTTGCGCAACCGACGGGGTCGGGTGCGGCAATCCCGGTGCGGCGGGGATTTCCGAAATGGCGGCGGACCGGCGCAACCCGCAGGCCGTAGAGGCGGTGGCGCTGTTCTTCACGCTGCTTGCGCGCGTTGCCGGCGACATGGCGCTGCTGACACTTTCGCGTGGCGGCGTGTATCTGGCGGGCGGCATTGCGCAAAAATTGATGCCGCTGCTCGACGTGGCGCGTTTTCGCGCCGATTTCGAGGACAAGGCGCCGCACCAGGCCATCATGCGGTCGATTCCGGTAATGGTGATGACACATCCGACGGCTGCGCTGGAGGGCCTGGCTGCCTGGGTGCGCCAGCCTGCAAGCTACAGTCTTGAAGGGGCTGCCCGGCGCTTTGCCTGACTGTTTCCGCCGGTCAGCCACGGCCTTTGCAAACCGGCTCCGGCACTGGTATTAGAGCCGCAAATTTGTTCCGGCCGCGCCGGCAGCCATGCTCAAATCCGGAGCGTACGCCTTGTTCGCCCGGTCATGCACAGGAAAAGCGCTTGTCCCTTGAAAGCCTGAAGAAAGTTGCATCCGATGTGCAGTCGATGGACGTCCTGCGTCGCATCGTCCGGGAAAACATCGGCCGTTACCGCAAGGAGTATTTTCTTGCCATCCTTTGTATGTTGCTGGTCGCCGCCACGACAGGCTACAGCGCCTACATTATCAAGGACGTGGTCAACGAAGTTTTTGAAAAGCGCAACATCGCCGCTGCCGGCACCATAGCGCTCATGATCTTCGTCATATTTGCGGTCAAGGGTCTTGCCGGCTTTGGCCAGGACGTGCTGCTCAACCGCATCGGCAACAGCATGATCGCGCGCTACCAGAAGCGCGTCTACGATCACATGCTGCATCTGGGCGTGAGTTTCTACAGTGACCAGCGCTCCGCCGCGCTTGTCAGCAAGGTCGGCCAAAACATCAACGGCATCAAGAACATGATGAATCTCGTGATCACCGTGGTGATCCGCGATTTCCTCACGATGGCCGGGCTGATCCTGGTGATGATCATACAGGATCCGATGATGACGCTGGGCTCGATGCTGGTGCTGCCGATCGCCGGCTATGTGCTGTCGCGTTACGTCAAGCAGATGAAGAAGCTTTCGCGCAAGGATGTGAGCCTCAATGCGCGCGTTGCGGGCGCCATGGTCGAAAGTGCGCAAGGCATCGCCATCCTCAAGTCCTTCACCATGGAAGACCAGATGCGCGACAAGGTCGGCACCATCGTGGATGCAGCGGAAAAGCAGTCGAACCGCATCGCCCTGGTCAACGCGCGCACCCGGCCGCTGACCGAGACGCTCGGCGGCATCGCGATCGCGGGCGCGGTTGCCTTCGGGGGATGGCGGGTGATCGCCCACGGCGCGGACCAGGGCGCGCTGCTTTCATTCCTGGCCGCCGCGATGCTGGCCTATGAGCCGGCGCGCAGGCTTGCGGCCTTCCGCGTCCAGTTCGAAAAGTCGCTTGTCCACGCCCGCATGCTCTACGAATTGCTGGATACCCCGGCAAGGCAGGCCGACAAGCCCGATGCCGTCGACTACCATCCCGCCGAGGCAGAAGTCCTGTTCGAGGACGTCTGCTTCTCCTACGGCAATGGCGAACGGGTGCTTGACGGCGTCTCGTTCAGGGCATTGCCTGGCAAGACCACCGCGCTGGTAGGCCCCTCGGGCGGCGGGAAGTCGACGATCATCAACCTCATCCAGCGCTTCTACGACATCGAAACCGGACGCATTCTCGTCGACGGGCAGAACATCGCCGACCTCAAGGTCGCGAGCCTTCGTCAATCCATAGCCTATGTCTCGCAGCAGCCGATCCTGTTCGAAGGCAGCATCGCCGAGAACATCCGCTATGCCCGGCCCGGCGCGACCCAGGCCGAGATAGAGGAAGCCGCGCGACAGGCGCAGGCGCATGATTTCATCATGGAACTGCCGGCAGGTTACGCCACCGAAGTCGCCGAGATGGGCAACAACTTCTCCGGCGGCCAGCGCCAACGGCTCTCCATCGCCCGCGCCATCCTGCGCAACGCGCCGATCCTGCTGCTCGACGAGGCCACTTCTGCGCTCGACAATGAATCGGAAAAACTCGTGCAGCGCGCGCTCGACACGCTGATGCAGGGGCGCACCACCATCGTGGTCGCGCACCGCCTGTCGACCATCATTGATGCGCACACCATCGTCGTCATCGATCGCGGCCGCGTGGTGGAACAGGGCAATCACGCCGCCCTCATCAAGAAGCGCACCGGGCTCTATTCGCGGCTGCATCGCATCGGCGCGGCGTCGGGCGACGGCATGATCGAGGACGAGGCAGTTCGCCATGGATGAGATGCGCCTTGTCGTCACAGGTGCTGCCGGGCGCATGGGACAGGAACTGATCCGCGCGATCAAGGCCGAGCCCGGCGCGGTGCTTGCCGGGGCCGTCGAACGCGAGGGTGCCGAAGCAATCGGCCAGGATGCTGGCCTTCTGGCAGGCACGGGCGAAAGCGGCGTCATCATCACATCCGATCCGCTGCCTGTCTTTGCCGCGGCCGAGGGCGTGCTCGACTTTACCGCTCCGGCGGCCAGCGTCGAGTTTGCCGGCCTCGCTGCGCAGGCGCGCATCGTCCATGTGCTCGGCACTACCGGCATGGGCGCGGCTGACGAGGAAAAAGTGAAGGCTGCCGCGCGGCATGCAATCATCGTCAAGTCCGGCAATTTCAGCCTTGGCGTCAATCTCGCCGCCTTCCTCGTCGAACAGGCCGCGCGCATGCTCGGCAATGAATACGACATCGAGATCGTCGAGATGCACCACCGCCACAAGGTCGATGCGCCCTCCGGCACGGCCTTGCTGCTGGGCGAGGCCGCCGCAGCCGGAAGGGGCGTGGGGCTGGCGAATTCGGCGGTGAGGGCGCGTGACGGGCATACCGGCCCGCGGCCGGAAGGGACCATCGGTTTTGCCTCGCTGCGCGGCGGCTCGGTTGTCGGCGACCATACCGTGATGCTTGCAGGCCCCGGCGAGCGGATCGAGATCACGCACATCGCGCAGGACCGTTCGATTTTCGCGCGCGGCGCGGTCAAGGCGGCGCTCTGGGGCTGGGGCCGCAAGCCCGGCCTGTACTCGATGCGCGATGTCCTGGGCCTCGCCTGACCTTCAACCCATCGGAGCATGCAATGTCCGGAACCTTGGTACTGGTCCGTCATGGCCAGAGCGAATGGAACCTTCTGAACCTGTTCACCGGCTGGAAGGACCCCGGCCTGACCGAACTCGGCGTGCACGAAGCGCACCGTGCCGGCGAACTGCTGGCGGAAAGGGGCATGAAGTTCGACATTGCCTTCACCTCGGCCCTGTCGCGCGCGCAGCGCACTTGCACGATCATCCTCGACGGGGTAGGGCAGCCGGATCTTCAAACGATCCGCGACGAGGCGCTCAACGAACGCGACTACGGCGACCTTGCGGGCCTCAACAAGGACGATGCCCGCGAGAAATGGGGGGAAGAGCAGGTGCATGTCTGGCGGCGCTCCTATGATGTGCCGCCGCCGGGCGGTGAAAGCCTGAAGGACACCGGTGCACGCGTCTGGCCCTACTACATGCAGGAAATCCTGCCCCGCGTGATGCGCGGTGAAAGGGTTCTGGTGGCCGCGCACGGCAATTCGCTGCGCTCGCTGGTCATGGTGCTCGACCGGATGTCGCGCGCGGAAATCACCGAACTCAACCTTGGCACCGGCGTGCCGATGATCTACCGGCTGAAGCCGGACACCACCGTCGCCACCAAGGAAGTGCTCGAGCACTGAACTTCTTTGACGTTTGCGTAAACGTAAGTTATTTTGCGGCCATGGATGAGATCAGCCCCGTCGAGCGTTTTTTCACCTCGCACCACCCGGCAAACGCCACGCTGAAGGTTCGCTATCTCGGCTTTGCCGAAGGCGTCCTTTCCGTCGAGCTGGAGGCGACGCCCGAATTCGTGGC
>JBGSJA010000032.1:0-12603 GCA_041742235.1 Salaquimonas sp. | reverse complement strand
GATGAGGTCGAGCACCAGCTTTTCGAGATCGGTGCGGGTGATGGTCTTGACGAGGTGCTTCGGGCCCGTCGCATCTGCCGTGATGAAGGGCAGATTGACTTCGGTCGAGGCCGAGGACGACAGCTCGATCTTGGCCTTTTCGGCGGCTTCCTTCAGGCGCTGCAGGGCAAGCTTGTCCTTGGTGAGGTCGATGCCTTCGGCCTTCTTGAAGTCGGCCGCGAGGAACTCGACGACCTTGGCGTCGAAGTCTTCACCGCCGAGGAAGGTGTCGCCGCTGGTCGACTTCACTTCGAAGACGCCATCGCCGAGTTCGAGGATCGACACGTCGAAGGTGCCGCCGCCAAGGTCGTAGACGGCAATGGTCTTGCCTTCCTTGCGGTCGAGACCATAGGCGAGCGCGGCCGCGGTCGGCTCGTTGATGATGCGCAGAACTTCAAGGCCGGCGATCTTGCCTGCATCCTTGGTGGCCTGGCGCTGGGCGTCGTTGAAATATGCCGGAACGGTGATGACCGCCTTCTCGACCTTCTCGCCGAGATAGGCTTCCGCGGTTTCCTTCATCTTCTGAAGGATCATCGCGGAGATCTGCGAGGGCGAATATTTCTCGTTCTCGACCTTTACCCATGCATCGCCATTGTCGGCGCGCACGATCTGGTAGGGAACGAGCTTCTTGTCCTTCTCGACGGTCTTGTCGTCATAGCGGCGGCCGATCAGGCGCTTGACCGCGAAAAGCGTATTCTCCGGATTGGTGACCGCCTGGCGCTTGGCCGGTTGGCCGACAAGGCGTTCGCCGTCGTCGGTGAAGGCCACCATGGAAGGCGTCGTGCGCGCGCCTTCGGAATTCTCGATCACCTTGGGCTCCTTGCCGTCCATGATCGCGACGCAGGAATTGGTGGTGCCGAGGTCGATGCCGATTACTTTTGCCATGCAAATGCTCCTTTCAGCGAGCGGCCCGGACCCGGTACAGGCATTCCGACTGGCCGATCCTATTGGAAAATCGAACTGCCGCGAGCGTCACGACCGTGCTGCGCGCTATATAAGGACGCCGCTCAAGGCCTGCAAGGACACCGGACGGCAAAGATCGATTCAAGCCGGGACCGTTGATCGAACCGCCGGGCGCAGCAGCCCCTTGCATGCCACGGCAGCGATGAAAAGCGCAATCAGCAGGGGGACGACCGGCAGGCTGACCCGCCCGAGCAGCATGGTCAGGACCGGCAGCAGACAGGTCAGCATCAGCGCCATGACGGTGGCGGCGCCTGCCCAGCCATCCACACCGGTCGCAGCCGCGCGGGCAAGCAGCGCCGCCGAAACCGCCGCAAGCGCCCCCATGTCATAGGTGAAGGAATAGGGCGTCACCAGAAACGTCCCCGCGGTGAGAACGAATGCCGTGACCGCCGGGTCACCCTGCTGGCCCCGCAACCGCCAGATCAGCCACAGCACGGCAGGCAGGCAGGCGACGATGAAGGCCGTCTGGAAGGTTTGCGCCACCCCCGCCTCCATGCCCAAGAGCCGCAACCCCGACATGACGGTCGGCATCATGACCAGCATTATGCCTTGCCATGTGGCCATGACCTCGACCTGGAACGGCATGATGACCTCGAAATAAGCGCGCCATGGCTCGAGGCCGAAAGCCGCACCCGACAGCATGATGAGCAACAATGTGAAAAACACCGCCCAGCCGATCGTTTGCCATTGCCGCTCGGCGATGAGCAGCACGGGGATGAGGATGCCGAGCTGCGGCTTGATCGTCATGAGCGCAAGAAAAAGTCCCGCCAGCGCCGGACGTTCGCCCCACATGGCGAAAAAACCGAGGATAAGTGCGCCGGTGAGAAAACCGTTCTGCGTCGATGCAAGGTTCATCAGGATGAAGGGCAGAAGCGCCGCAAGCATGATGAGCACGGGCGCTTGCGGCGTGAATTTACTGCGGAACGCCAAAGCAGCAAAGACATAGGCGGCGAGCGTCACAGCCAGGAAAACAGCCATGGCCGCCTTGTATCCTACCAGGCCCAATGGCCACAGGATGATGAGTGCATGCGGCGGATAGGACCAGTTGTGCGGCGGGTAGTCAGGGCCGAAATACGCTTCAAGCCGCGCCTCGTAGGCGACCGGGTCGAACAAGACATCGACCTCGCCTCCGAGGGCGAGCCTTGGTCCCCACCAGTAATTGACGAAGTCTGAATCGGCGATATATCGACCAATGCCAAGTCCGAAGAAATCGCCTGCAAGGGCAAACAGGCGGACACCAATCACCGGGATCGCGGCGACAAGCGCGACAAGCACAATTGTCAGGGCTATCTTGAAGTTCCGGGCTTGCACGCTTCCATTCCATGATTACCGGCAGGTTTCGCCGACTGTGCCCTGCCTGTTGCAAAGAATGCGTTAACCAATGCTGGTTCTGCCGAACGGCGTGCATTTCATTCCCGGTTATCTCGACCGCCTTGCGCAAGAGGCGCTGCTCGCGGATGTGCGCACAGTCGTGGAAGCGGCGCCGCTCTTTACCCCGCAAATGCCGCGCACCGGCAAGCCGATGAGCGTTCGCATGACCAATTGCGGCTCGCTGGGCTGGGTTACGGACAAGCAGCGCGGCTACCGCTACCAGGCCGTCCATCCGGTAACCGGCAAGCCATGGCCGGCAATGCCGGAGAGCCTGGTGCGAATCTGGGACGAACTGGCTTCATGGCCGGCCCCGGCAGAGGCTTGCCTCGTCAACTTCTATGACGAAAAGGCGAAAATGGGCCTGCACCAGGACCGCGACGAGCAGGATCTGGCGCCGCCGGTGGTCTCGATCTCGCTCGGCGATACCTGCCTTTTCCGCGTGGGAGAGCAAACGCGTGACGGACGCACCACTTCCTTCAAGCTGCAAAGCGGCGATGCCGTTATTCTTGCCGGACCGGGCCGGCTCTCCTTTCACGGCGTCGACCGCATCTATCCGGACACTTCCAGCCTGCTGAAAAAGGGCGGCCGCATCAACCTGACCTTGCGACGCGTCAACAAAGGCTGAGTTGAACCGGCTCCTAGAGCCTTCGCAGCGCGACCATCTCGACAAGGTGGTCGCCGCCCTTGCGCAAAATGAGGTCGGCGCGCGGGCGTGTCGGCTGGATATTCTCGCGCAGATTGAGGAGGTTGATATTGTCCCAAAGGTTCTGGGCAATTTCCGTCGCGGCGTCGTTTGTCAGCAGCGAATAGCGGTGGAAGAAGGAGCGCGGATCGGTGAAGGCGGTCTGGCGCAACCGCATAAAGCGGGAGACATACCAGTTCTCGATCAGCTTCTCGTCGGCGTCGATATAGATCGAAAAGTCGAAGAAATCTGACACAACCGGTATCGCCTTGCCTTCCTTCGGCAGTTCGCGCGATTGCAGGACGTTGATGCCTTCGAATATCAAAATGTCGGGCAGGTCGATGGTGGCAAATTCGCCCGGCAGCACGTCATAGGTCAGGTGCGAATAAAGGGGCGCCTGCACCTGGCGCACGCCGGCCTTGATGGCCGAGAGAAAACGCAGGATCGAGCCGACATCGTAGCTTTCCGGAAAGCCCTTGCGGTTCATCAAATTGCGTTCGCGCAGCACCTCGTTGGGCCACAGGAAGCCGTCCGTCGTGACGAGATCGACCTTCGGGCTCGAAGGCCAGCGCTTCATCAGTTCCTGCAGGATGCGGGCCGTGGTCGACTTGCCCACGGCGACGGAACCGGCAATGCCGATGATGAAGGGCGTCTTTGCGCCATCGAGGTTGAGAAAGCGGGCGCGCTGGCGAAACAGCGCCTGGCTGGCCTCGACATGCGCCGAAAGCAGCCGTGACATGGACAGGTAGACGCGCCGCACTTCCTCGAGCGAAATCGGATCGTGGATGGAGCGCAGACGCTCGACATCGGCGTCAATGAGGGTCAGCGGCGTGTCGGCCCTGAAATTCGCCCATTCCGCGGCGTTGAAATATCTATAGGGCGATATGCGAGGCCGGCCGTTGGCGGGATCGACCGCCCAGAAATCCTCCTCGCGAAGCTCGGTCAGGCGGTGCATCCCGGCGGCCTCCATGCAGGGCTACCGGCCGGACGGCGAGCGCGCCGCCTTTTCCTCAAGGCCGGAGCGCGCGGTGCGGCTTTCCAACTCGTCCATGACCGCGACCAGCGGCACATCGCAGGCTCGCAGCAGGACCAGCAGGTGATATAGCGTGTCGGCTGCTTCCTTCGTCAATTCGGCGCCGTCGCCGCTTGCCGCCGCGATGACCGCCTCGACGGCCTCCTCGCCGAATTTTTGGGCGCATTTCGCCCTTCCACGCGCAATGAGGCTCGCCGTGTAGGAAGAGCCGTCGCCGGCGAGCGCACGGGCGGCGACGATGGTGTCGAGATCTGAAAGCGAAAATGCCATGCGCGGTTCCTGCGGCGCGAAAAAAGCGGCGGAGTCAGTCCAGTCTTACCGGAATTCCGGCGGACTGCATATGCCGCTTTGCCTCGCCAATGGTATGGGTTCCGAAGTGGAAGATCGAAGCCGCCAGTACCGCGGCGGCATGGCCGTCGCGGATACCTTCGACCATGTGGTCGAGCGTGCCGACCCCGCCCGAGGCGATGACCGGAACCCGCACCGCATCGGCAACGGCGCGGGTCAGTGCAATGTCGTAGCCGGTCTTGCGACCGTCCTGGTCCATCGAGGTCAGCAGGATTTCGCCCGCGCCGAGCGCTGCAACCTTTGTGGCGAATTCCACCGCATCAATGCCGGTGCGCTCGCGCCCGCCATGGGTGAAGATCTCCCATTGCGGCGCCTCATTGGGCACGGAAACCCGCTTTGCGTCGATGGCGACGACGATGCACTGGTTGCCGAACTTGTCTGCCGCCTCGGCCACGAACTGCGGACGCTTCACCGCCGCCGTGTTGATCGAGACCTTGTCGGCGCCCGCCTTCAGCAGCGCGCGGATGTCGGCAATCGTGCGCACGCCGCCGCCAACCGTCAGCGGCATGAAGCAATGCTCCGCCGTCTGGCTGACCACGTCGAAGAGGATGGACCGGTCGTCGGAGGAAGCGGTGATGTCGAGGAATGTCAGCTCGTCCGCCCCGGCGGCGTCATAGGCCTTCGCTGCCTCGACTGGATCGCCGGCATCGACGAGATCGACAAACGAGACGCCCTTGACAACGCGGCCGTCCTTCACATCCAGGCAAGGGATGACGCGGGCTTTCAGCATGAAGGACGACCGCCTTTCCTGTTTTGCCCGTCCTCGCGGCAAAGCCGCTGCGGGCGAGGCGGGCAGTCCTTCACATCCAGGCGGGGGATAACGCGGGCTTTCAGCATCAGGCTGCTTTCTTCAGCAAAGCAAGCGCCTCGGCCGGGTCGATGCGCCCGTCGTAGAGCGCGCGGCCGGAAATCGCGCCTTCAAGGATTTGCGCGTCGGGCAGGATCATGCGCCGGATATCTTCCATCGAAGCGAGGCCGCCCGAGGCGATGACCGGAATGGATGTCGAGCGCGCGAGGTCGAGGGTCGCATCCCAATTGATGCCGGCAAGCACGCCGTCGCGGTCGATGTCGGTGTAGATGATCGCGGCAACGCCCGCATCCTCGAAGCGTGCGGCGAGTTCCTTGACGCCAAGTTCCGATTTTTCGGCCCAGCCCTCGACCGCCACCTTGCCGCCCTTGGCATCAATGCCAACCGCGATCCTGCCGGGGAAAAGCCGGCAGGCCTCGCGCACCAGCGCCGGGTCGCGGACCGCCACCGTGCCGAGGATGACGCGGGCAAGTCCCCTGCCGAGCCATGCCTCTATCTGGCCAAGGTTGCGGATGCCGCCGCCAAGCTGCACGGGATTGCCGGTGGCGGCGAGGATCGCCTCCACCGCCGCGCCGTTCACAGGCTGGCCCTCGAAGGCGCCGTTGAGATCGACGACATGCAGCCACTCAAACCCCTGCCCCTCGAAAGCGCGAGCCTGCGCCGCCGGATCGTCATTGTAGATCGTGGCCGATTCCATCTCGCCCAGCCTGAGGCGGACGCATTTGCCGTCCTTGAGGTCGATCGCGGGGAAGAGGATCATGGCTTCCACTTCAGGAAGTTCGAAAGGAGCCGGAGGCCCAGCTTCTGGCTCTTTTCCGGGTGGAACTGGGTGCCGGCCATGTTGTCGCGGCCGATGATCGCAGTGACCCTTCCGCCATAGTCGGTGACGGCGACGAGGTCTTCGCCGCGTTTCGGCACGACATGGTAGGAGTGGACGAAATAGGCATGCCAGCCGTCCGGACCGCTCGGGACGCCGTCGAGCAAAGCATGCGGGCGTATCACTTCCAGCGTGTTCCAGCCGATCTGCGGGATCTTGACGGAAGGATCGTCCGGCGTGATTTCGACGCAATCGCCCTCGATCCAGCCAAGCCCGTTTGTCACGGTCTTTTCCAGCCCGCGCGAGGCCATCAATTGCTGGCCGACGCAGATGCCGAGGAACGGCCTGCCCTTTTCGATGACCGCGCGGGTCAGCGCCTCGACCATTCCGGAAACGGCGTCGAGGCCGGTCCTGCAATCGGCGAATGCGCCGACGCCCGGCAGCACGATACGGTCGGCGGCGGCAACATCATCGGCGGAGGAAGTCACGAAAACCTGCGCATCCAGCCCCGCCTCACGCGCGGCCCGCTCGAAAGCCTTGTGGGCCGAGTGCAGATTGCCCGAGCCATAATCGATGATGGCGACCTTCATTGCGGGAAGATACCGAGGGATGGCTCTGCCGGACGCGGCGCGGCGGCTGTCATCGGCAACCTGGGCGCCGGCTTCTGAACGGCAGGAACAGCCTGCCCTGATCCATGGAAAAAGCGGATCTCGGCCTCCGCGGCATTGCCAGCCTGAACCGTCGCCGCCTCGCGCCAGCCCAGCCTTTCAAGCCGGGCACGGACCAGTTCGGACCCGTGTATCGCAAGAAAGAAGGATGGCAGCAGGGAAAGGGCTGCCGAAAGCGGTTCGCTCACGGTCTGCCCGAGTACGGCAAGGCCGATCGTTGCCAGCAGCCAAAGGGCAAAGTCGTACCAGAGCCGGTGCCACAAAAGGTAGAGCGGCGCGAAGAGCAGGGCGAACAGCGAGAAACGGCCGGCGACGAAGCGCGCGTCCTCAAGACTTCCATCTGGCGGCAGATATGCGGAGTAGGCGGCCATGCAACCCTCATAAACGCGCCTGCCGCATTGCACAAGAAGCGGCTCAGGCCGTCAGCGTTCCCTTGGTCGAGGGCACCGACTGCGGCTGGCGCGGATCGGTCTCGATCGCGGTGCGCAGGGCGCGGGCCACTGCCTTGAAGCAGGTCTCGGCGATGTGGTGGTTGTTCTCGCCGTAATGGTTCCACACATGCAGCGTGATCCCGGCGTTCTGGGCAAAGGCCTGGAAGAATTCGCGGAACAGCTCAGTGTCGAAGCTGCCGACCTTGGGGCGTGAAAAATCCACTTTCCATACGAGATACGGCCTGCCGGAAACGTCAAGCGCGGCCCTTGTCAGCGTCTCGTCCATGGCAAGGTCGATCGAGGCATAGCGGCGGATGCCCTTGCGTTCGCCCAGCGCGCGCAAAACCGCCTGGCCAAGCGCGATACCGGTGTCTTCCACCGTGTGGTGGTCGTCGATATGAAGGTCGCCCTTCGCCCTCACCGTCATGTCGATCAGCGAATGGCGCGAAAGCTGCTCCAGCATGTGGTCGAAGAAACCGATGCCGGTGGATATCTCGAAGCGGCCCGTGCCGTCGAGATCGATCTCCACCTCGATGGCGGTCTCGTTCGTCTTGCGGGCGATGCTGGCCGTCCGGTTCTTATGCATGGGCATTGGGCCGTTCCTGCGGAGCGCAAAAGTCGGGCCGCTGATAGCACCGCATGGTTGAAAAAGCCATAATGGCGGCGCGAGCGGCGGCGAAGCGAGATTGCAATGGCGCGCAAAGCGCATACATGAGGGCTTTCGGATCGAAACCGGATGGCAGCAGGAATGGCAAGCGAATTGATCATGCACGGCACGACGATCGTCACGGTGCGCAAGGACGGAAAGGTCGTGATCGCCGGCGACGGGCAGGTTTCGCTCGGCCAAACGATCATGAAGGGCAATGCGAAGAAGGTGCGCCGCATCGGCAAGGGCGGCAATGTCATCGCCGGATTTGCCGGCGCGACCGCCGACGCCTTCACGCTGCTGGAGCGGCTGGAAACCAAGCTCGAGCAATATCCCGAGCAATTGATGCGCGCCTGTGTGGAACTGGCCAAGGACTGGCGCACGGACCGTTATCTGCGGCGTCTGGAGGCGATGATGCTGGTCGCCGACAAGTCGGTGACGTTGGCGCTGACGGGAACCGGCGACGTGCTGGAGCCCGAAGGCGGCATCATGGCCATCGGCTCGGGTGGCAATTACGCACTGTCGGCGGCGCGGGCGCTTGCCGATTCGGACAAGGGCGCGGAGGAGATTGCGCGCCGCGCCATGCAGATCGCCGCGGAAATCTGCGTCTACACCAATGCCAACGTGATCGTGGAAACGCTGGATGCCGATAGCGTTTGATCGCGCTCCCCGAGGCTGCACGCATCAGGAAAAGTTTTGCCGGCCGCGACACCCGGCTCAAGACAAACTGCTGAAAGAAGGCGAATGACCAATTTTTCCCCCCGCGAGATCGTCTCCGAACTGGACCGCTACATCATCGGCCAGAACGACGCCAAGCGCGCGGTCGCCATTGCACTGCGCAACCGCTGGCGGCGCCAACAGCTCACCGGCCAGATGCGCGACGAGGTATTGCCCAAGAACATCCTCATGATCGGGCCGACCGGCGTCGGCAAGACCGAGATTTCGCGCCGCCTGGCGCGGCTGGCGGGAGCGCCTTTCCTCAAGGTCGAGGCGACCAAGTTTACCGAGGTCGGCTATGTCGGGCGCGACGTCGAGCAGATCGTGCGCGATCTTGTCGAGGTCGGCATCCAGCTCGTTCGCGAGCAGAAACGCGAGGAGGTCAAGGCCAAGGCGCATCTTGCCGCCGAGGAGCGGGTTTTGGACGCGCTGGTTGGCAACACGGCAAGCCCGGCGACGCGCGATTCTTTTCGCAGGAAGCTGCGCTCCGGCGAACTCGACGACAAGGAAATCGAGGTCGATGTCTCCGATACGGGCAATCCGATGGGCGGATTCGAGATACCAGGCATGCCCGGCGCCAATATCGGCGTCCTCAACATCAACGACATGCTGGGCAAGGCCTTCGGGCAGCGCACCAAGAAGCGCCGCACCACCGTCAAGGATTCCTACGGGCTGCTCATCGCGGACGAATCCGACAAGCTGCTCGACAACGAGCAGGTGGTGAGCGAAGCGGTTTCCTCGGTCGAGAACAACGGCATCGTCTTCCTTGACGAGATCGACAAGATCGCGGTTCGCGACGGATCGATCGGGGGCAGCGTCTCGCGCGAAGGCGTGCAGCGCGACCTGCTGCCGCTGGTCGAGGGAACGACCGTCGCCACCAAGCACGGGCCGGTCAAGACCGACCACATCCTTTTCATCGCGTCTGGCGCGTTCCATGTCGCCAAGCCTTCGGACCTCCTTCCCGAACTCCAGGGCCGCCTGCCTATCCGTGTGGAACTGTCCGCCCTCTCGCGGGAGGACTTGCGGCGCATCCTGACGGAGCCCGAGGCAAGCCTCATCAAGCAATATGTCGCGCTGATGCAAACCGAGGAAGTGGAACTCGAGTTCACCGACGACGCCATCAACGCGCTGGCCGACATCGCCGTCGATCTCAACGGAACCATCGAGAACATCGGAGCGCGGCGCTTGCAGACCGTCATGGAGCGCGTGCTCGACGAGATTTCCTTCAGCGCACCGGACCAGGGCGGCAGCAGGCTGGTGATCGATGCCGACTATGTGCGCAAACATGTCGCCGACATCGCCAGCAACACCGACCTGTCGCGTTTCATACTCTGACGATGGGGCGCGAGCCTCGACTCACCGACTTGTTTGGGGCATGTTCCGCGCGCGCTGCGGCTTGTCGCAGCGCAACTTCGCAACGGACCCAGCCGACCGACATGATACCGCGCAGACCCGCAAGCCTGTTCGCCGCCATCGCCGCCGCCTGGCTGTTATTCGCTCCGCTGCCCGCAGGCGCGCTGGAAGCAGTGCCGCCGGGCAACCGCAACGCCGAGCAGCCGCCGGTTCCGGCCGCTGCCGTTACGCGCACCAAGAAGACCAAGGGCACTTTCGAGGCAAAGTACGAGAAAATCCGCGACCTGATAGCGCGCGACAAGAAGCTGCAGCAGAAGATCAAGTCGGCTGCCAAGCGCTACGGCATCGCGCCGATCCACATCGTCGGGGCACTGGTCGGCGAACACACCTACAATGTCGATGCCTTCGACAATCTCCAGACCTATCTGGTCAAGGCGGCCTCCTATCTCGGCTCCGACCTTGCCTTCGCCTATGACGGCGAGAGGGTGCTCGACTTCGTCACGCGGCCGGAATTTTCCGAATGCGAAGGCATTGCAGGCAGCTATGATCTGTGGTCGTGCCGCGAGGCGGTCTGGCAAAAGAGTTTCCGCGGGCAGAATACCGGCGGCAAGGCCTGGCCGAACGACCGCTTCGGACGTGTTTTCTTCCAGCCGCTCTATGCCGGGCAGACCTTTGGCCTCGGTCAGCTCAATCCGCTCACGGCCCTGCAAGTCAACGACATGGTCGTCAAGGTCAGCCGCATGAAGCCGCTGAATGCTGCGAAGGCGCCCGAGGTCTACAAGGCGATCATGGACCCCGATTCCACCTTGCAATACATGGCGGCGGTGATCCGGACCTCGATCGATGCCTATGCCGAGATCGCCGGCTACGACATTTCGGCAAATCCGGGCATTACCGCCACGCTTTACAATCTAGGCGATGTGCGCATGCGCGCAGCAGAAGCCAAAAGCCGGGGCACGATGCCGCAGGAAAATTATTACGGCTGGCTCGTCAACGACAAGCTTGCCGAACTCGAGCCGCTGGTACAATAGAACTCAGCGCTTGCGGCGATGCGACCGCCGCTTCACCTCGAAGACGAGATCGGCAAGGTCTTCGTTCGACAACAGCCCGATGCGCTCGGATACGAGATTGGCGAACTCGGTCGCCTCGGGAGAAAGTCCGGACGTATCCACCACGATGCGCGGATGGGAAATGCGCGCCAGTTCCAAAAGCTCGTCGGCATCGTCCCAGATGACGTTGAAATAGGCGATGACGCGCTGGACGAATTCCCAGTTTGGCCGGCCGCGCCGACCCTTTTCCAACGCCGACAGCCAGGCGGAAGATACGCCGAGCGTTGCCGCCATCTCCTTCTGGGTAACGCCGCGCTGGGAACGCAATTCTCGCACGCGCTGACCAAAGGGCGTCATGCCTGCTTGCTCCCGCCTTTGCTCCCGGCCTTGCCCAAGCTCTTGCCACCATCCTTGGAGGCCTGCTCGCGGCGAATGCGGACATAGAGTGCGCCATCGCCGCCATGGGCTGCTTCGGCCGGCCGCCAGGCGCTGACCAGCAGGTTGAACGGTGGCGTTTCGAACCATTTGGGAACAGCGTTGCGCAGGATGCCACCGCTTCTGGCGCCCTTGCCAGTGATGACCAGCACCATGCGCAGGCCGGCGGTACGCGAATGACGCAGATGCGTGAGCAATTGCGCATGTGCGTGCGCCTCGTTCATGCCATGCAGGTCGATGCGGCTGTCAATTCGCAACCGACCCTTCTTCAGGTCGCGGGTGGTGCGATCGTCAAGACGCCCGACCAGACGGCCTGGCAGTTTGGGTAACGCAGGCGCAAGCGGAGCGGGCGCAGTACCCATTGGTTGCTTCTGCGGAGCCGGCGCTATTTCCTGGCTTTGCGTATCCACCACCTGGGGTTCCGGATGCAGGATTGTGCCGCGCAGCGGCTTGACCGAGGAAACCACCTCGCGCCACAGGCGGCGATCTTCCGCCGTCAGGGTCTTGCGCCGTGCCGTCATCGCAAATCCACGGCCTTCAGTACGAACATTTCTGCGTCATGGCGGACCGTCCCGGCGACCAGCCCTGCCTCATGGCCCGAGCCGAAAAAGATGTCGCCGCGCGCCGGGCCGATGATCGCCGAACCGGTATCCTGCGCAATCATCAGTCGGTTAAACGGCAATTCCTGCCCGGGGAACGACTTGCTGACTGAAACGAAAATCGGCGTCGCATACGCATGGTGCCGGGGGTCTACAGCAAGGCTGCGCCCAGCGGTAAGCGCAATGCCGGCGGCGCCGACCGGTCCGGAATCCGGTTCCAGGCTCGATTGTGGGGTTCCGTCCGTCATGTCGCGAAAGAAAATATAGGAAGGGTTGGTATCCATCACCGCCTGCGCCTGTGCCGGGTTGGCGTGCAGCCAGGCCCGGATCGATTGCATGCTGACTTCCTCCAGCGCCATTTCGCCGCGCGCCACCAGCGTGCGACCGATGGGATGATACGGGTGTCCGTTGCGGGCTGCATAGCCGATGCGAACCGCTTTGCCGTCCGGCAGCGCCAGCCGCGCCGAGCCCTGGACATGGACGAAGAACACGTCGGCAGCGCTTTCGAGCCAGAACAACTCCAACCCGCGGCCTTCGAGAACGCCTGCAGCGATTTCGGCGCGGGTGAAATAAGGTACTCTTGTAGCGCCTTCGACACGAAACCAGGTTTCGCGTGGTTCGCCTTGCCGTTCTATTTTAACTTC
>JBGSJA010000031.1:0-2961 GCA_041742235.1 Salaquimonas sp. | reverse complement strand
GCGGCCACCGCGCGGTTCTGGTGTTCGACCGGCACAGCCCGCGGTGCCGCGTCATTGGCTCCCGCGGCATTTGACGACTGTCGCGTGCAGGCTCAAAGGCCGGCCCGCGACAGGGCCGGCCTGCTCGCGCGCATCACATGTTTTCGGGAAAAGCATCCGGCCTTGCCGCTCGCGGCCAAAGCGTCTATCTCTCGCCTTGCGTGTCGCAAAGCGCGAACACCGGCAGGGCCTGTAGCTCAATGGTCAGAGCCGGCGGCTCATAACCGCTTGGTTGGGGGTTCGAGTCCCTCCGGGCCCACCAAAAACACTTTAAAAACAGAGACTTAGCGAAATGTACAAACCCGCAACCAAGCTTGCATCGGCAAGAATCCCTGCGATCGTTTGACTAGCAGTCTCTTCCAAGTCTCGAGAATTCAGCCACTTCCGGCCACGTTTCCGTCTCTGTGCCGTAGTGGTCCGGAATAGCGGCGACATATCCGTGGGTTAGAATAGGGGATTGGTTGAAGGTTCGTGTAGCTGTCCGCCCACCATTCAGTCCTGCAACAATTGCGGTCCGACCTGTCTCTGCAAATGTCTTAAACATTTCAAACGCTTGTCCCTGCTCAGTGATCCAGAGACCGGAATTTGGCGTCCAGTGTGGCGGCATTTGGGCCGTTTTGCGAGGCGCCGTCTCTGTGGCAGGTTTTCCCGCCCAAGTGTTGAGAACCGCGATCATGGCCATGATCGGGAATGATGCCAGGAAGTTGCTTTGGCTGGCGAACAGACGACAGACGCGGTGGGATTCGAAGGTTCAGCGGCTGCAACTCAAATAGCAGCGGTGTTCAGCGTGTCCGGCGCTTGTCTTCGATTGGTCTTTCCGGAAACCAGGATCGCTTCCTGTTCATCCCAGGCAAGGGGCAGGGGGCTGAGACGGGATAGTCGCAGTGGCGTCAATTGATCGGGCTGGCTGCCAAATATGATTGCCTCGACAATACGCGGCGAGAGGAATGCGAGCGGCAGCAGCCGGCTGACCTCGGAGGGATCGGTGCCGTTCAGCGCGGCGACTTCTGCAAGCGTTCTGCCGCTGCCGTCCGTCAGATCCGCCAAATAGACCTGCGCGCGGATCAGCAGGTCGATCAGTGCTTCATCAGGTTCACCCTCGGTGCGGCTGCCGTCTATGACGATCAGTCTGGTCTCGACGCCGCGCCGCCGGATGCTCAACGGTCGCTCGACAACAATCGGTGGCTCTGAATTGCCAGGACCTGTCTTGCTGTTATCTGTGCTCGCGGGATCAATCCAGCGCATCAAGTCGATCCGGCTGAACTCGATGCGGATGCCGGATGCCCGCAGTTCCACCCGGCGGATAAATCGCGTTCCGATCTCCTTCTTCTCGCCCGGCGGCATGGCTGACCATTCTTCGGCCCGCCGCAGCGCGCTTGTTGCTGCTTCACCAGCGGCAATTGCACCTGAGCCTGTTCCGATGATCTCCGTGATCCTGCCGCCGTTGCGCAGCAGTTTCAGCAGTTCCTGTTCCACCAGACCGTCTAGCCGCTCCGCCCGGATCCGCCATCCGGACGCCTTGGAAGCTCCATTGCTTCCGCGACCGATCGATCTTTGCGAGATGTAGTATCGGTAGCGCCGTCCGCCCTTGGCGGTGTGGGAAGGCGCAAGCCGGTCACCCTTCTCATCAAAGGCAATGCCCGTAAGCAGGTGAATGTCCGGATGGCTGATTGGATGACTTCTCGCAGGCGCCTTTGAAGCGAGCAGTTCCTGAACCTTGCTGAAGGTGTCTGCGTCGATGATCGCCTCGTGCTCGCCCTTGTGCAGTTCGGTGCGGTGGCGGATCTTGCCGATGTAGATCGGGTTCGACAGCAGGTGGAACAGATTGCCCCTGGCGAACGGTTTTGCCTTGTAGCTGCCGTTGCTGGACTTGCGTGGTATTGGTCGCCGCACTTCCAGTTCCTTCGACTGCAACTCATCCACCAGCCTTTGGACGGATCCAAGTTCGAGGTAGCGGGCAAAGATCTGCCGGACGAGTTCGGCCTCCTTCTCCTCGATCAACAGCTTGCGGTTCTCGACCCGGTAGCCGAGCGACACCACGCCGCCCATCCACATGCCCTTGCGCTTGGAGGCGGCGATCTTGTCGCGGATGCGTTCTGCCGTTACCTCGCGCTCGAACTGGGCGAAGGACAGCAGGACGTTGAGCGTCAGCCGGCCCATCGACGTGGTGGTGTTGAATGCCTGCGTCACCGAGACAAAGGAAGCGCTGGCTGCATCGAGTACATCCATGATTTTTGCAAAATCACCGAGCGAGCGGGTGAGTCGGTCGATCTTGTAGACCACCACGATGTCGATCCGTCTCTCCTTGATGTCCGCCAGCAGGGCTTGAAGGGCAGGGCGCTCCATCGTGCCGCCGGAGATGCCGCCATCGTCATACCGCCCCGGCGCCAGCCGCCAGCCGAGCCCGGCCTGCGAGGCGATGTAAGCTTCGCAGGCCTCGCGCTGCGCATCGAGCGAGTTGAACTCCTGGTCCAGCCCTTCCTCGGTCGACTTGCGGGTGTAGACCGCACAGCGCAATGTTTGCTGCATGGTTACAACCCGAAGAACCGCGGACCGGACCAGTGGGCGCCGGTGATGCGCCGCGCGATCGCAGACAGCGACTTCCACTTTTTGTCGTCGAAGATGAAGCCGCCTTCGACCACCTCGACGATATGGTTCCTGCCGTTCCACTCGCGCAGCAGCCGGTCTCCGGGATGCAGCCGACGTCGGACGACCGGCTGCGGTGGCGGGTCGGAAGGCCCATCCGAACTATCTTCGCCTTTGCCAGAAAAAGCCGGCGCGGGTTGGGTCGTCGCCCTGCTGCGCGATCTTGCGGCGACGAGGGATGCGAGGTGCCTCCGGGCATCGGGTGCCAGTCCGCCCAGCCTCTTCTCCTGCCGATGCCATGCAGCCGATTGCTCCAGCAGCGGTCGCTTGACGCCT
>JBGSJA010000030.1:0-2594 GCA_041742235.1 Salaquimonas sp. | reverse complement strand
CGGCTTCGCGCCCACAAGGCGGAGTACATCAAGCGGGTCGAAGGCCTGCTGGCGACCGTCGGCCTCAAGGGCTTCGGCCAGAAATTCCCCTGGCAATTGTCCGGCGGCATGCAGCAGCGGGCGAGCCTTTGCCGGGCGCTGGTCCACGAACCGGAACTGCTGATGCTTGACGAGCCTTTCGGCGCGCTCGATGCCTTCACGCGCGAGGAATTGTGGTGCGTGATCCGTGACCTGCATGCGGCGCGGCAGGTCACGGTCTGCCTGGTGACGCACGACCTGCGCGAAGCGGTGTTCCTCGCCGACCGGATCTTCGTGATGAGCGCCCGCCCGGGCAAGGTGATCGCAACGCGTTCGGTGGATTTTGCCCGGCCGCGCGACACCGAAATCATGTACGATCGCGCCTTCACCGATGTCGTTCATGAATTGCGCGAACACATCGCCAGCGCGAGGGCGGCGGCATGAGCAACAGTCTCGTGCTGAAGGCGATGCCTTGGTTGTTCACCGTGGGCTTGCTCCTGCTGTGGGAAGGGGCGGCGCGACTTTTCGCGATTCCCGTCTACATCTTGCCGCCACCGACGACCATAACCGGCGCCATAATCGAGTACTGGCCGGCGATCTGGAAGAACTCGCTGCAAACGCTCTACACCACGCTGCTAGGCTTCCTGCTGGCAGTTGTCGGCGGGCTGGCGCTTGGCCTTGCCGTCGGCTGGTCGCGCTTCATCTATGCCGGCTTGTACCCGCTGATGATCGGCTTCAACGCCATTCCCAAGGTAGCAGTCGTTCCAGTGCTGGTGATCTGGTTCGGCATTGGCACCGTGCCTGCGGTGCTGACGGCTTTTCTCATCGCCTTCTTCCCGATCGTCGTCAATGTCGCGACCGGCCTTGCCACCATCGAACCGGAGGCGGAGGACGTACTGCGCGCGCTCGGCGCGAAGAAGATGGACATCATGCTGAAGGTCGGTATTCCGCGTTCCATGCCCTATTTCTTCGGTTCGCTGAAGGTGGCGATCACGCTGGCTTTTGTCGGCTCGGTGATTTCGGAGACCGTGGCCGCCAATTCCGGCCTCGGCCACCTGATGCTGGCAGCGCAATCGCAGTTCAACGTGCCGCTGGTTTTCGCCGGCCTGGTCATGTTGGCCATCGAAGGCATCGTCATGTACGCGCTGATGGCGTGGCTCGAGATGCGCATGACCGGCTGGGCGCACCGTTCGGGTCAAAATCCGGCCTGATTGCGCCGTTGCCGCCGGGCGCGAAACACCCTAAAAGCACCGCAACAATTCCCCCGGATTTTTGCGGAGCAACAACGCCATGGCGCGTCAATTCATTTATCACATGGCCGGCCTCAACAAGGCTTATGGCACGAAAAAGGTTTTGGAGAACATCCACCTTTCCTTCTACCCGGACGCCAAGATCGGCGTTCTGGGCCCCAATGGCGCGGGCAAGTCGACGGTCCTGCGCATCATGGCGGGCCTCGACACCGAATTCACCGGCGAAGCGTGGCTCGCCGATGGCGCCACTTGCGGGTACCTGCCGCAAGAGCCGCAGCTTGATCCGCAGCTTGACGTTCTTGGCAATGTCAACGAGGGCGTCGCCGGCAAGCGCGCCGTGCTTGAGCGCTACAACGAATTGATGATGAACTATTCCGACGAAACCGCCGACGAGGCGGCTAAGCTGCAGGACGTCATCGACAGCCAGAATTTGTGGGACCTCGACAGCCAGGTCGAGATGGCGATGGAAGCGTTGCGCTGCCCGCCCGGCGACTGGCCCATCGACAAGCTTTCAGGCGGCGAGGCGCGCCGCGTGGCGCTGTGCCGCCTGCTGCTGCAACAGCCGGACCTGCTGCTGCTCGACGAGCCGACCAACCACCTCGACGCTGAAACCATTGCCTGGCTCGAAAAGCACCTGCGCGAATATCCCGGCGCCGTGATGATGATCACCCACGACCGCTATTTCCTCGACAACGTCACGGGATGGATTCTCGAACTCGACCGCGGCCGCGGCATTCCCTATGAGGGCAATTACAGCGCCTACCTTGCCGCCAAGCGCAAGCGCATGGAGCAGGAAGGCCGCGAGGAAGCTTCGCGCCAGCGCGCCATAGCGGCGGAATCGGAATGGATGTCCGCTTCGCCCAAGGCGCGGCAAGCAAAGTCCAAGGCCCGCATCAAGGCCTATGACGAACTGGTCAAGGCTGCCAACGACCGCACGCCGCAAAATGCGCAGATCATCATTCCGGCGGGCGAGCGGCTTGGCCAGTTGGTGATCGAGGCGGATGGCCTTTCCAAGGGCTATGGCGACACGCTGCTGATCGACAAGCTCGAATTCGCATTGCCGCCGGGCGGTATCGTCGGCGTGATCGGTCCCAACGGCGCGGGCAATACGACGCTGTTTCGCATGATCACCGGACAGGAGAAGCCGGATGGCGGCGAAATCCGCGTCGGCGAAACCGTGCGCCTTGGCTATGTCGACCAGAGCCGCGACTCGCTCAACCCGGACAAGAGCGTGTGGGAGGAAATCTCCGGCGGCTCTGAAGTCATCAAGCTCGGCAAGCACGAAGTGAACTCGCGCGCCTATTGCTCCTCGTTCAACTTCAAGGG
>JBGSJA010000029.1:0-2141 GCA_041742235.1 Salaquimonas sp. | reverse complement strand
ACCAGCGGATAACCCATTCCCGGGAATTGCGGCATCCGGCCTTCCCAAAGAAGGCGCTCGGTTCCGGCGCTGATGGCGGTGAATTGGGTTTCGACCACGACATCGTCGGGGCCGGAGGCAACAAGGCTCACCTCCTGCAGGGAGAGCCTACCCGGGTTTTCCAGCACTACGGCATTCGTTTTCATTGCCAGCTTCCCGGCGATGCGTGTATTCCGCATCTGCCAAGACGTAACCCTAAGATGACACCAAAAAATGTCAACCAAAATTTACACATGAGCCACAACGATTGACGCCGCGAGCGGCGCGCGCGTCGCAATGAAACGGCTGCGGGAAAACCCGGCCTGCCTGAGCAGGTCCGCGATGTGCTGCGGCGTACGGCAGCGGCCCGAGCGCATGGCGAGGAAATAGAAGCCGAAATAGGCGGCGGCGAGCGATGCTTCCGCGCCGCTTCCTGCCATGGGTTCGGCGATGACGAGCGTGCCGCCCGGCGAAAGCGCCTGCCGCACATTCTTCAGCAGGCTGACGATTTGCGCATCCTCATGGTCGCACACGACCCGAAGCAGCGTGATGCAATCCGCGCCCGCTGGCAGGGGCGTGCGGAAGAAGTCGCCGGAAAAGCGTTCGATCCTGCCCGCTGGCGCGGGAACCGACGGCAGGTCGAACAGCATGAGTTTCAACTGTGGATATCTTTCGCCCGCCGCGGACAAGAAAGCGCCTTCGCCGCCGCCGATGTCCAGCAGCGCCCTCTTGTCGCTGAACGAAATTGCAGCCAGCACTTCCGCAATCAGCATGTCCTGGCTCGCGGTCATCAGCGCGGAATATTGGGCGGCCGCAGCCGGATCGACATCCGGCCCGCGGACATAGCCCCAATAGGCTTGCGTCTCCGTCGGAACCTCGGGGTTCTTCAGCAGGCGAACCGGATCGGCCAGGTCGCGGTAGACCATGGCGTGGTGGCGGATCATGGCCTCGATCCCGGCATTGCCGGCCACCACGGCCCCGGCATCGGCAAGCCACCAGCGCCCCTGCCGGTCGCGGCTTATGAGTTTGAGCGCCAGCGCCGGTTCGAGCAGCCGCGAAAGCTGTGATTCCGCAATGCCGGTTTGCCTTGCAATTTCCCGCTGCGTGCGGGGGCCGTCTTTGAGGAAGTGCAGCAGGCCGGTCTCGACGCAGGCAAACAGTATTTGCGAGTGGATGAAGCCGGAAACCGTTGAAAAGAGACTGGCCGCACGCCGCCGCGCGATGATTCGCAGCGGCCAGAAGCGGTTGGCGAATTCCTGGAATCGCGCGCTGCCGACAAGGCCGTTGCGCCACGCGCGAAAGCGTTCATCGAACTTCATTGCCGGCCCTTCAGCCGTCGTGCCGGGGAGCCTCTCGCTCCGCATGGTTCAGGCGGCGGTTCGCGCCAGCTTCTTCGGAACCAGCCGTTTGACCTCGCCGCCGATGAGTTCGCGAAGCATGCCTGCTCCGGGGCAATCGGGCACCGCGTCGATCGCCGCGCCGACCAGCGACTGCAACTGTTCGACAGCACCCGACACGCCATATTTGGCGACGGCATTGGGCCGCCCGCGCTGGGCGTCCTGCCCTGCCGGCTTGCCGATTTCCTCGCGCGCCGAAAGCACGTCGCGAAGATCGTCCGCCACCTGGTAGGCCGCACCAAGCTTTTCGCCCACCATCAGCCATGGATGCGGATCGCTTCCGGCGGCGACCGCGCCGGCGCATGCCGCGCCGGTGAACAGCGAAGCGGTCTTGGCACGGTGATATTCCTCGATGGGAATTTCGCTTTCGCTTTCCCATGCCTGTCCGGCGCAGATGCCGTGCGGCATGCCGACCGCGCGCCCGATGATCGCCATCAGCGGCGCAATGCGGTCCGGCGCAAGCGCGCATTCGCGGGCAATCGTCTCGAACGCCATGACGATGAGCACGTCGCCGGTCAGCAGCGCGATCGGTTCGCTGAACGCGGCATGGACGGAGAGCTTGCCGCGCCGCAGGCCAGCATCGTCGAAGCAGGGCAGGTCATCATGGACCAGCGAGGCATTGTGCAAAAGTTCGATCGCCGTCGCGGCGGCGTCGGCGGCGGCTGGATTGGTGTCGCCGCAGGCCAGCGCCACCGAAAGGCAAAGCCGCGGGCGAACCCTCGCGCC
>JBGSJA010000028.1:0-14070 GCA_041742235.1 Salaquimonas sp. | reverse complement strand
TGGCGCCGCCGCCGGTGTTCGGCTGGCTTTCGCGTGCCGGCGGCGTCGCCGAACAGGAAATGTTGCGCACGTTCAACTGCGGCGCCGGCATGGTGGTCGTGGTCGATCCGGCAATGGCCGAGGCAGTACGCGCCTCGCTGGAAGCGCAAGGCGAGACGGTAACGGAGATCGGCGTGCTGGAACCGGCAGGCCCGGAGCGCGTCCGCTTTTCAGGGAGCCTGCGCCTTTGAGCCGGCGCAAGCGGGTGGACATCCTCATTTCCGGGCGCGGCACCAACATGGCGGCGCTGATCAAAGCCGCGAAGGACCCGGCCTACCCGGCCGAGATAAAGCGGGTGATCTCCAACCGGCCGGACGCAGGAGGACTGACGGTCGCTACCGCAGGCGGCATCGCAACGCTGGTCATCGATCACAACGATTTCCCGGACAGGCAGGCGCACGAGGCGGCCCTCTCGGCGGCGTTGGCGGCGGACATGCCTGACATCATCTGCCTCGCCGGATACATGCGCATCCTCAGCCCCGCTTTCGTGGAAAGCCACCGTGGCCGGATGCTCAACATCCATCCAAGCCTGCTGCCGGCCTTCACGGGCCTGGAAACGCATGCCCGCGCTATCGCAGCGGGCGTGAAACTGCACGGCGCCAGCGTGCACTTCGTCACCGAAAGGCTGGATGACGGGCCGATTGTCGCGCAGGCCGCCGTTCCGGTGCTGCCGGGCGACACGCCGCAGTCGCTTTCCGGCCGCGTGCTGAAGGTCGAAAACCGGCTGTACCCGCATGCGCTGGCGCTCATTGCTTCCGGCCGATGGCAGTCAGCAGGCGGCCACCCGGACGAGGCGTTTTTCCAGCCGCCGATTGCCCCCGAAAGCCCATGAACTACCGGCACGCCTACCACGCGGGCAATTTCGCCGATGTCTTCAAGCACGCGGTGTTCTCCCGGCTGATTGATTACCTCAAGCGCAAGGACCAGGCCTTCCGCGTCATCGACACCCATGCGGGCACCGGGTTTTACGACCTTTCCTCGCAGGAGGCGGCAAAAACCGGCGAGTGGATCGACGGCGCTGGCCGGCTCGTTGCCGCCAGCCTGCCCGAACCTGTGCAGGCGCTGCTCGAGCCTTATCTTGCCATCGTTCGTGTCCATTTCAAAAACGGAGCGCTTGTCTCCTATCCGGGATCCCCTGCAATCGCGCGCGAGCTGATCCGCCGGCAGGACCGGCTTTCGCTGTGCGAACTCCACCCGAAGGATCACGAGGCGCTGGCGGCGCGATTTGCCGGCGATTTCCAGGTTCGCGTGATGCATCTCGATGGCTGGCTCGTGCCCGGAGCGCATCTGCCGCCGAAGGAAAAGCGCGGGCTTGTGCTGATCGACCCGCCTTTCGAGGAACAGGGCGAGTTCGACAGGCTGGAAGAAGCGCTCGCCAGGGGCGTGAGGCGCTGGCCGGGCGGCATGCTCGCCCTTTGGTATCCGCTGAAAGACGAGGCGGCCGTCGGGCGGTTCCTCTCCGGCCTTAAGGAAGCCGGCATCGGTAAACTGATGCGGACGGAGCTTTGGGTGCGCGGGCCCGGCGTTGGCTCGGGTTTTCGTGGCAGCGGCCTCATCATCCGCAATCCGCCATTCACACTCGCCGGCGAACTGGAGATCATGCTGCCGGCCTTGACGCAAATACTCGCGCAGGGCGAGGGCGCTGGCTGGCGTGTCGAGATGCTAGCGGCGGAGTGAGGCGGTGGCGCAATTCGAAACGTGAGAAGCGCACCGCGCGCCTTGACCCTGCGTCTCTCAAGCGGCAATGTCTGGTTTCAATATTCTCAACGGATTCCCAAGATGCGCCTCCTGACCACGATCCTGGCCGCCATGGCTGCCATCGCCTGCATCGCCATTCAGCCGGGTTCCGCCGCCGCGGAATGGGAGCCCTACGGCCCCTACCCTAAATACCGGCCCTTCCAGGTTTTTCCCGACTGCGCCGATTCAGATGTCCTTGGCCAGATCGTGGAGCGGGCCCGCTATGGCGAGCGGTTCGCATACCGGCATGGCGAGGACCTCAAGGCGATCAGCCGCATAGACGAGTACCATGTCGAGGCTTTCGGCCCCGCGCCGATCCAGCGCCGTTTCTGCAGGGCCGCGGCGTTGATGTCCACCGGCCACTCGCGCAAGCTCTATTTCATGATCGAGAAGGGCATGGGCCTGGCCGGAACCGGCTACAAGGTGGAGTTCTGCATCCAGGGCCTCGACCACTGGGGTGTATACAACGGCAATTGCCGGTCGATAAGGCATTGATCCACTTTGCCTGAAAGCAAAAAGGACGGCCCGTGGCCGTCCTTTTTCTCAGGTCGAGGCCGAAACCCTAGAACTTGAGGCCGACGCCCAGCTTGATCGCGTGGTCGGTGAAGCTGACATCCGGGTTCGGGCCGGAGATGCTGTAGGTCTGCGAACCGTAGTCGGAGTAATCGTATTCGATGCGGCCGACGACGTTGTCGGTCAGGAAAGTCTCGAAGCCCGCGCCGATCGTCCAGCCAAGGTGGGTCTGGCTGTCGCTGCTGCCGCCATTGGAAACCGTGGCCCTCGTGCCTGCCAGACCGCCGATGCCGTAGATCATGGATTCGCCGAACGCGTAGCCGAGGCGGGCGCGCAAGGAGGCATCCCAGTCCTGCTCGACCGTCGTGTTCTGGAAATTGTTTTCCGCGTCCGACCAGGCGGCCATGCCTTCAAGGCCCACCACGAAGTTCTGGTCGAGCTGGTAGTTGTAGCCTGCATAGCCGCCCAAGCCGAGACCGTCGATGCCGGAGATATCGCTTCCGGTGCTGAAATCGCTGTGCATCCAGTTATAGGCAGCGTAGATGCCAACATAAGGCCCCGTCCAGCGGGCGCCGAAGTCTTCGACCACCGGTTCGGGCGCCACAGGCGCCTGCTCGATGACATCGGCCGCAAGCGCCGAGGGGGAAAGCGAAAGCGCAGCCACGAAGGCCGCGAAAGCAACTGTGTTGCCGAATTTACGCATATTCTTACTCCTGTATCGGCGGTGCCGTGCGGGCGAATTCATTCACGCCGCATCCGGCATCCGCCTGCCGCATCCCGGTTGTGCCGCCTGAATGTGGCCGGGTCAGACAGAAAGCTTGGCAAATCGGTGATGAATTGCGGAAGCTTTGTGACCTTCCCCGCCGCTTCGGGCAGACCCGTTTGCTGAATGGAAACCATGTCTGGGTAAACGCGGTGTTAGGAGAATTGGTTAACGTTGACATAAATGAGCAAAGCCCCATCTTCCCGCCTGCCGCTGCGGGGATCTTGCGCGGCCAAGGGGCGGCGAAGGGGGATTGATGGTGGCGCAACAGGAACGGCAGCGGCGTACCGCGCTTGTGACCGGCGGGGCGCGCAGGATCGGCGCCTTCATGGCGCGGGACCTTGCAAAACAAGGGTTTGCCGTCGCGATCCATGCGAATTCCTCGGTGGATGCCGCAAGGGAACTGGCCGCAAACATCAACGCGCAAGGCGGCAAGTCGGTTCCGTTGCAAGCGGACCTGACAGACCCCGATGCCGTGCGGCGGCTGTTTGCCGCAGCGCGCGAAGCGCTGGGTCCGGTCGGGCTGCTGGTCAACAACGCATCGGTTTTCGAGCGCGACAGCGCGCAGACCCCGGACATGGAATTGTGGGACCGGCACTTTGCCGTCCACCTCAAGGCGCCCGCCCTTCTTGGCGCTGAACTTTACGCGCAGCCCGATATCGACACCGGGCTG
This sequence comes from Salaquimonas sp., assembly GCA_041742235.1. GTDB lineage: Bacteria > Pseudomonadota > Alphaproteobacteria > Rhizobiales > Rhizobiaceae > BOKV01. Next base: position 10,345 of record JBGSJA010000028.1, on the reverse strand, counting down.
ATCGTCAACATCATCGACCAGCGCGTCTGGAAACTGACGCCGGACTTCTTCTCCTATACGCTGTCGAAATCGGCGCTGTGGACGGCGACGCGAACCATGGCGCAGGCATTCGCACCAAAGGTCAGGGTCAACGCGATCGGCCCGGGTCCAACGCTCGCGAACGAGCGCCAGAGCGCTGCGGACTTCCAGATGCAGATCGACGGGCTGCCGCTGAAGCGCGGACCGGGCCCCGATGAATTTGCCGCGACGATCCTTTATCTCTATGAAACGGCCTCCATCACCGGCCAGATGATCGCGCTCGACGGCGGCCAGCACCTTGCCTGGCAGACGCCAGACGTGACCGGGATGGCCGAATAGCGCAATATCGGCGCGAATCCGCTAGATCCGGCAGTCACATGAACGAGGAACAACAAATCGAGACCGACGCCCCGCAGGCCGCGCGCAAGCCGGACATCGTGTGGGAGGAAACGCTCGCTTCCACGGGCGAGAGCGGGCCGGAGGTCATTGCCGGCTTCGTCAAGCGGCTGCCGAACTCGCCCGGCGTCTACCGCATGATGAACGCAGAGGGGGACGTGCTCTATGTCGGCAAGGCCAAGAGCCTGAAGAAGCGCGTCGCTTCCTACGCCAAGGGTGTGGGTCACACCAATCGCATTGCCCGCATGGTGCGCGAAACGGCGACCATGGAGTTCATGCGCACGCACACCGAGACCGAGGCACTGCTGCTGGAAGCGAACCTCATCAAGCGGTTGCGCCCGCGCTTCAACGTGCTTTTGCGCGACGACAAGAGCTTTCCCTATATCGTCATCACCACCGACCACCGTGCGCCGGGCATCTACAAGCATCGCGGCGCGCGGCAGAAGAAGCGCGAATATTTCGGGCCGTTCGCCAGCGCCAGCGCGGTGAACCGCACGATCAACGCCATGCAGCGGGCATTCCTGATCCGCTCCTGCACCGACTCCGTTTATGAGAGCCGCACCCGGCCCTGCCTTCTCTACCAGATCAAGCGCTGCTCGGCACCTTGCACCGGCGAGGTCACGGCGGAAACATATGCCGGCCTCGTCAACGAGGCGCGCAACTTCCTTTCCGGCAAAAGCAATGAAATCCAGCAGCGGCTTTCGCGGCGCATGGAGGAGGCTTCACAGGCGCTGGAGTTCGAAACCGCGGCGTTGATGCGCGACCGGCTTGCCGCGCTGTCGCATGTGCAGGCGCACCAGGGCATCAATCCGCGCGGCATCGAGGAAGCGGATGTCTTTGCGGTGGAGCAGAAGGGCGGGATAACCTGTGTGCAGGTGTTCTTCTTCCGCACCGGCCAGAACTGGGGCAACCGCTCCTATTTTCCCCGCGCCGACAAGTCGATCGATGCGCCGGAGGTGCTGGGGGCGTTCCTCGCCCAGTTCTATGACGACAAGCCTTGCCCGCGCCTGATCCTGCTCAGCCACGCGATCGAGGAGCGCGAGTTGCTGGAGGAGGCGCTGGCGATCCGGGCCGGGCACAAGGTTGAAATCCTGACCCCGCAGCGCGGCGGCAAGAAGGAGATGGTGGAACACGCCGCTCTGAACGCCAGGGAAGCGCTGGGCCGCAGGCTGGCGGAAAGCTCGACGAACACGCGCCTGCTTGAGGGGGTCGCCGAGGCATTTGGCCTCGAAGCACCGCCCCGCCGGATCGAGGTGTTCGACAATTCCCACATCATGGGGACCAATGCCGTGGGCGCGATGATCGTCGCGGGCCCGGAAGGCTTCGCAAAGAACCAGTACCGAAAATTCAACATCAAGTCTGAGAGCCTCACCCCCGGTGACGACTACGGCATGATGCAGGAAGTGCTGACGCGGCGTTTTGCCCGGCTGGTGCGCGAGAACGGTCCCAAGCCGGAGGAAGCGGAAGGCGAAGCGCCGGAAGCGGGCGTCGAGAATGACGGACTGCCGCCCTGGCCCGATCTTGTGCTGATCGACGGCGGCCTAGGCCAGCTCAACGCCGCGCGCGCCGTGATGGCGGATATCGGGATCGCCAATGCGGTGACGCTCGTGGGCATAGCCAAGGGACCGGACCGGGATGCGGGACGCGAGAAATTCTTCATGGAGGGCCGGGAACCGTTCATGCTGCCGCAGCGCGACGCAGTTCTTTATTTCGTGCAGCGCCTGCGCGATGAGGCGCACCGTTTTGCCATCGGCACGCACCGCGCGAAACGCAAGAAGGAGATGGGCCGCAATCCGCTGGACGAGGTGGCCGGCATCGGACCGACGCGCAAGCGCGCATTGCTCCACCATTTCGGCACGGCAAAAGCGGTAAGCCGGGCAGCGCTTTCCGACCTGATGGCCGTCGATGGAATATCCGAACAGATGGCCAAGTCGATTTACGATCATTTCCACGAGAACGGTTGAGGTTTCGCCGCCAAAGTGGCGAATAATCGTGCGGGGCAGGCAAGCGCGATTGAATTTAGGCCCGGACTAGCGTTTCTTGCCACTGACAAGCGCGAGGGGGAATAAACTGGAAAAGCCGAAAAGAGAGGCCCACTGGGCCGCACTGCCGAACCTCCTGACCTACGGGCGCATCGTCGCGGTGCCGCTGGTGGTGCTTTGCTTTTTCCTGGAAGGCCGGTTGCAATCTTCCGACTTCGCCCGCTGGTCGGCGCTCGCGATCTTCATCATCGCCAGCGTCACCGATTTTTTCGACGGCTATCTCGCCCGCATCTGGCAGCAGACTTCCACAATCGGGCGCATGCTCGACCCGATCGCCGACAAGCTGCTGGTCGCGACCTGCCTGTTGCTGCTTGCCGCCGACACCGACAAGACCATTGCCGGCTGGTCCTTGTGGGCAGCGATCATCATCTTGTGTCGCGAGATCCTCGTTTCGGGACTTCGCGAATACCTCGCGGAACTGAAGGTATCGGTGCCGGTGACCCGTATCGCCAAGTGGAAAACGACCGTGCAGATGGTCGCCATCGGCTTCCTGCTGGCCGGCCCCGCGGGGGACAAGATCTTGCCGTACACCACACAGGTCGGAATTGTCCTGCTCTGGATCGCGGCGGTGATCACCCTTTATACCGGGTATGACTATTTCCGCGCCGGAATGAAGCATGTGATGGAGTAGGGCAATGAAGCTCGTGTATTTTGCCTGGATCAGGGAGCGTATCGGGCATGGCGAGGAGGAAGTGACGCTGCCGGGGGGCGTCACCACCGTTGCCGGCCTGCTGGACTGGCTGAAATCGCGCGGCGAGGAATATGCCAATGCGCTGGAGCATGACAGCGTGGTTCGCGTCGCGATCAATCATGAACATGTCGATGACCGCAATACGCCGATCGCCGGCGCCCGCGAAATAGCACTGTTTCCGCCGATGACGGGCGGCTGAGATGAAGCCGGTCGTGCGCATCGAAGCTGCCGATTTCGACATCGCGGCAGAGATCGCGGCGCTGACGGCGGGCCGCACTGATATCGGCGCGGTCGTGACCTTCACCGGCCTTTGCCGCGACGAAGGCGGAACGCTGGCGGCGCTTGAACTTGAGCATTATCCGGGAATGGCGGAAGCAGAGATCAGGCGGATCGCCGGCGAGGCGGCGCAGCGCTGGACGCTCGACGGACTTGTCGTCATCCACCGGCACGGCAGGATCGCACCCGGCGGGAACATCGTGCTGGTGATTGCCGCATCGCGACACCGGCACGCCGCCTTCGAAGCGGCGTTTTTCCTCATGGATTACTTGAAAACGCGCGCTCCGTTCTGGAAGAAGCAGCACACAATCGACGGCGGTGCGTCGCAATGGGTCGATGCCCGCGAGGCGGACGATGCGGCGACGGCGCGCTGGAGAAAGCGCGAGGACTAGTCCACGCCGCCCGGATTTGCCGCAGTGATATCGAAGCGCTTGACGCCCTGCTTCGGCATGAACACCTCGGCGCAATTGCCGGGGCCGTCGGTCATCATCCAGGGATGCGTGACGTATGTATCGATCGTGATTCTCTGGCCGGGCTGCAGGTTGGCGTAGTTTTCCGCCTGGCCTTCGAAATTGATCCACATGACCGAGCGCATGCTGTTGGTCTTGTTGCGGAATGTCACGCTGACCGGAACATCGGAATTTTGCGAGCGCAATTTTCCGACTGAGCGGCAATTGGCTGCCACCTTGGCGCCACCGCCAGCGCTTGGCGGCGCGCCCGCGCCTTCCAGACGGGTTATGCGGTAGAGCAGGCGGAACTGGTTGTCGCCGCCTTCTCCGTAAAGCACTTCCTTGTTGGCGATGTCGAGTTGGATGTAGACATCACGCGATGCGTCGTAGAGCATCACGGTGGTTTCACCGCGCGCTTCCTCGACGAACTCGAACGTCCCTTCAGGGCTCGATTCCACCCAGCGGCGCTTGCCGATCTTGCGGAAATAGCCGCCGGGATAGCCGATCTCGGTCACGTTGGTGCCGGTCACTTGCACCAGCACCAGCAGATTGCCCGATGGCGTGATTGCGGCGCCCGTGTGGGGGGCAGCCAAGGAAAAAGGCGCCGAGACACACACCGCAAGACATGCGGCCAAAGCCGTTCTGAAAACCATGGATTCCCCCGAATCCCGATCAGTGCCGGAACGGTATGCGGGAACGGTTGGGGCGGCAAGCGCGAATTTCAGGCAATTGCGGCAAAGGAAGCGCTGGCAACGGCAGCAAAGTGGCAGCTTGCCGCGGCTAGAACGAATGCGTGCCAGATGGCGTTCTGGAACTTCAGCTTTTCCCAGACATGGAAGATCACGCCGATGGTGTAGAGGATGCCGCCCGCCAGGATCAGGATCGATGCGGCCAGCGGCAGCGTCTTGAAGATCGGCCATGCCAACAGGAGGCTCGCCCATCCGAGCGGCAGGTAGATCGCGAGCGAAATGCTGTCGAAGCGCTTGCGGAAGGCGAGCTTTCCCGTCGCGCCGACAAGCGCTGCAACCCACACGCCCGTCAGCACCACATAGGCGAACAAGCTTCCCATCAGCATGACCAGCGGCGTGTAAGTGCCTGCGATCTTGAAGAAGATCGCGGCTTGGTCCCAGCGCTTGAGCGCCGGTTTCCACTGCATGTGAGGAACCATGTGGTAGGCGGCCGATGCAGTGAACATCAGGACCATGGCGATGCTGTAGATCACCAGCGCCGTGCCGGTTGGCGCGTCGGCGCGCGGCAGCGCGAACCACAACAATGCGGTTACCGCAACAAGGCTTGAGACAATGCCGAGCGCGTGGATGACGCCATCGGCAATGAGCTCGCCGGTGGTGTAGGTCTTTTCCGGTTTCATCATCGATCGACAATCGCCGGAAGACAGTTGTGTGTCAAACGCAAGATGCCAAATTGGTTCATGACCGATTGTCGCCCCGTGTGAGTATCAGCAACGCACAAAGGGCCGAATAGGTCGCGGCATCGCGCCAGACAGCGGGGAAATATCCGTCCCAGAGGGTTTCGAAAATGCCGATGCCCAGTCCGCCCAGCGCTGCGGGAAGTGGCGATGACAATCCGCCAAGGGAGGCAACGAACAGCACCTTGACCGCGAAGGACAGCCCGGTGCCGAAGTCGATATTGCCGTAGTGAAATGCGGCCAGCACACCGGCAAGGCCTGCCACCAGGCCCGCCCACAGCATGGAATTCAGGAACACCTTCCGGCAATCGACGCCCATCAGCGCAGCGGCCGCTTCATCCTGCGCCACCGCCCGCCACAACCTTCCCGCCCGGCTGGCGGCGAGATACCATGCGCCAAGCCCGATCACCGTGGCGGCGATCATCGTCTCGATCAACTTGATCGGGGTCGTGGTGACTGTGAAGTCGCCTCCGGCCAAAACGACCACACGGTTGAGGAAGGGCGAGAGCCACGGAACGTTGCTCGCCGTTGCGATGCGCACCGATTCCATCAGCACCAGCATGACGCCGAGCGAGGCGGCAATGGTCGTATTCGGCGCGGCGCGGCGCATCGGCTCCAATACCGTTCCGGCGACAAGGCGTGCGGCAAGTGCGGTGTAGGTCAGCGCCGCAACGACGCCAAGGCTCAACGCAGCCGGATAGACCAGCCACATTGCGTGCCATCCAAGCCCGGTGAAAATGATCGCCACCTGGCCGGAAAATGCGAACAGCGCACCATGAACAAAGCTCGCGCGGCGCAGCACCGCATGGGCGATCGCATAGCCGAAGGCCAGCAACGCATAAAGCGCACCCAGATGGATGCCGTTGACGATCTGCTGCGCGAAATAGCCCATCGGGCGCGCTCCGTTGCCGGTCGAATATTCTAACTGGTATAATCATAAATGCCAGTTAGAATGCGGCATGCGTTTTTCCTGGAACCAGCATCGCTTTTCGGGCGGCCTGTTGGCGCTCGATGTCGCCAATTCGGTGATCCTGCGGCACGACAAGGCGCAGCGCCGCGACCGCTTTGCCGATGTCGCGGCCTTCGCCGGCTTTGCGGATGGAGCGAACCGCTACTGCGGCGAGCGGCTCCGTTTTGCAGCGCCGGTTGCCGTCAATGGTTCCGTGCGAAGCCGGTTCCTTGAATTGCGCGAAAGCATCGACCTTCACTTTCGGTGCGTCGTGACGGGCGAGGCAACGAATGCGTCGCTGTCGCGGCTGCTCGCCGATTGCGCAGCACTGCTGGGAGATGATGGCGCGACGTCACTGGAAACCGAGACGGCGCTTTCGGCCCTGCGGCTCGCAGCCGAACCGCCCTTGGAAAGGCTGCGCATCTGCGGCCATTGCGGCTGGCTGTTTCTCGACCGCAGCAGGAATCGCAGCCGCATGTGGTGCGACATGGCGGTTTGCGGAAACCGCGAGAAGGCGCGCCGGCACTACAGACGCATCAAGAACAGGGAAGAGGTGCTGCCATGATGAGAGCCGTTTTCATGTTTGCTGCAATCCTGGTGTTGATGACGGGATGCCAGCGCCCGCCCGAGTCGTTCTTCTCGGTCAGTGGACGCATCTTCGTCTTCAATTACCGCCTCGCCTACGCGCACTATCTGGTGACCTTGCAAAGCACGCGGCCGGTGCCGGAGGGGATGCGCTATGTGGCGCGTTTCGAAAATCCGGCAGGCGGGGAAGCGCTCGTCGCCGAGCGCAGTATTTTCCCGGCGCAGGAAAAGTTTGTGATCGAAAGCCCGCATGTCGAATGCGTCAGGAAGGACCAACCTTACGCGGTTAAGATCGAGATCATCGATGCGTCCGGCAAGGTCGCCCAGACAGTCGAGACGACGGTGGTATCGAACCTTGACCAAAGCGTCCTGCCACGCGAGCCGCTGGTCATCGGCCCGGCCTATGAGCCGAACGCCAAGGCCCGCGACGCCAGCGGCAAGATCGCGATGCGGGACGACAGCGCCTGCCCGGCGTGAAGCGCCTCAAACGATGGTGAGGATTTCGTCCAGCGGCTTTTTCATCATCGCCGCGGCAGGAACGGTGGCGTCCAGCGATGCCTTGCCGACCGCAAGGATCATCACCGGCTTTTCCGAAGCAGGGCGCCCAAGCAGGCCGTTCAGGAACTTCATCGGGTTGGGCGTGTGGGTCAGGACCGACAAGCCGGCATGGTGCAGCGCCGCAATTAGGAAGCCGGTGGCAATGCCGACGCTCTCGGGAACGTAATAATTCTTGTAGCGCGTACCGTCGCTGAACTCGCCATAGCGCTGGGCGAAGATGACGATCAGCCAGGGCGCGATTTCAAGGTGCGGCTTCTGCGGACCGGTGCCGATCGGGGCGAGCGCGGCAAGCCATTCCTCCCCTGCCCCGCCGCCATAGAATGCAACTTCCTCTGCTTCCGCCGCTGCCCTGATGGCGCGCTTTGTATCGAAATCGCGTATTGCAACGAAGTGCCAGGGCTGGTGGTTCGCGCCCGATGGCGCTGCACCCGCAACGGCAATGCAATCCCTGATCACCGCATCGTCGACGGGCTCTGAAAGGAAGTCGCGAACCGTGTGCCGCTTGCGCATGAAAGCAAGAAATTCGCCGGCGCGCGATGCCATTTCATCAGCCGGGAAGTTCATGCGATCCGGTAGCGGAACCGGATCGTAGTTCAACTTCTCCCTTGAGAACATATCGGTTCCACCTCTGTGCGCGGATAATTTGGCGATTCATTTCAGCTGCTTGCGGGCAAAACCGGCAATACCGATTCAGACCGGCGCACAAACTGATTCAACGGCCTCATGCTATTGTAAAGATTCAAACAAAAAGGCCGGCAATCGCGCCGGCCTTCCTGATATTCCGATTCACCTTGCTGCTTCTTCAAGTAGCGATTCAGGTAAGCTTCAGCCGACTATCTCGGTGCCGGAGAACCAGTAGGCAATCTCCTCGGCGGCGGTTTTCGGCGCGTCCGAGCCGTGTACCGAATTTTCGCCGATCGAGAGCGCGAAGGTCTTTCGGATGGTGCCCCCGGCCGCGTTGGCCGGGTTTGTGGCGCCCATTACTTCGCGGTTTTTCGCAATGGCGTTCTCGCCTTCAAGGACCTGCACGACGGTCGGGCCGGACGACATGAATTCGGTCAGTTCCTGGAAGAACGGACGTTCCTTGTGAACCGCGTAGAAGCCCTCGGCTTCGCGCAGGCTCATCCATACGCGCCGCGATGCAACGACGCGCAGGCCGGCATCCTCGAGCATCTTGGTAATGGCGCCCGTAAGATTGCGGCGGGTCGCGTCCGGCTTGATCATCGAAAAGGTGCGTTCAATCGCCATGTTTCGGTCCGTGTCCTGTCAGGGGGTTCGGGAGGGTTGCGGGTGTATAGCGGCACCGCCGGCGATTGCCAAGGGCGGGGGCGCGGCAACAATCGCTCTTGCCCTTTTGCGCGCGCTCGGCCAAAAGGCCCGCATGCTCGCCATTAACGATATCACCTTGCGCATAGCCGGGCGCACGCTTCTCGACCACGCCACCGTCACCGTCCCCACCGGTGCGCGGGCGGGCCTTGTCGGGCGCAACGGCACGGGCAAGACGACGCTCTTCAAGGCGATCACCGGCGACCTCCAGCCCGACACCGGAACCGTCACGATCCCCAAGGGGCTTCGCATCGGCCAGGTGGCGCAGGAAGCGCCGGGCACCGAGGACAGCCTGATCGACATCGTGCTGGCCGCCGATACCGAGCGCGCCGACCTGATGTCGCGCGCCGATACCGAGACGGACGCGATGGAAATCGCCGAGATCCACATGCGCCTGTCCGACATCGACGCGCATTCGGGCGAGGCGCGTGCCGCCTCGATCCTGTCGGGCCTCGGTTTCGATGCCGAGGCGCAGAAGCGTCCCGCCTCTTCCTTCTCGGGCGGATGGCGGATGCGCGTCGCGCTCGCGGCGCTGCTGTTTTCGCGGCCCGACATCCTGCTGCTGGACGAGCCGACAAACTATCTCGACCTTGAAGGCACATTGTGGCTGGAGAACTTCGTCGCGCGTTATCCGGGCACGGTGCTGATCATTAGCCACGACCGCGACCTTCTCAACAAGGCAGTGGATTCGATCCTGCACCTTGAGGCGCGAAAGCTGAATTTCTACCGCGGCACCTTCGACAGTTTCGAGCGCCAGCGCGCCGAGCAGATGATGCTGGTAGAGAAGGCCAAGGAGAAGCAGGACGCCAAGCGCAAGCACCTGCAATCCTTCGTCGACCGGTTCAAGGCCAAGGCGTCGAAAGCGAAGCAGGCGCAGTCGCGCGTCAAGATGCTGGAAAAGATGCAGCCGATCACGTCGATTGCCGAGGAGCGGGTCGAGCCGATACGCTTCCCCGAGCCGGAGAAGCTGCTTTCCTCGCCGATCATCAGGCTGGAGCATGTTCAGGCAGGCTACACGCAAGGCAAGCCGATCCTGCGTAATCTCGACCTGCGCATCGACCAGGACGACCGGATCGCGCTGCTCGGCGCCAATGGCAACGGCAAGTCGACCTTCGCCAAGATGATCGCCGGACGCCTGCCCTGGGTGGAGGGTGGCGTGGTCAAGGCGCAGTCAATGAAGATTGCGATGTTCGCCCAGCACCAGATGGACGACCTCATTCCGGAAGCGACGCCTGTCGATCACATTCGCAAGCTGATGCCGAACGTGCCTGAATCGAAGGTGCGCGCCCGCGTGGCCCAGATGGGCCTCGACCGCGACCGCATGGACACCGCCGCCAAGGATCTTTCGGGCGGAGAAAAGGCGCGGCTGCTGCTCGGCATCATCGCGTTCGACGGGCCGCACCTGCTGATCCTCGACGAACCTACCAACCATCTGGACATGCAGGCGCGCGAGGCGCTGATGCTGGCGCTCAACGATTTTCCCGGCGCGGTCATCATCATCAGCCACGACCGGTCGCTGGTGGAAGCAAGCGTCGACCGGCTGTGGCTGGTGCGCGACGGCACCGTGCGGGCCTATGAGGGCGACATCGAGGAATATCGCACGGAAGTACTGACCGGCCGCCCGCCCAA
>JBGSJA010000027.1:0-1842 GCA_041742235.1 Salaquimonas sp. | reverse complement strand
CTACTCGGAACCGGGCGCCGGCTCCGACCTTGCCTCGCTGAAGACCCGCGCCGAGCGGCAGGGCGACCACTACATCGTCAACGGCCAGAAGACCTGGACGACGCTCGGCCACTATGCCGACTGGATCTTCTGCCTCGTGCGCACCTCGGCGGAGGGCAAGCCGCAGGAAGGCATTTCCTTCCTGCTGATCGACATGAAATCGCCCGGTGTGACCGTGCGGCCGATCATCCTGCTCGACGGCGAGCATGAGGTGAACGAGGTCTTCTTCGACAACGTCAAGGTTCCGCTGGCCAATCTCGTCGGCAAGGAAAACGAAGGCTGGACCTACGCCAAGTACCTGTTGACGCATGAGCGCACCGGCACTGCAAATATCGGCAACTCCGCCGCTGCGTTGGCGCAACTGAGGCGCATCGCCCACGACGTCACCAAGGGTGGCAAGCCGCTGGCGAACGACCCGTATTTCGCCGCGCGCGTGGCGCAGGTCGAGATCGACCTCGAGGCGCTGAAGACGACGAACCTTCGCATTCTCGTCGGCGCCGATTCAGGCGCTGCGCCCGGCCCGGAAAGCTCGATGCTGAAGATCAAGGGAACCGTCATCCGGCAGGAGATCAACGATCTGTCGCGTCGCGCGCTCGGTCCGCTGGCGCTGCCCTTCATTTCCGAGGCGATGGACGAAGGCTACAACGAGGCCCCGATTGGCCCGGAATACGCCAACGCGCTTGCCTCGGACTATTTCAACAACCGCAAGCTTTCGATCTTCGCCGGTTCCAACGAGATCCAGCGCGGCATCATCTCCAAAACCAAGCTTGGGCTTTAAGGGGCGCACGACCATGGATTTCGCCCTGAGCGATGACCGCCGCATGCTGGTCGAAACCCTCGACCGGTTTCTCAAGGACAACTACCCGATCGACAAGCGCCACGGCTTCGCGCGATCCGAGGAGGGCTTCTCACGCGAAATGTGGGCCCAGTTCGCCGAACTCGGCGTGATCGGCGCGCTGTTCGGCGAAGATGCCGGCGGCTTCGGCGGCGAAGGCGACGATTTGATGGTTGTGTTCGAGGCGCTCGGCCGCGCGCTGGTGGTCGAGCCGTTCCTGCCGACGCTTTTGGCCGGTTCGCTGATCGCTGATCTTGGAACGCCTGCGCAGAAGGCGGTTCTGGAAAAGGTCATCGGGGGGGAAGCGCTCATTGCGCTTGCCCATGGCGAACCGCAGTCACGCTACGAACTGGAGCATGTCGCGGCCCACGCGGTCGAAGCCGAGGGCGGCTTTGCCATCACCGGCCACAAATCGGTGGTGCCGGGCGGCGGGAGCGCCGACAAGCTCGTTGTCTCCGCACGCACGGCCGGTGCTTCGGGCGACAAGGACGGCATTTCGCGGTTCATCGTGGATGCGAAGGCGCACGGCGTCTCGATCCGCTCCTATGGCACGGTCGACGGATATCCGGCGGCGGAAATCAGCCTGAACGGCGCCAGGGGCGAATTGCTTGGCGCTCCCGACATTGCCTTCCCCGCGATCGAGAAGGCATATGCACGCGGCATCGTCGCCGTCACCGCCGAGTGCCTCGGCGCTATGGAGCGGGCCAAGGACCTGACCATCGAGTACATGCACACGCGCAAGCAGTTCGGCGTCATCATCGGCAAGTTCCAGGCGCTGCAGCACCGCATGGCCGACGTGCTGATAGAGATCGAGCAGTTGCGCTCATCGCTCATCAATGCGGCGGGACATCTCACCGCCGAGCGGCATTTGCGCGAAAAGATGGTTTCCGCGGCCAAGAACCTCGCGGGCCGGGCAGGGCGGCAAACGGCTGAAGAAGCGATCCATATCCATGGCGGCATGGGCATGA
>JBGSJA010000026.1:0-11716 GCA_041742235.1 Salaquimonas sp. | reverse complement strand
GGCGATGTACAACCTCGACGAATCCATTGCCGAATTTGCGCGCGCCTCGCTGAACTACGCCCTGATGCGCAAGGTTCCCTGCTATCTTTCGACCAAGAACACGATCCTCAAGGCCTATGACGGGCGGTTCAAGGACATCTTCCAGGAGATCTACGAGAAGGAATTCGCCGCCCAGTACAAGGAAGCGAAGATCACCTATGAGCACCGCCTGATCGACGACATGGTCGCCTCGGCACTGAAATGGTCGGGCGGCTATGTCTGGGCCTGCAAGAACTATGACGGCGACGTCCAGTCCGACACCGTTGCGCAGGGCTTCGGCTCGCTCGGCCTGATGACTTCCGTGCTGATGACCCCCGACGGCAAGACAGTCGAGGCGGAAGCGGCTCACGGCACGGTTACCCGTCACTACCGCCAACACCAGAAGGGCGAGCAGACCTCGACCAACGCGATCGCCTCGATTTTCGCATGGACGCGGGGCCTCGCCCACCGCGCCAAGCTGGACGGCAATGCGGAGCTGAAACGCTTCGCCGATACGCTGGAGACGGTTTGCGTTGCGACCGTCGAGGGCGGCTACATGACGAAGGACCTGGCGCTGCTGATCGGCCCGGACCAGCCGTGGCTGACAACGACCGGCTTCCTCGACAAGATCGACGAGAATTTGCAGAAGGCGATGGGCTGATCTTCAGCCTTCCATGAAAAAGGCGGCCGGTGGCCGCCTTTTTCGTCTCCGGGGCCGGGTTCAGCCCATCGCCTTCTGCAAGTTCTCGTCGATCTTGTCGAGGAAGCCGGTCGTCGTCAGCCAGGGCTGGTCCGGGCCGATCAGCAGCGCCAGATCCTTGGTCATGTAACCACCCTCGACCGTCGCTACGCATACCGTCTCCAGCGTATCGGCAAAGCGCTTCAATTCCGCATTGTCGTCCAGCTTGGCGCGGTGCGCCAGGCCCCGCGTCCATGCGAAGATCGAGGCGATCGCGTTGGTCGAGGTCTGCTCGCCCTTCTGATGCTGGCGGTAGTGGCGCGTCACCGTGCCGTGCGCAGCTTCAGCCTCGACCGTCTTGCCGTCCGGAGTCATCAGGACCGAGGTCATGAGACCCAGCGAGCCGAAGCCCTGCGCAACCGTATCGGACTGCACGTCGCCGTCGTAGTTCTTGCAGGCCCAGACATAGCCGCCCGACCATTTCAGCGCGGAGGCAACCATGTCGTCGATCAGGCGGTGCTCGTAGGTGATCTTCGCCTCCTTGTACTGGTCGGCGAATTCCTTCTCGTAGATCTCCTGGAAGATATCCTTGAACCGGCCGTCATAGGCCTTGAGGATCGTGTTCTTGGTCGAAAGATAGCAGGGCACCTTGCGCAGCAGGGCGTAGTTCAGCGAGGCGCGCGCGAATTCGGCGATGGATTCGTCAAGATTGTACATCGCCATGGCAACGCCGGCGCCGGGCGCGTCGTAGACCTCGTGCTCGATGGTCTTGCCATCCTCTCCGACAAACTTGATCGTCAGCTTGCCCTTGCCGGGGAACCTGAAATCGGTTGCCTTGTACTGGTCGCCGAAGGCATGGCGGCCGACGATGATCGGTTGCGTCCAGCCCGGCACAAGGCGCGGCACGTTCTTGCAGATGATCGGCTCGCGGAAAATGACGCCGCCGAGAATGTTGCGGATCGTGCCGTTCGGCGACTTCCACATTTTCTTCAGCTTGAATTCCTCGACGCGCGCTTCGTCCGGCGTGATGGTGGCGCATTTTACGCCGACGCCATGCCTCTTGATTGCATATGCGGCGTCGATGGTGACCTGGTCCTCGGTCGCGTCGCGGTTTTCGATGCCAAGGTCGTAGTATTCAAGTTCCAGGTCGAGGTAGGGATGGATCAGCTTGTCCTTGATGAACTGCCAGATGATGCGCGTCATCTCGTCCCCGTCGAGTTCCACAACGGGATTTTTGACCTTGATCTTGTTCATTGAAACGCCTCTTGGAGTGCCGTGTGGAGGGACAGGTGCGGCAGACAAGCCAATTTGCCGCGCGTGATCGATCCGGGCTATAGCATTGCCGAACCGGTCGGAAAAGCCAGCCTTTTGGTTGAACGGCGTGATCGCCGGTGGACGGTGCAATGGGGGTTGCCTTGATCCGGACCTTGTCTTTCCTGCCAGTCCTTCTGCTGCCGGCCGCCGCGCATGCCGATCCGCTCGCCCCGGTCAACGAGGTGATGGACGTCGCACGCCAATTGTGGAGCGAAAATCCGCCGGAAAATCTCGACTACTTCGAACCTGAACGCCTTTCGCTTCTCTACAGCGCCAGCTTTTTAAGCGCCTACAAGGCGGCGCAGAAGAATCCCGTTTTCGGTCTGGAAGAGGGCGAAAGCGAAGGAAATCCGTTCGACTATGACGTAATCGCCAATTCGCAGGACGGTTGCCCGCTGGAGAACATCAAGGCCGAAAAGACCGGGGAGGCGGCGGGTGTCGTCACGGTGACGGTAACTTTCAATCTGTGGCGCTGCGTGGAGGACGCGGCTGAACGCGACGCGCCGAGCGAAGTTCGTTTTCGGCTGATTGAAGAAGGCGGAAAGCATGTGATCGACGACATCGTGCGGATGCTGGACGGCGAGCAACTCTCGCTGGTGGAGGAAATGCACTATATCGCGGCAGGAGACCCAGACATCGCCGGGGACGTTCAGGAAATGCCGCTTGATGGGGCGGAATCGGAAGAATGAACGCATTTTCCTTTGCCGGAAATGCGCGGCCATGCCAGTGAGGCCGCCATGTCGCGCAAAGCTTCCAACGCAAATTTTATTTCGGGCGGCCCGGCCATCGTGCTGGTTGAGCCGCAACTTGGCGAAAACATCGGCATGGTCGGCAGGGCCATGGCCAATTTCGGCCTTTCCGATTTGCGGCTGGTGAACCCCCGTGACGGATGGCCCAACGGGCGGGCGCGGGCAGCCGCCAGCAAGGCCGATCATGTGATCGACGCCGTCACGGTTTACCCGACGCTTGGTGAGGCGATCGCAGGCTTGCAATTTGTCGTCGCGACGACCGCCCGACAGCGCGAAATGATCAAGCTGGTGCTGGGGCCGGGCGAAGCCGCCCAAAAGCTGCGCGATTTCCATGACACGGGCGTGCGCACCGGCATCCTGTTCGGGCGCGAGCGCTGGGGGCTGGAAAACGAGGAAGTGGCGATCTGCGACGCCATCGTGACCTTCCCCGTCAATCCGGCCTTTGCCTCGCTAAACATCGCCCAGGCTGTGCTTCTCATGTCGTATGAGTGGATGAAAACAAACCCCGTTGAACTGTTCGGAGCGGAACCGCTGGTTCCCGCACCCCGCTCCGAGGTCGAAGGGTTGGTAAACCATCTGATCGAGGCGCTGGACGAAGCCGAGTATTTCCACCTGCCTGAAAAGCGCGAGCGCATGCAATTGAACCTGAAGTCCATATTCGCGCGCGCGGGCTTCAGCGCGCCGGAGGTGCAGACGCTTCGCGGTGTTGTCGCGTCTCTGCAGCGGCGGTGGCAGCGAAAATAGCGCTTGGCGGCTTGCCCGCTTGCCAGCGGCAGTGGCTTGGGGCAAACCACAGGCATGGAAAGCCGGATAACGATGGAAAGAGCCGCGGCCTGGTGGGCCGTGATACGCGCCGACATCGCGCAGTTCGGCGCGTGGTCGCTGCTGGCGTCGGGCCGGTGGTGGGACCGGGTAAGGGCATGGTTTCGTTTCGTGCACTACCGCCGGCCGGACACACGCTTCCCGGTCATTCCGGGCACTTTGCGCATGGCGGAGGCTTTGGCGGTGGTACTGTCCGCAATTGCCGCGCTGGTCCTGTTCGCCGATCCGCTGTTCCTTTCCATGCTCAAGGAACGCAATGAGACGACGCTTGCCATTTTCGAGGCGGTGACACGACTTGGCGAGTCGGCCTGGATCCTCTATGCGGCAGGCGGCGTGCTACTGGTCATTTCGCTCTATCCGGAGAAAACGCTGAGCCGGTCGCAGCGCATGAAAATGCATGACTGGTTGCTGCTTGCCTACTTCCTGTTCACCAGCGTTGCCTTTTCCGGATTGATCGCCAATCTTGTCAAGAACCTGATCGGGCGCGCCCGCCCGCAGTTGACGCCGCAAGGCGAGATCTGGTTGTCGCGGCCCTTCGCAGACCACTATGATTTCGGTTCCTTTCCATCGGGCCATGCAACCACCGCTGGCGCGCTCGCGATGGCGCTGATGCTGCTGGCGCCGAAATACAGGGTGTTCTTTGCCCTGTCGGGGATGTGGATCGCGATTTCGCGCCCCGTACTGGGCGTGCATTTTCCCTCGGACATCCTGGCCGGCGTCATACTCGGCGCGAGCTTCACCTATGTCTATGCACGCAACTTCGCGCGCAAGCGGTTGCTTTTCACGTTTGCCGCCAACGGCGCGATCGAGGTTCAACCTCGGCTCGCATCCTTCGGGAAGATCGTGGCGTGACGATTCTCGTCTTCGATTCAGGAATAGGCGGCCTCACGGTGCTGCGGGAGGCGCGGGTGCTGATGCCGAACCGGCGCTTTGTCTATGTCGCCGATGATGCAGCCTTTCCCTATGGCAATTGGGAAGAAGATGCGTTGCGGTCCCGGATCGTCGAATTATTCGGCACGCTCCTTGAAGAGCACCGGCCGGAGATATCGGTAATCGCCTGCAACACAGCCTCCACGCTTGCGATCGAGGCGCTGCGCAAGGCATATCCCGGACATGCCTTTGTCGGCACGGTTCCGGCGATCAAGCCTGCGGCGGAGCGCACGCGTTCCGGGCTTGTGTCGGTGCTGGCGACGCCGGGCACGGTCAAGCGGCAATATACGCGCGACCTCATCCGCCAATATGCCGGCAAATGCCATGTGCGCCTTGTCGGCAGCCGGCAGTTGGCGGGCCTTGCCGAACACTACATGCGCGAGGGTTTTGTCGACGAAGACGCGGTGCAGGCCGAGATCGCCCCGTGCTTCGTGGAAATGGACGGCAAGCGCACCGACATAGTCGTGCTCGCCTGCACGCACTATCCCTTCCTCGTCAACCGCATGCGCAAGACGGCGCCGTGGCCGGTCGACTGGATCGATACGTCGGAAGCCATCGCCCGCCGCGCATTGTCGCTGTATGTGCAAATAACACCGGCAAGCGGCGAAACAGGCGACGACATCGCGATTTTCACTTCGGGCAAACCGGACGCCGCGGTGCAGCGGCTGGTGAAGGGCTTCGGGCTGGCGATGATGACCGCGCCTGGCAATTGACATCCAAGCCGGCTTCGCCTAAACGACCGCCAGTTCCGGGCCGCTTTGGCCCGGTTCTTTTTTGACGTGTCCCGTGGACGCTTTTCCTTTCATGCACTTGGCATACGCTAGGGGAAGGTCCTGTCAGGCTTCGAAAACTGGAGCCAGAGGAGGGCGCGTTTCCTTGATCCGTTCTATGAAGATCGGGTCGTAAGCCATTGAAGGAAATGCGATGAGCAAGCGTACGCAGACCAAGCATAAAATCGATCGCCGTATGGGCGAAAACATCTGGGGCCGTCCGAAGTCCCCGGTCAATTCGCGTGAATTCGGCCCCGGCCAGCACGGCCAGCGCCGCAAGGGCAAGCTTTCGGACTTCGGCGTGCAACTGCGCGCCAAGCAGAAGCTGAAGGGCTATTACGGCAACATCACCGAAAAACAGTTCCGCAAGATTTACACCGAAGCGTCGCGCATGCGCGGTGACACCCCGGAAAACCTGATCGGCCTGCTGGAGAGCCGCCTCGACGCGGTCATCTACCGCGCCAAGTTCGTGCCGACCGTGTTTGCGGCGCGCCAGTTCGTCAATCACGGCCACATCCTGGTCAATGGCAAGCGCGTCAACATCCCGTCCTACACCTGCAAGGCCGGCGACGTTATTTCCGTCAAGGAAAAGTCACGCCAGATCATCATGGTGCTGGAAGCAGTCCAGCTCTCCGAGCGTGACGTTCCCGACTATGTCGACGCCGATCATTCCAAGATGACCGCCACCTTCACCCGTGCGCCGGCGCTTTCCGACGTGCCGTATCCGGTGCAGATGGAACCGAACCTGGTCGTCGAATTCTATTCGCGCTAAGCGACTGTCTGAACCAGTTCAAGAACGCCCGGCCCAGTGCCGGGCGTTTTCGTGTGCGGCGCATTAACCAGCCCGTCGCGAAGTGGTTGCAGCACGGGGAATCAGCTACCATTTGCAGCGTCAGGGGCTCCTGAAGGCGTCGATCGATTGACGTCCAGTTGGAGGCAACATGCGCATTGCGGTATTGGCGGCGGCAGCCGTCATGGCTTTTTCGTCCGTTCAACATGCCCACAGCGCCAATGTCGCGCTGATCATCGATGCCTCGGGCTCGATGAACGCGCGGCTAGCCGACGGGCAGCCAAGAATCGACGCAGCCAAGGCGGCGATCAGCGATCTTGCCACCAAGCTTCCCGATGAAACGGTCGTCTCTCTCCGCGCCTACGGTCACCAATCACCCCGCAAGGCCAAGGATTGCCGCGACACTGCTCTGCTGGTGCCGTTTGCAAGGGCAGCTGACAATCGCAACGAGATCAGTGCGCTTTCGGCCGGTTTGCAGGCGCAGGGCTATACGCCGATCACCCATGTGCTCGGCCTTGCCACTGACGATTTGAAGCCGCTCGCTGGCAAGAAGTCGATCGTGCTGGTGTCGGATGGCACGGAAACCTGCGAGGGCGATCCCTGCGTGCTGGCGCGCAAGCTTGCCGAGGCCGACGCGGAACTGGTGATCCACACGGTCGGATTTGGCGTCGATGACCAGACGCGCCGTCAATTGCAGTGCATCGCCAAGGCATGGCGAGGCGAGTATCGCGACGCCGCCAACGCCGCGGATCTTTCGTCGATGCTGCAGGAAGCGGTTGCAGCCGCCGAAGAGCCACTCGTCGCCAGCGAAATCACGGTTGCCGCGACAGGTCCCGGCGTGTTGGCTGTCGAGAACGGACAATTTCATAACGTTTACAATGGCGAAACTGGCGAAAAAGTCGGCGCTATCGGCAACGGAATTGGCCAGATCGAGCTTCCAGCCGGTGTCTACAATGTCGAATTTGGTGACAAGCTGCTGTGGAAAAGCATCGAAGTGGTCGCCCGCGAAACGACGACCATCCGCGCCGCCGTGCTGAAGATCGCCAACAACCAGTTCCACACGATAATTGACGCCGAAACCGGTCAGGAACTGGCCGAGTACGCCAACACGCAGGATTTCATCGCGCTTCCACCCGGCCGATACGATGTCACGTTTGACAAGGCGCTGTGGGGCGAAATCGATCTTTCAGAGGGTGAGACCGAGACCTTGAAACCAGGCGGCGTAGCGTTCGTTCCGGCGGAGTTCCGCAGCATCTTCAACGAGGCTGGCGAGAAGGTTGCTGTCGCCGCTACCGGCGCCGAGCGGGTGATGTTGCCGCCTGGCAAATACAAGGTCTCCGTCAAGGGCACGGATATCCCGTTCGAGATTCGCGAGAACGAGATCGTGCGTATCGCCACGAAGTAGCGGTCGCGCACGGGATGCGACGCCGATGTCGCTGATGCGCATGGCTTAATCCTGCGGCGCGCAGGATAGTCAGCCGTCTCATTGCGCGGAGCCCTGCGTGTCGCTTGCCTACCCTGCACCGGCCTCGGGCAATGCCGTCACCGGCATTGTCTGCCTGATCGCCGGCATTGCCATCTTTTCGCTGCAGGACCTGATCCTGAAATGGGTGAGCGGGGATTATCCGCTACACCAGGCGATGGTGCTGCGTTCGATCACGGCAATTCCGTTCCTGATGCTGTTTGTCTCTCGCGAGAATGGCTTGGCCAGCCTGCGGACGCCACGCTGGCGTCAGTTGGTCGGGCGTGGGCTGGTGATGTTCGTCGCCTATACCTGCTACTATCTGGCCCTTGCGGCGCTGCCGATCGCGACCACCGTGGCGCTGTATTTCGTCGCGCCGCTGTTTATCACGCTGCTGTCGGTGCTGTTCCTTTCGGAGACGGTCGGTCCTCGCCGCTGGCTGGCAGTAATCGGCGGGTTCGCTGGCGTGCTGATCGTGTTGCGGCCGGGCAGCGATCTGTTCGACTGGGCGTCACTGCTGCCGATCATCTCCGGCCTCACCTATGGCGCATCGATGGTGATGGCGCGGCGCATGGGGCAGGGCGATGGGGCGGCGGTGTTGGCTTTCTATGGCAATCTGGTCTTCCTGGCCTGCGCGACGGCCTTGGCGCTGATGTTTGGCGGTGGAGCCTTTGCCTCCGAAAGTCATCCAAGCCTCGGCTTCTTGCTGCGCGGCTGGGCAATGCCGACGACGCGCGACCTGCTGCTGATGCTGGCCTGCGGGCCGATTGCAGCCGCCGGCCTTACGCTGCTCACTCAGGCTTACCGGACTGCTCAGGCCAACATCGTGGCGCCGTTCGAGTACACCGCTCTGCTGTGGGGTGTGCTGTGGGGCTGGCTGTTCTGGCGCGACTGGCCAGACACGATCTCCTGGCTCGGCATCGCCGTGATCATGGGCGCCGGGCTTTACATCCTGTATCGCGAACGCGTGACAGCGGGCCGTCAAACGCGCTAATCAGCGCTCATGAACCAGCACGCCGCCATCATTGCCGAAACCGAAGCCGGGGCCGAGCCAGAAGGCTGTCATCCGATGTTTCGCGATGCGCCGTCATCGGTATCGTTCAACAAGCTGCGCAAGCGGCTTATCCAGAACGTTCGCCGGGCGGTCGACGAATATGCGATGATCGTTCCCGGCCAGCGCTGGCTGGTGGCGCTATCCGGCGGCAAGGATTCCTACGGCCTGCTGGCACTGCTGCTCGATCTCAAATGGCGCGGCCTGCTGCCGGTGGAATTGCTCGCTTGCAATCTTGACCAGGGCCAGCCGAATTTTCCCAAGCACATCCTGCCCGAATATTTGCAAAAGATCGGCGTCGCGCACCGGATCGAATACCAGGACACCTATTCGGTCGTGACCGGCAAGCTGCCCGATACCGCTACCTACTGTTCGCTGTGTTCGCGCTTGCGGCGCGGGCATCTGTACCGGGTGGCGCGCGAGGAAGGGTGTTCGGCGCTGGTGCTCGGCCATCACCGCGAAGACATTCTCGAGACCTTTTTCCTCAATCTGTTCCACGGCGGCAGGCTGTCGGCGATCCCGCCCAAGCTCGTCAATGACGAAGGCGACCTGCTGGTGCTGCGCCCGCTGGCATTCTGCGCCGAGACCGATCTGGCGAAATTCGCCGAGGCAATGGCATTCCCGATCATCCCCTGCGATCTGTGCGGCAGCCAGGACGGCCTGCAACGCAACACCATGAAGGCGATGCTGGCCGACATCGAGCAACGCATGCCTGGCCGCAAAGACACCATGATGCGGGCGCTGGCTACGGTCAGGCCGAGCCATCTGCTGGATCGTCAGTTGTTTGATTTCGGGGCGCTGGCGCCAAAAACGGAAATCTGAATCTTGCCACGTGCCGCCTTTGCTCCTACCTGTTGCGGACGGGGCCATTAGCTAGCGAGGCATTTGCGTGAGCGAATGGGGACGCACTTCAACGCCGACGGCTAGACCGTCGCGTTTTCCGGCTTTCATCTTCGGCATTCTTGTCGGCGGCGCGGTCGCGGCTGGCGCATCGTGGGTGGGCGCGCCTTATCTGCGTGCGACACCGCCGCAACAAGGCGCCGGCCAGACCCTACCGAAATCCGGCACGGACAATAACGGCACAAGCGCGATCAGCGAAGCCCAACAACGTGTCATTGATGAATTGCGCCGCAAGCTGGACGAGTTTGCCGAAAAGCCCGACACCGCCGATCTGGAGAAGACCGTCGCGCAGATGCAGAAGGAGGCCAAGGCTGCCGAGCAGGTGATTGCCGGCATGGAGGCTGAGAACAACGCGCTGCGCAGCGAATTGCAAGCGGCTGGAGGAAGCTCGGCAACCGGCGGTGCGCCGCAAGGCAGTGAGGATTATTTCAAGCTCAAACAGGAACTTGAAACGAAGTTTGGCCAGCAAGAGGCGAAGCTGCAGATCGCCGAGGCGGTGACAAAGGAAATGACCGCGCGGCTGGACCAGGCGTTCAATGTCGAGATCCCGGCGCTGAAGCAGCAGGTGCGCGAACGCGAAGATGCGCTGGCGCTGCTGGACGACCAGTTGAATGAGGAAATCAAGAAGAACAGGACGCTCAGCGACGGCGCGGCGGCTTCCGGTGCCAGCGAAGCGACCGAAAAGCTCAAGGCGGACCTGAAGCTCAGCGAGGAATTGCTGACCAAACTCGACGCGGAGCTATCTGCCGAGCAGAAGAAGAATGCCGAACTCTCAGCCAGGCTGGAGACAGCGGAAAAGGCAGGCGCATCTGGCGCGGCCGTTACAGATGGCGGCGAGATTGCGAAACTGAAGGCCGATCTCGCCAGCCGTGACCAGTTGCTCACCAAACTGGATGGCGAACTGGCGGCGGAACAGAAAAAATCGGCTGAATTGCTTGCCAAAAACGGACAAGTATCAACGAGCGCCGAGAAAGGCAGCGGACCGTTTGCGGTAGCCATTGCCGAAACCATAAGCCTGCGGGAAAAAGTCACGAAACTCGAATCTGAACTGGCGTCCGTGCGCAGCAAGGCTGAGGCGGATCGCGCCGCGCTTGACGCCGCAAAGGCCGGTGAGGCGAAAGCGAAGGCCGAGCAGGAGCAAGCAAAGGCGATCATTGCGGCTGCGGAAGCGCAGGCCTCGGCGAAAGACGAGGAGCTGCAGGCGGCGAAGGCTCGGGTTGCGGAACTCGATACGCGGGTAAAGGCGCTTGCGGCGATCGAGAATGCCAATGCTGGTAGCGAAGCCAAACTGCGGACTGAAATCGCTGCGGCTACTGCGGATCGCGACCGGCTTGCTGGCGAGCTGGCGGCGCTGAAGAGCCAATTGACGGCGTTACAGTCGCAGGCAAAAGAAAAGGACGACGCGGCATCGCGCAGTGCCAAGGCCGAAACGGGCAGTGAAGACGCGGGCAACACAGGCGCTGCAACCGAGCGCGACCGCACACCGCGTGACCCGCTGCTGGTCGCCGGCGTTTTGCAACAGGTGCGCGGGCTGGAAGATCTCAGCAGCAGCGAACGCGATGCCATCGCCACCGGATTGATCGAAGGCGAGTGCGTGTCGAAAACGCTCACCGACGCTATCGGCCGGGCACCGGCACTGGCCATCCGTGATTTGATCCGGGCGCTGGAATCTGATTGTTAGGGAAATTCGTTTCCCGGCACTGCGCGGAGGTTTGCATGCGCCTGTGGTTATTGGCGTTGATCGCCGCCTTGTTTGTTCCCGGAATTTCTGCCGCGCAGCAATTCGAGCGCAACATCATGACCGGCGGGCCGAAAGGCACCTATATCCAGATCGGGCGCGATATTGCTGGCCTCGGTCAGGCATGCGGCATCGGCCTCAACGTTGTTGAAAGCGCCGGCAGCCTCGAGAATTTCGCCGGGGTGCGCAACCGCAAGAACACGCAGTTCGGCATCGTCCAGTCCGACGTGCTCGAATATCTGAAGATCTTCGAGGCGAAGGATGCCGAGATCCAACAGGCGATACGCGGCGTCCGCATCATGTTTCCGTTGTACAATGAGGAAATACATTTGCTGGCGCGCAAGGAAATCGCCTCGGTGCGTGACCTCGCCGGCAAGAAGGTTGGCGTTGGCGTCGCCGACAGCGGCACGTTCCTGACTGCGTCGCTGATCCTCGACATCCTGCGCATCAATGATGCGGACCGCCAGACGGTTTCCACCGACGAATCGTTGAA
>JBGSJA010000025.1:0-2196 GCA_041742235.1 Salaquimonas sp. | reverse complement strand
GGCGCGCCGGTTGCCTGCCCGCACGCCAAGGACGATCCACACCAGCAGCAGCGCCACGAGCAGTGCGCCGGCGAGGCCAAGCGCCTCGCCGAGGCTGATCGGGCGGTTGCCGATCACGAAGAGCGTCTGGCCGAAGACGGCCGGAAAGTCGGTAACGGGCTGTTCCATCAGCGCAGGTTAGCTGATTCCGGCAAGGAACAAAACAGGAATATCCTCCACCGTGACCGGCTGCCGCGCTTGACCACGGCCTTTTCCTTTCATATTTCAAGGTGGAAAGGTTTCCCCGGCATGAGCGTTAGAGAAATCATCCATTTGCCAGACCCCGTGCTGCGCGAGGTGTCGAGGCCCGTCGAACGCATCGACGAGCCGCTCTTGCGCCTGCTCGACGACATGCTGGAGACCATGTACGAGGCGCCGGGCATCGGCCTTGCCGGCATCCAGGTCGGCGTGCCGTTGCGCATCGTTACCGTCGATATCGGCGATCCGGAAGAGGAAGCGCCGGATGAGGCCGCGCCGGATGAAACCACGCCGGAAGGCCGCCGCGAGGCGCGCAAGAAGCGCAAGCCGAACCCGATTTTCCTGATCAACCCGAAGATACTCACGTCGTCGGAAGAACGTTCGGTCTACGAGGAAGGCTGCCTTTCCATCCCCGACTATTACGCCGAGGTCGAGCGTCCAGCGGCTGTGAAGGTTTCCTATCTCGACCGCGACGGAAAGGAGCAGGTGATCGACGCCGACGGGCTGATGGCCACCTGCCTGCAGCATGAGATCGACCACCTCGACGGCAAGCTGTTCATCGACCACATCTCCCGCCTAAAGCGCGAAATGGTGGTGAAGAAATTCACCAAGATCGCGAAACAGAATCCCAGGCCCGGCCGGATGGTCGGCTGACCGGTCGTCCGCCGCTCTGCTTGCCGGGCCTTGACCTGACGCGATAAACCCGTTTGAACCGATGAAAGAAAGCCGCACGGGCAGCAGATGAGCCTTCGCATCATATTCATGGGAACGCCGGATTTTTCCGTGCCGGTGCTGGTTGCGCTCCATGCCGCCAGGCACGAGATCGCCGCTGTCTACAGCCAGCCGCCAAGGCCTGCCGGGCGCGGCATGGAGTTGCGCTGCTCGCCGGTGCACGAGCGGGCCGAGGCCCTTGGCATCGAGGTGCGAACGCCGGTCTCGCTGAAAGGCGCTGATGAACAAGCCGGCTTTGCCGCGCTCGATGCGGATATCGCCGTCGTCGTCGCCTATGGGCTGATCCTTCCGCGCGCCGTTCTCGATGCGCCGAAGCTGGGATGCTGGAACATCCACGCTTCGCTGCTGCCGCGCTGGCGGGGCGCGGCGCCCATCCAGCGCGCGATCATGGCGGGTGACAATGAAACCGGCGTGATGGTCATGCGCATGGAGGAAGGGCTGGACACAGGCCCTGTGGCGTTGGCCGATCGCACGCCGATCGGGCCGGACGAAACCGCGGGCGAATTGCACGACCGCCTCTCGCATATGGGGGCGGCCTTGATGGTGCGCGCCGCCAGCCTGATCGAGCAAGATGCCCTGCCCCTGACACCGCAAGCCGCCGACGGCGTCACTTACGCCGCCAAGATCGACAAGGGCGAAACGCGGATCGACTGGAACCGCGACGCCGTAGACGTGCACAACCACATCCGCGGCCTGTCGCCCTTCCCCGGCGCATGGTGCGAGATGAACTTTGGCGGCAAGCCCGAGCGGGTGAAGATCATCGGCTCGACGCTCGCGGCAGGAACCGGCGCACCGGGGCAAGTGCTCGACGAACTTCTGACGGTTGCCTGCGGTGATGGAGCGGTGCGCCTGACCCGGCTGCAGCGGGCCCGGTCGACCATGAAGGAGCTCCTCACATGATGCCGGTCGAACCGTCGCGGATCGAAGCCAACTGGCGAGCGATCACCGTCGAACTGGATGCACCACGCCCCGGTCTCGTCGAACGAGCGTTGCGCACGATCGGCCTTCCGTCGGAGGTCACACGCGTCGTGGTCGCCACGCCTGCCTTGCGCCGTTCGTGGTTCGCTGCGGTGTTCGTGGTGGCCGTCATCGGCCTCATGGTGGCGGGGTCGGAGCAACCACGAGACGCCTTCTTCAACCTCGCCGTGATCGCCCCGCTCGTTCCGGTCGCCGGGATCGCCATGGCCTACGGACCGTCGAGCGATCCGGCGCACGAGATCGAGTTGG
>JBGSJA010000024.1:0-3265 GCA_041742235.1 Salaquimonas sp. | reverse complement strand
AGGTGGCCGTTGCCGTTTCATGCGCGGGGTCGAAAGCGGGCGGACGGTTCTCGATGCGGGCGATGCGCGCGCCAAGCGCGGCGATGAGGTCGGCCCGTCCGTAACCGGAGGCCCGGGACTGTTCCTGCGCGGCCCCTGCATGCTCAGCCGCTGCCTGCGTCACCTTGTCCTGCCCGGCCCTTGCGTGCCTCGTCATGGCAAATGCCTCCTGCGACGGAAAGCGCGGCAACGCCTTCCACCTGCATGGTTCAACCGCCCTTGGCGGTAAATGTTCCTGTTATGTTCCTATAGATTCCGGAACCGTACCGGCGAGTCAAGCGGAGTCTTCGCCATGCAGCGAGAATTTTTTCCTATGAGCAAGGGCCTCCGCATGGCCCGCCGCCAACACTCGCAATGCCCGCCATGCCGGTCTATATGAGGGAAAAATGTCTGGGCATTGAATGGTCAACATATCCGATCCTGCGAAACTGCGTTCATGGCACGACAGGCTGTCGCCTTCGCTTGCCGATTTCGAGAAGCTTTCGGCCGAAGCCTATCGCACGCTGCCCGACGAGTTCCGCACGCTGACCGGGGACGTGATGATCAAGGTGGCGGATTTTCCCGAAGACGAAGTCCTCGACGAGTTGGGCCTCGAGACGCCGTTCGACCTTCTCGGCCTGTTCGAGGGGCGCGGCGTCGCCGACAAATGGAACCCGAACACAGGCGAATGGCCGAACCGGATCACGCTCTACCGCCGCCCCATCCTCGACTACTGGGCCGAGAACGAGGAGACGCTGGGCGACATCGTCACCCATGTGTTGATCCATGAGATAGGCCATCATTTCGGCCTGTCGGACGAGGACATGGAGCGGATCGAGGCGGCAGCCGGTTAGGGAAAAGCCGGTCAATATTCGCCAAGCTTGCGCTCGGGATCATACGGCTCGTCCGTCTCCTTGATCACAGCCTGCCCGCAACGCAACTGGCCGGTGGACGCGTCGAAGGCATAGGACGGCGCGCCATGCAGCAGCCAGCCTTGCGACAAGGCTTTCGAGACCTTGTGGCAGAAAGCCGAATCGTCCGGACCTGTCAAAAACCGGTACATGGTTGGCATCCCTGCCTCCCTTTCAATGGTTAATTTTTCAAAACGCATCCGTAACAAGCCTTTCCAGCCAACACAGCGGTAAAGTGGCAGCCTGTCGAAGATCGCGCCTACGCCGATCATTCGCGATGATGCCATCCGCTTGCAAGCCCCGCGAAACCCGATAGCGTCGCGCCATGGCCGACTCAGCATACGATATCATCATCATCGGCGGCGCACTCATGGGCGCGTCGACAGCCTTTTTCCTGCGCGAGGAGGGCTTTGACGGGACGATCGCCGTCATCGAGCGCGACAAAGGCTTTTCCCGGTCGGCGACGGCGCTTTCGGCGGCCGGGATCCGCCAGCAATTCTCGATCGCGCAGAACATCGCCTTGTCGCGGGCATCGCTTGAATTCTACAAGGGCTTCGAGGCGCGCTTCGGCGTGCCGGCAGGTTTCCAGCAACATGGCTATCTCCTGCTGGCGCCGCCTTCCGGCCTTCAGATCCTCAAGGAAAACCACGCGGTACAAATCGCCAATGGCGCCGATATCGTGCTGGAAACCCCCGAAGCCCTGCAGCGGCGACACCCCTGGCTTGCGACGAACGGCATTGCCGCAGGGACGACCGGCCTGTCCGGCGAAGGCTGGTTCGATCCCTGGACGGTTCTTGGCGCGCTCAGGGCGAAAAACCGCAAGCGCGGCATTGTCGAGATCCGGGACGAGGTTACCGGCATCGAACGGGTCGGCGGGATTGTCACCGGCGTCAGCCTGGCGGGCGGCGAGCATCCTCGGTGCCGCATCCTCGTCAATGCCGGCGGGACGAATTCGGGCCGCGTTGCGGCCATGGCGGGCATCGATCTTCCGGTAGAGCCGCGCAAGCGCACGGTGTTTCGCTTCAAATGCGCCAATCCGCCGGTCAACATGCCACTGACCGTGGATATCACCGGCATATGGGTCCGCCCGGAAGGGGCAGGCTTCATCACCGGATTTTCCCCGCCGGAGGCCGAGGACGGCCCGGCCGATCCGAATGATTTCGAGCCGGATCACCATTTCTTCGAAGATATGATCTGGCCGGTGCTTGCCGAACGCATCCCTGCTTTCGAGGCGGTGAAAGTGGAAGGGGCGTGGGCGGGTCACTACGACTACAACAGCTTTGACCAGAACGCCTTCATCGGTGTGCATAAGGAAGCAGAAAACTTCTTCTGCATTACCGGTTTTTCCGGTCATGGCGTGCAGCAGGCGCCTGCCGCCGGCCGGGCGCTGGCAGAGCGCATCGTCCACGGGCACTACCGCACAATCGACTGCTCGCCTTTTGCCCCGGTCCGGGTACGCAAGAACCGGCCCTTTGCCGAGCGTAACGTGATCTGAGCCGGCTTGTCCGTTTAGGCGTCCCGGGCACTCGACCGGAACGGCGGTTTGGTGTAAGTGCGCGCCCAAACCCAAGCACGGATGGCGCGTCTTACATGCTCAAGTTCACCACGCTTACCGCCGTGGCAGCCCCGCTGCCGATCATCAATGTCGACACCGACATGATCATTCCAAAAGATTATCTGAAGACGATCCGGCGAACCGGCCTCGGCAAGGGCCTGTTCTCGGACATGCGCTACACCGAAGCGGGCGGCGAGAACCCCGATTTCGTCCTCAACCAGCCGGCTTGGCGCAAGGCGCAGATCCTCGTGGCCGGTGACAATTTCGGATGCGGATCGAGCCGCGAGCACGCGCCATGGGCGCTGCTCGATTTCGGCATACGCTGCGTGATCTCCACCAGCTTCGCCGACATCTTCTACAACAACTGCTTCCAGAACGGCCTTCTGCCCGTGGTGCTGAAGGCCGACGAGGTTCAGGCGCTGATGGAAGAGGCCAAGGGCGGCAACCACGTGGTCAGCGTCGACCTGGAGGCCCAGACCGTGGTCTCGCCCTCGGGCCGCACCTTCCGCTTCGAGATCGATCCGAAGCGCAAGGAGAAGATGCTCAAGGGCCTGGACGCCATCGGCGAGACCCTGCAGCAGGAAAAGTCCATCGACGTGTTCGAGGAACGTCGCGCCCTGGCCCAGCCCTGGCTGGAAGACGCCTGATGCTGGTGATCGCCGGGACCGTCCGGATTCCGCCGGAGAACCTGGCCCACTTCAAGCCGCACATGCTGGCGATGCTGACCGCCAGCCGCGCCGAGGACGGCTGCGTCGAATACGCCTACGCCGAGGACGTGGCC
>JBGSJA010000023.1:0-5155 GCA_041742235.1 Salaquimonas sp. | reverse complement strand
GGCTGCCTGGATTCCGCTTCGCGCTCGACGGCGCCATTGCGCACCCGCACGATGCGCCCGCACCGCTCCGCAAGCCGTATGTCATGGGTCACGAGAACCAGCGTCGTGCCGCGTTCCTGCTGCTTGGCGAAAAGCAGGTCGGCCACTTGCCGTCCGGTCTCCCCGTCGAGATTGCCGGTCGGCTCGTCCGCGACAAGGATGAGGGGATCTGGCGCAAGCGCGCGGGCAATGGCCACCCGCTGCTGTTCGCCGCCCGACAATTGGCCGGGATAATGGCTTTCGCGCCCGGCAAGCCCGACAGCCGCCAGTTCGCTGTGCGCCTTGTCGAACGCGTCGCGGTCGCCGGCAAGTTCCAGCGGCACGGCGACGTTCTCCAGCGCCGTCATGTTCGCTATCAGGTGAAAGGACTGGAAGACGATGCCGACATTGCGGCCACGAAAGCTCGCCAGCATGTCCTCGCTTAGGCCGGTCAATTCACTGTCTCCAACCTTGACCATGCCGCTGTCGGCCCGCTCGAGACCTGCCATAACCATCAGAAGCGTCGACTTGCCGGAGCCGGAAGGTCCGAGCACGGCAACCGATTCGCCGCGCGAAACGTTGAGGCTCGCCCCGTTGAGGACGTGAACGCGGGACGCACCCTCGCCCAAGGTCAGATGAACATCTTCAAGGCGTATGATGCTGTCGGGCAAACGGAAATCCCCTGGAAGGCCTGGCTAACCCGGCCGATTGCGTTGCAGTACGCCGACTATCTGGAACCGGACCATCGACGGCCCTAGATATGTGACACATAGGCACCGGGAACGCGGCTGGCAATGTCACGACATATCACGATGGTTCTGAGTACGGCGCGGGCGGCATGCCTTGTTGTCATCATGTCATTTTTCTTGATCCCCGGCCCCGCATTTGCGGCGCAGGCAACCATCGTCGCGTTTGGCGACAGCCTTGTCGCGGGCCAGGGCCTGCCGCAGGAAGAGGCGTTTCCGGCCCGGCTGGAAGCTGCCCTGCGCGCCCGCGGCCATGACGTGAGCATCGTCAATGCCGGCGTTTCGGGAGATACCACGGCTGGCGGACTGGGGCGGCTGGACTGGTCGGTGCCCGATGGAACCGGCGGGGTCATCCTGGAACTGGGCGCCAACGACATGCTGCGCGGCATCGATCCTGCGCAAACCCGCAAGAACCTCGACGCTATGCTTTCCCGCCTCAAGGAGCGGGGCATCCCCGTCCTTCTCGCCGGCATGCGCGCCTCGCCCAATCTGGGCAGCGACTATGCGGGCGAGTTCGATGCGCTCTTCGCCGATCTGGCGCAGAAGCATGGCGCTGCCCACTACCCGTTCTTCCTTGATGGCGTCGCCGCGCAGCCAAGTCTCAACCAGAATGACGGGATGCATCCCAACAGCGCCGGCGTGGACGTGATCGTTGCGCGTTTTCTGCCGGTCATGGAGGAGTTCCTTGAGCGCGCCGTCAGGCAGGCCAACGCGAATTAACGCCTTGCCGCACGCTGCGTGCCGTGATTCGATCAACGTGGCAAAGTTGATTCGAGGAGTGTGAGATGCCCAGACTCTTTACCGCCCTCGAAGTGCCCGGCGAAGTCGCCCTTTCCCTTTCCTTCCTGCGCGGAGGCCTGCCGGGCGCGCGCTGGATAGATGCCGAAAACTACCACATCACCTTGCGTTTCGTCGGCGACACCGACTTTCGGACTGCCGACGAACTGGTGAACGCCCTTGCAAGGGTGGAGCGCAACCCCGTCTCCATCCGCCTTTCCGGCCTCGACGCCTTCGGCGGCAACAAGCCACATTCGCTGCATGCCTGCGTCGAGCGCAATTCCGGCCTTTCGGAGTTGCAGGCCGAACACGAGCGCATTGCCCAGCGGGTCGGCCTTAAGCCCGAGAGCCGCAAATTCGTGCCGCATGTCACGATCGCGCGCCTGCGCGGCGCAAAAGGCGCCGATGTCGGACATTATCTGTCGCTGCGCGGGCTCTATTCAGCGCCGCCATTCATGGCGACAAGCTTCGTTCTCTATTCCTCCAAGGACTCGGTGGGCGGCGGACCCTACATCGTCGAGGAGCGCTTTCCGCTGACTGGCAAGCGCGATGCCAGACCTCAACACGCCGCGATGCGGCAAGCCGGCTGGTAGGGGGATCGCATGGCGGGCAGGCTGGATGGCGGGGAAAGGGATCGCGCACTCGCTTCCGTGCCGCAATGGACCTTGGTCGAGGGCCGCGACGCCATCATGCGAAAGCTCGTCTTTGCCAGTTTCAACGAGGCGTTCGGCTTCATGACACGCGTGGCGATGCAGGCCGAGAAACTCGATCACCACCCCGAATGGTCCAATGTCTACAAGACCGTCGAAATCACCCTGACGACGCATGATGCCGGCGGCCTGACGGAACTTGATTTCAAGCTGGCGCGCTTCATCGACAAGGCGGCGGGCGGCTGAGCATGCCGGTTTTTCTTGCAACCACCGTTTTGCTGCACCATTTCCATGTCTGTGCGGGTGTTGCCGCCACCACGGAGGGGTGAATGCGCAAGGTGCTTTACGGCGAAATACTCAATCCCGAACCCGGCCCGGAAAAGGCGCGCGCCGATGAAAAGCGTGTGCGCGCAGGCTTCTGGAACAAGGTGCGCACGGCGGCGGGCCGCATTCCCTTCATCGAGGATGTGGTAGCCGGCTATTTCTGTGCGCTCGACCCGGCGACGCCATCGCGTGCACGCTACATCCTTTTCGGCGCGCTGGCCTATTTCGTGCTGCCGCTCGATTGGGTGCCGGACATCCTCATGGGCTTCGGCTTTACCGACGATATCGCGGTCCTGGCCGCCGCGATGACCGCGATCCGCTCCAACCTCAAGGATGCGCACTACCATGCCGCCCGCAAGGCATTGGCCAGCGAGCAGCAGGCCGAGGCACCCGACGGCAAGACCTGGAACGCCACCGGGGCATGATTTCCGTGCAGCGGGGCTATTTCGGCATCGGGGTGGAAGGCATCTCGAAGCCGATGAACTTCGGCAATCTGGCAAGGTCGGCTCACGGCTTCGGCGCCAGTTTCGTGTTCACCGTTTCGCCCGCACGTGCTGTCGGCAAACCCGGTTCCGACACCAACCGGTCCGATTTCCACCTGCCCTGGTACACCTACCCTTCTGTCGCGGAAATGCACCTGCCGGACGATTGCCGCCTTGTAGGCGTTGAACTGAGCGACGCCGCGATCGACCTGCCCTCCTTCCGGCACCCGACGCGGGCCGCCTATGTGCTGGGTCCCGAACACGGCTCGCTTTCGCCGCAAATGGTGGAATGCTGTGAATTCGTGGTGAAAATCCCGATCCGCTTCTGCATCAACGTGGCGATGGCGGGCGTGGTGGTGATGTATGACCGCATGTGCAGTCTCGGGCGTTTCGCCGAGCGCCCGGTGAAGGCCGGAGGGCCGCTGGCCCCGGCCAAGCCGCATTTGCACGGCAAGCCGCTCTACAGCGCAGGTGTCCGCCTGCCGGGCCGAAAGGGCCGCAACCGGCAGCCCTGAGCAGGCTGGCTGTTTCAGTTTGTATCGATCGCCGGATCCTGCTCGAGGATTACCTTGAGCCGCGCAAAGGCCAGCCGGATTCGCGATTTGACGGTTCCGATGGGCAGGCCCGTTTCCTCGGCGATCCGGCTGTGCGGATAGCCAAGGAAGAAGGCGAAGCGGATCACGGCATATTGTTCCGGTGGCAATTGCGACATCGCTTCGCGAACCTTCATTTCGCGCTGGGCCGAATCGATGCCCGAATCAGGCGAAGGGTCTGGCTCTGGCAGCAGCGTCGGATCGTCCTGGTCGAAGGCGTCGCTCTTGTCGCGTCGCGCGAGATCGATCCTTCGGTTGCGTGCGATTCGGAAGAGCCAGGTCGAGAGCGTCGACTTCGACGGGTCGAACTGGCTGGCCTTGTGCCAGAGCGTGACCATGACTTCCTGGCAGATTTCCTCCGCCGCTGCCGGGTCGAGGCCGAGGCGCCGCAGATAGGCGTTTATTCGCGGCGCAAAGAAATCAAACAGGATTTCAAAGGCCTGCCGGTCGCGCTCCTGCGCGACGCGCCCTGCAAGCCCTGTCATTTCGTCCGCGGTCAGATTAGCCATGTAACGCCATATGCACCCGTATGCGGCCTTGCTTTAGCATTTTTCGGGGCGGGTTGGGCAAGCCGTCAGCCAAAGATTTGCCAAACTTGTATTGCAGGGGAAGCAAATCTCGCCCCGGTTTCAGGAGCATGTGGCCTTTTGCGGCACAGCCGGCTTTGTATCGAATCGTATACGGTTTGGTAAGACATCCTAAAGCATTCTGGAGGCGCTGTTTCAAAGCCGGAATGGTGGCCGGAGCGCGGCAGCCGCGGCGAAAATTGAGGAAGATCGCGGCGGAGCTTTCCCGCGCGACAGACTTGACGGGAACCAAGATGAACAGACGCGGAAATTTCTGGCTTGCGACCTTGGCAATGGCCATGGCGGCTGGCGCGGCCGCAAGTCCGGCGTTGGCGCAGGCGCCGACACGCATCAGCGAAAACCAGGATTGGAGCGCATTCAGCGCCGTCGTCGATGGCAGCAAGACCTGCTACATCGTTTCGGTGCCGACCGAAAAGCAGCCGACCGATCGCGACCATGGCGAAGTCTTTTTCATGCTTGCCAGCCATTCGGGTGAACCCAGTCTTCAGCCGCAATTCAAGGTCGGTTATCCGTTCAAGGACGATTCCAAGGTCACGCTGGAAATCGACGGCAAGAAGTACGTGATGTTCACGCGTGGCGACAGTGCCTGGCTTGAAAACGCCGCCGAGGAAAACGCCGTGGTTGAATCCATGCGCAGCGGCAAGGCCATGTCGCTCACGGCCTTTTCGCGCCGCGGAACGCAGACGAGCTACAAATATTCCCTCTCGGGGGTGACTGCCTCGCTCAAGGACATCTCGGCCTGCAAGTGAGCGGCTGCCAAATTCGCAGGTGAAAAACCGGCCTCTTGATGCTATCTGAGGCTTGTGCCGGGCGCATTTGCAGCCCGGCGGTTTGTTTTTTACGCCCCATCGGGCGAATATGGAACGGTCATGGTCCACACCATTCACGCCGGCAAACCTGAGGTGCGCGACGCTCTTCGTCCCGCGCCCGCCGAAACGCGCCAGCCGCTGATCGGCCTGCCGCGCGATGCGCTGGCCG
>JBGSJA010000022.1:0-5148 GCA_041742235.1 Salaquimonas sp. | reverse complement strand
CTCGATATCGCCTTCGACACGGCGCGGCGGCTGAAGGCGGGCGTCGTTTGGATCAATTCGACCAATTTGTTCGATGCCGCAGCCGGGTTCGGCGGCTACCGCGAATCGGGCTTTGGCCGCGAGGGCGGGCGCGAGGGCATGCTCGAATATCTGGTGCCCGCCTGGACGAAGAAGGCGAAGCTCTTGCCCGCGCCCAAGCCCGCGCCGGAACCCTTGCCGGAAGGCGGCGCACAAGGGTCAGGCCTCGACCGCACGATGAAGAACTATGTCGGCGGCGCGCAGGCCCGGCCCGATTCGGGATACTCCTACCCGGTGCTGGACGCGCGCGGGAAGCTGGTGTCGGAAGCTGGCTACGGAAATCGCAAAGACATCCGCAACGCGGTGGAAGCGGCGCATTCAGCCGCGGGCTGGGCGGAGATGACCGGCCATGGCCGTGCACAGGTGCTTTACTTCATCGCCGAAAACCTGGAGACGCGCGCGGGCGATTTCGCCATGCTCATTCGCCGGCTGACCGGCGCTTCACAGGCTGCGGCAAATGCCGAAGTCGCCGCCTCCGTCGCGCGGATCATGCATTACGCGGCATGGGCCGACAAACATGACGGCGCCGTGCGCGCGCCAATGGCGAACATGCTCAGCCTCGCGCTCAACGAACCCTATGAGGTGCTGGCGATCTCGGCGCCGGACGAGGCGCCGCTGCTGTCGCTGATATCCACGGTGATGCCTGCCATAGCGATGGGCAACCGCGTCGTGGCGACCCCGTCGCAGTTTTTCCCGCTGGTCGCGGGCGAACTTTACCAGGTTTTCGACACGTCCGACCTGCCCGGAGGCGTCGTCAATTTCGTCACCGGCCCGCGCGAGGCGCTGGCGAAAGAGATGGCAAAGCATGACGACATCGGCTGCCACTGGTATTTCGGCACGGCCGAGGGCAGCGCGGTTGTCGAGGCGGAATCGGCGGGAAATCTCAAACCGACCTGGGTGAACCACGGCAAGGCGCGCGACTGGTTCTCGCCCGTGCAGGGACAGGGCCGCGAGTTCCTCACCTACGCCGTCCGCGTCAAGACGATCTGGACCCCGTTCGGCGTATGACGATGCTGCCGCAGGAAACCATTCGAAGGAAGCGCGACGGTCGTTCGCTGGACGCGGCCGAAATCGCGCAGTTCGTCGAGGGCGTCACTTCGGGGCGCGTTTCGGAAGGCCAAGTCGCCGCGCTTGCGATGGCGATCTTTCTCAACGGCATGGACCGCGACGAGGCCGTGGCGCTGACGCTGGCAATGCGTGATTCGGGCGACGTGCTCGACTGGTCGCATCTGGGGCCGGCAGTCGTCGACAAGCATTCGACGGGCGGCGTCGGCGACAATGTTTCCTTGATGCTCGCCCCGGCGGTCGCGGCGTGCGGCGCCTATGTGCCGATGATTTCAGGTCGCGGCCTCGGCCATACCGGCGGCACGCTCGACAAGTTCGATTCCATTCCCGGCTATACCACCGCACCGGACAACGCGCTTTTCCGCAAAGTGGTGGAAGACGTCGGCTGCGCCATCATCGGCCAGACGGGGGACCTCGCTCCCGCCGACAAGCGCATCTACGCGATCCGCGACGTCACCGCGACCGTGGAAAGCGTGCCGCTGATCACCGCCTCGATCCTGTCGAAGAAGCTCGCCGCCGGCCTCAAGGGACTGGTGCTCGACGTCAAGGTCGGGTCGGGCGCGTTCATGAATTCGCTCGAGAAGGCGCGCGAACTTGCGATCAGCCTCGTCGAGGTCGCGAACGGGGCGGGGTTGCGCACCACGGCGCTGCTGACCGACATGGACCATCCGCTGGCCTCGGCGGCGGGCAATGCCGTGGAAATGCGGAACGCCGTCGATTTTCTGGCTGGCACGCACATCGACAAGCGGCTGTGGGAAGTGACCGTGGCGCTTGGCGCGCAGATGCTGGTTTCGGCAGGCATTGCCGCCAATGCACCGGACGGTGCGGAGCGGATGGAGGGCGCGTTCCGTTCGGGCCGGGCGGCGGAGTGTTTCGGGCGCATGGTCGCGGCCTTGGGCGGTCCCGTTGACTTCATGGAAAATGCCGACCGGTATCTACGGCATCCGCCGGTGCGAATTGCCGTCATGGCGGACGAGACGATGGCGCATCGCTGCAGGCACAACCTCGCCTTCGATGCCCGGCAAATCGGGCTTGCCGTCATCGAACTTGGCGGCGGGCGTACGCACCCTGCCGACGCGATCGATCACGCGGTGGGCCTCGTCAACATCGCGGGCCGCGACTGGGATGGCGTATCGCCGCTGTGCGAGATCCTTGCGCGCGACGAGACGAGTGCGGCAAGGGCGAAGGCGCGTGTGCTGGGCGCGGTGGAGAAAGGCGCCGGCATGCCGCCGGCGGTGATCGAGCAGATCGGCTGAACTTTATTGCGTCAAGACCAGCGTGCCGCTTGCAACCTCGAAGCGCTTCAGCTTGCCGAGAAAACTCATGCCAAGAAGGATACCGTCCAAAGCGTTGTCCTTCAGCACGCTAGCCTGGACATTCTCGACCCGCACGCGGCCAATTTCGATCTCGTCGATGGTGACTGCCGCGGCGTAGGTCTGGCCGTTGGCGGTGTTTACCTTGTATTTGAAATCGGCCTTGCCGAGCTTGATGCCGATGCGCCGCGCCATGCTTTCATTGATGGCGACCGAGGTTGCGCCGGTATCGACCAGCACGTCGGCGGGCCTGCCGTTGAGCCTTGCCCTGGCGATGAAATGGCCGCGATTGTCGGAAGCGATCCGGGTGGATCGTCCTGCCGCCGGATTGTCTGCCTGTCGCGGCGCTGCTTCCTTTGCCGCCATGGCGACCGGCTGTGCCGGCTCGTTTGCCTCAGGAACCGCGTCAAGCTTTTCCTGCAGCAAAGCGGGGCCGTAGCTCGCAAAGCTGATGAACGAAACCGCCATGAAGATGTAGCGCCACATGCCAGATATTCCCGCCAATCACGCGGCACAGTGGCACGGGCAAGTCACTTTCCGGTTTATCGCGCCGCAAAAACGCGCGTCCGGTTAATCACTCGTTACTTGGTGCCGTACATGCGGTCGCCGGCGTCGCCCAGACCCGGCACGATGTAGCCCTTTTCGTTCAGATGGCTGTCAATCGCCGCGGTGACGACCGGCACGTCCGGATGGGCGGTTGTGAAGCGCTTTACGCCCTCGGGCGCGGCCAGCAGGCACAGGAAGCGCAGGTTTGTCGCGCCGCGCCGCTTCAGCCGGTCCACCGCCGCGATGGCCGAATTGGCGGTGGCCAGCATCGGATCGACCACGATCACCAGCCGGTTGGCAAGGTCCTGCGGGGCCTTGAAGTAGTATTCGACCGCCTCCAGCGTGTCGTGGTCGCGGTAAAGTCCGATATGGGCGACGCGCGCGGCCGGAACGAGGTCGAGCATGCCCTCCAGCAGCCCGTTGCCGGCGCGCAGCACCGAGGCGAATACCAGCTTCTTGCCTTCCAGCGTCGGCGCTTCCATGGGTTGCAGGGGCGTGTCGATCTGCGTCGTCGTGAGTTCGAGATCGCGTGTCACCTCATAGCACAGGAGCAGCGAAATCTCGCGTAGCAGCCGACGAAAGCTCGCGGTCGATGTCTCCTTGTTGCGCATGATCGTCAGCTTGTGCTGCACCAGCGGATGGTCGACGACGGTGACTTGCGGGCGGGTCTTGTGGGTCTCGGGCATGTTCGCTCCAGATACCGACGCTCAGGCGCCGGGTTCGGTCAACCTATGCGCCCGGCGGCGCACTTCTCAAGCAGGCTGGCTCGCATTTCCCCATCTATGAACGCGCTTTCGATGGCATTGCGCGTAAAGCGCAGAAGATCGGCCTCGCCATAGCCCCAATGCTGCGCCGCAACCGCATATTCGTTCCCGATCGACGTGTGGAAATGCGGCGGATCGTCCGAATTGAGGGTGACGCGGCAGCCGGCCTTGTCCAGCGCGGGAAATGGATGGGTTGCGGAGTCCGGAAAGACCTTCATCACCACATTCGATACCGGGCAGCATTCAAGCACGATGCCCTCGCGCGCGATGCGCTCAACCAAAGCGGGGTTCTCGATGGCGCGCACGCCATGGCCAATGCGCGAGGGCCGCAGATGATCGAGCGCGGCGGCAACGCTTTCCCAGCCGGCCAGTTCCCCGGCATGGACGGTGATGCCGAGCCCCGCGTCGCGGGCAATGTCGAAGGCGCGCACGAAGTCGCGCGGATGGTGCATCCGCTCCTCGCCGGCCATGCCGAAGCCGGTGATCATCGGGTGGTCCATCGCCACGCAAAGCCGGGCCGCACCTTCCACCGCTTCGGGCCCCATGTGGCGCAGGCCGGTCGCGATCATCCGCGATTGGATGCCGGTGGCGGCGTGCGCACGCTCCATGCCTTCCGCCAGGCCATCGACATAGGCCTGCGGCGAAAGACCGGCCTCGCGCGCATGGTCGGTCGAGATGAAGAACTCGCTGTAGATCGCCCCTTCCTGCGCGAGCGAAAGCAGATAGGTCTCGGCCAGCAACGCATAATCATCACGCGTGCGGAACAGGGCCGCCGCGCCGTCATAGGCTTTCAGGAAGGATGTGAAGTCGTGCCACACATAGCCGCCCTGCGGAGATATGAAGGCCGAGACATCCGCGCCGTATTTAACAGCCTGCGACAGCACCAGCGCCGGACTGGCCGCGCCCTCGATGTGACAGTGGATCTCCGCCTTGGGCAGCTTGCCGGTCATGCGAGGGCTTCCCTTACCGGTTTTCCGTGCGGGCCGGGCCCGATCCGAAGATGCGCTGATATCGTCGCGCCGATATCGGCAAGGCATGCGCGCGTGCCGGCATTGGCCGGGACAATTCCCTTCCGCCACATGAGAACCGGAACCTGCTCGCGCGTGTGATCCGTACCGGGCCATGTCGGATCGTTGCCATGGTCCGCGGTGATGACCATCAGGTCTCCCGGCCGCATGGCGCCCGTCAGGCGGGGGACTTCGCGGTCGAAAGCCTCAAGCGCGGCGGCATAGCCGGGAACGTCCCGCCGGTGACCGTATAGCTGGTCGAAATCGACGAAATTGGTGAAGACAAGACCGCCTTCGGGGAGATCACGGATCGCGCCAAACGTCGCTTCCAGCAGTTCGGCGTTGCCGTTGGCC
Source organism: Salaquimonas sp. (assembly GCA_041742235.1). Lineage (GTDB taxonomy): Bacteria > Pseudomonadota > Alphaproteobacteria > Rhizobiales > Rhizobiaceae > BOKV01. Next base: position 21 of record JBGSJA010000022.1, on the reverse strand, counting down.
TTGCGGACATCGGTGGGGCCC